>NZ_JAMYQN010000021.1:0-102448 GCF_040320905.1 Mesorhizobium sp. M0590
TCACCTTCTCGCGCGACCTTGTAGCCACGCTGGAGCGCCAGGAGGTTACGCGGGTCGGCAAGGAAATGGCCGCTGCGCGCGGCCTTACCTTCGCGCCCGTCCAGCCCGGCAATCATGTCGGCGGCAGGCTGCTAGGCTCGGTCCGTCTTGCCAGCGGGCGCTTCGCCATGCTGGACAATGGTCTCGGCTTTCGGCTCGTGCCCTGGCAGCCGATGCTCGACAAGCGCATCGGCCAGCACATTACCGGCTTCGTGCAAAACAGCGGCGGCATCGACTGGAGCTTCGGCAGAAAACGCGGAATCGGGATGTGACGGCTGAGGTATGGTGCTCACCAAGGCCTTTCCTACTCCAGGTTCCGCTGCCGCGCTCCACAAGGAATTCTGTTGCTCCATCCGTCAGAGCCTTGAGAATTTCGCCGCCGTTTCGGGCGGCCTCGGAGCGGCTGCGGCGGAGAACCCATCAACTTGGCGCGAAGCGTCCGCCGTGGCGCTCGCCCATCGCTATCGCTTGGCGCATCGTTCGCGGCGCTGGCGCAATAGGCCGGCAAGGTCGGCATCGTCGTGAAGATTGGTGGCATTCCGTGGTTCAACGCGATGGAGGCCGGTATCAAGGAGCGCGGTCAGAAGCTCGGCATCGATGCGTTCATGGTTGGCCCGACCAGCGCCGATCCTGCACTTCAGGTTCGCGCCATCGAGGATCTCATCGCTCAGGGCGTAAAAGTCATCGGCGTGGTGCCGAACGACGCCAAGGTGCTCGAGCCGGTGCTGCAGAAGGCCAAGGACGCCGGCATCATCGTCATCACGCATGAATCGCCCGGCCAGAAGGGGACCAATTGGGATTTCGAGTTTGCCTCTGCCAAGGGTTCGGCGAGGCTCATGCCCACACCTCCAGAGAGGACGCACCAAAGCTCAGCGCGGATACCTGCAATCCAGTCCTGCCGAACTCACGCCTGTCCACGGGATCCTCTTGGCCGATGGTGAAAAGTCCTGAAAGTGTGAGGAGCTTAGGCGGCCTCAGCCCTATGGATCAGATTCATGATGCCCTCGCTCATGCCGGCATAGGATCCGTCATTGATTAACTGGCCCTGAAGCCGGTAGTCGTTCATGACCAGAATCCTGTCAGCGAGCAGGATCATTTCGGGCATGTCGCTCGTGATCAGCAAAATGGCAGTGCCGTTGTCGGCGAGTTCTCGCAGCAAATCGTGCAGGTAAGCCTTGGTCTTGATGTCGATGCCGACTGACGGCTCGTCAACCAGCAAGATCTTGACGCCTGCTGCCAGCCATTTGGCGACGCTGATTTTCTGCTGATTGCCACCCGAAAGGTTGGCCACCGTCTGCGCGAGGCTGGGTGTTTTCACCTCAAGCTTCTCGATGTATGGCGTTACCTTGTGTCGCACGAGGCGGTCGGTGAGGAATCCGAGAAGTGCCGAAAGGGGGCGCCACACTGCAATTCCAGCATTTGACAGCACCGAATGCATCAAGACCAGACCTTCGCCCTTTCGATCTTCGCTGACGTATCCCACACGATGCGTGTGGATGGCTTCGCCGACCGACCTGATCCTAACCGGCTTCCCGTCGATCTCGACGGTACCAGCCGTCAGCGGAAACTGACCCAGGATGCATTTTGCAAGCTCGGTCCTTCCGGCGCCCACGAGGCCATAGAGGCCCACAATCTCGCCTTGTCGGACATGCAGATTGACGTCCGAATGGCCTAAAGATGTTTCAATGTTCTTGAGCTCGATGGCCGGAGGAGCCCCAGTCGAGTTGCGCTCCCGCCAGCCGCCTTCACCCTCGGCCCGGCCGATCATCAATCGGACAATGTCTTGCCGCCCCAGGCCCTCCATTGGCCGGCTTTCACAGGCATTCGACCCATCCCTCAGCACTGTGACGCTGTCGCAAAGCTCCTGCGCTTCTTCCAGCTTATGGCTGACAAATAGCAGGCTGGCGCCTTGGTCTCGCAGCTTTCGCAAAAACGAGAATAATAGATCAGTTTCACTCGAGGTAAGTGATGCGGTTGGTTCATCCAGGAGAAGCACTCGCGAGCGCAGAGACAAGGCCTTGGCGATTTCGACCAGCTGCATCTTGGCGACGCTAAGGCGCGATACCGGGGTTCTTGGGTCGATGTCTAATCCGAGGGCCTCAAGCCAACGCGCGGCCTGCTTGTTCAAGTCGGCATAGTCCACCGGCTTTAGCAACGAAGCCCCAAGTTGCTCGAGATGGATATTTTCCGCAACAGAAAACCTCGGGATAAGATTCCGTTCTTGATGTACGACGCCAACACGATGAGCGATGGCCTCGCGCGGCGAGCCGAAATGAACCTCTTGGCCCTCCAGGATGAGGCGGCCGGCATCGGGGTGGTGAACACCGGTAATGATCTTGATAAGCGTTGACTTCCCTGCGCCGTTTTCGCCGAGCAAAGCATGTATGGAATGAGTTTTAAGTGTCAGGGAAACGCCCTTTAGGGCCTTTACGCCTGGAAAGGACTTCTCAATGCCCAGAGCCTGGAACGCTATCTCGCTCGCCATTTCAGAGCCTCTTGAGATTTCGTGACAAACGACTTTCGCGAAAACGATTGGCGCCGACTGCCGCCAAGATCATTGCGCCCAGCACGACCTGCACGAGGAACGGGTCGATGTCGAAAAGCACGAGGGCTTGTGTGATTATTGCAACGATCACCACCCCGAGCAGCGTAGCGGGCACGCTGACGTGTCCGCCGGCCAAGACCGCGCCGCCGATCACGGGCGCGGCAAAAGACAAAATTAGCCAGTCGTCGCCGATCGTCGGTTGACCCATTTGTAAACGGGCAACAAGGAGAAGACCGGCAAGCGCTGCAAGAAACCCCGAAAGGGCGTGCGCGATGACAACTGTATTTGCAATCGATATTCCCGACAATTCTGCGGCATGTTGATTGCCGCCGACTGCCAAAATAAACCGCCCTATGGGTTGCCGATTAAGCATGAACCACAAGGCTAGCCCGACAGCCATGGTCGGGAGCATCAACCAAGGAATGATCCCGAAGATCGCGCCCTGTCCGATGGATTTCACGCCGTCTGAGATATCATAAAAGGGTTGGGCATGTGTGATGCCCAAATTGATGCCCTTGTAAACGGACAGGCTGGCGAGGGTAATTACGAACGCCGAAATGCCAGTTCGGGCGATCAGAAATCCGTTTATTACGCCGCATATGACCCCGAGCGACAGCGCGGTTAAGGCGGCAAGGGATGCGGGCACGTGCCACGCGTCCATCATGCCGGCGAAAACAATAGCGCAAAGACCGCCGATAGCCCCGACAGACAAATTCATCTGACCGATAGCGATGATGAGCATTTGCGAAAACGCGATCAGGCCATTTACTGCAATTGCGAGCAGCAGCACCTGAATATTCAATGGCGATAGGAATGATGGGTTGAAGCCCCCCACGATCGCAACGGCGACGATCGTAACCAGCAGCGGCCCAAACCAGTCGCTCCGCACGGCGTTGGCGAAGGAGCCGTTCATGCCATGTTCCTCCGGGCCAGAAAGGTTCGGCGTGTTTTGTCCATCAATACCGCAGCCAGCAAAAGCAGACCCAAAAAGCTCTGAATCCAGAAATCGCCCAGCTGTAATAGAAGCAAACCACTAGTCAGCATCGTCACCAGAAACGCACCTAGGCACGTCCCCAGCACCGATGCCTTGCCGCCCGCCAAAAGTGTTCCCCCCAACACAGGACCAAGGAACGCGATGAGCAGCCAGTCCTGTCCGAGTTGTCCCGCCATTGATGGGATCGCCGCTCCATTGCGTGCGACTAGCATCAGAGCCGCACAGGCGGCGAGCGCGCCAGACAGCATGTGGCAGTATATGAAGATGCGCCCGACATTTATGCCGGACATCTCCGCCGCTTCGGGCTTGGCGCCAGCAGCCAGCATCTCCCGCCCAACCGCCGTCAAATTATAAAGATATCCTAGAAGCAATGCAGCCAGGAGGCTGACCAGGAGGAGCGGAGAGAAAAAACCCAACAGCTTGAGGCGTCCGAACGCTGCAAAGACGGGTGGCAGAGCGCGATAGGATTCTGCACGCGTCAGGAAAATCATTACGCCGAAGAAAATGCTCATTGTAGCGAGCGTGATGATGAAGCTGTGCAATCCTGTGCGAACGGAAGTCCATCCGTTGATAAAGCCCAGCAAGGCGCCAAGGGCCACCGCTGAGAGAATTGCGAGTGGCCATGGAAGCCCGACCACCTCAATGAGATAGCCGCAAGTCATTGCGGCACAAACGCCGATCGCCCCTACAGCAAGGTTCAATCCCCCAGTTATAACGACGACCATCATGGCCAAGCCGATCATGATGTTGACGGCTGCGATACGACCGAGGGTGAACAAATTGAAGGCCGAAAAGAAACCTTCTGTTGTGAATTTGAAGGCCAGAGCAAAGATTACAATCAGGGCAATGAGCCCGAACTCATTGGTCAGATAGAATCGCGTCTCGGTGGCATTCCTGCGCGGCTTGCCGACGATGTCGCCACTGGGACCCTTCGCCGGCACATCTGAATAAGACATGGTTTCGCACCTTCAATGGCTAGGCTGCCATCTTATCAGGCCTGGCTCTGGGTCACGACAGACACCGTGCAATTTGGTTGGACGACCGCCGGGTCTGCTTGAACGCAGCCCGGCGGCATTGGCGGAAGTCTCGTTACTTGCAGGTCAGATAAGTCGCCTGGAAGGTTTCAAAGAGCTTCTTGGTCGTGTCGCGCATGGCGTCAACATAAGTGTCGATTTTGTCGGCCGCGACATAGACGGTTCCCGAGTCGATGAACTTGTCAGTGAGGGCATTCTTCTTAAAAGGCGCATCGGTCTTGACCGCGCAACCCGAACGAAGCTTGTCGAGAACGAAAGTGCCGATATAGCCTTGGCCATACGGATTCTGCAGCATTGTGCCATTCACAAAGCCATCCTTGATGGCCTTCAACACAACTTGATCGTGATCAATGGCTACCATCTTGATCCGCTTGTCGCCGATCTTTCGGACTGCGTTCGAGGCTACAACCGCAGGGACCCAAGCGGTCGTGATGATGCCATCGACGTCGTTGGCGTGAGCTGCCAGGTAGGCATTAATCTTTTCCTCGGCTGGCTCGGGCGCATCAATGTCAGCGATGACCTGGACGACCGTTGCGCCTTCTTCCTCCGCCGCTTTTTTGACGGCGTCGATGCGAAGCTGGGTATTCGGATCAACAAGGAAGCCGGTGAAATGGGCAATGCGCTTCTTGGTGCCCGTCAGTGTTTTCAAAAGCTCCTTGGTTCCAATGTATGCTGAATTGCCAGTGTCGGTGCCGAGGCAGAAGGTTGCTGAAGAAGGATCCTTGAAGCACCCTGCGCCGCCGATGACAGGCGCGCCATTGGACACGAGCTCGTCGACGGTACTGACCGATCCGACGGGGTCACCTGGGAAAATCAGAAAGCCGTTATAACCCTGGGTCAAAAGGCTCTCGAGCAGCTGGTTCTGCTGGCTGAGTTCCCACTTTTGCGGCACCTTATAGTCTGCTGCGGCCAGGCCAAAATCCTTGGCAGCATCCTTACCAGCTTGCTCCCACGCCGCGAAGTAGGGGTGCGGACCTCCGGGAACCAGCGCAATTTTTGAATCTCCAGCGGCGAAGGCGGACCCCACGCCTATTGCGGATAGCAGTCCAATCGCGAGCACGCGACGCAAATAGTTCGACATCAAAACTCCTCCCGTTGAGAGCGCCGCCTTCCCGCTTAAAATTGTCGAGACCGCCAGCGCAAATGCCTTGCATTCACCGCAGAAGTTCTAGTACACTTGTATACAAGGTGCAACTGCTTTTTTGTTGATGGCATTTTTCGGAGGACATTGTGCAAGAAGGCGAGCGGAACGCGATATCGCGTTTCGACCAGAATGGAGCGAAAGCCATGTCTTCCGGATTGGCTGAACTAGACGTGTTTTTGAACCGGCGCAGTTCGGCGAGTGAGCAAATTTACTCCGTCCTGCGCGAGGCAATCGTGCGTGCGAAGCTCTTGCCGGGCGAATCGATTAGTGAAAACGCGGTGTGTCGCCAGTTCAATGTGTCTCGCACACCTGTGAGGGCAGCGATCCAAAGATTGGCCGAAGACGGACTTGTAAGTGTCTTTCCGCAGCTCGGCAGTTTTGTTTCGCAAATTGATATCGTCAGCATCCAAGACAGCCATTTTGTCCGCCGTTCTCTGGAAACTTGCCTTCTTCGCGAAGTTGCGCCGCGTTGGACGCCAGCGATGAGCGCTGAAATGCGTTCACTGGTGGCGGCTCAAGAACGGAGTATCGCTGAGGGCGATATTGACGGATTTCACGACAATGACGAGAATTTTCACCAATTGTTTGCGTCTTTCGCGCAGCGACCGGGAGTTTGGACGACCATCCACGCTGCTAAAGCCAAGCTGACTCGCTTTATTCGTTTCTCCGGCAATGCCGCACGGTTTGCGGTTGTGCTGCAGGAGCATTTGGCAATTCTGGATGCGCTGGATGCCAATGACGGACCCGGTGCGGAAGCCGCATTGGTCGCCCATCTCGATAAAATCTTTGTCCTTTTCGACGCGCATGCGTCGGAGACACGTCATGCCGCGGTCTGACCAAGCAATGGAGAATTCCCGCTTGCAATCGCTAGAAGGAAAAACCGCTGTCGTAACTGGAGGCGCAGGCGCTATCGGCTCCGCAATCGCAGTGGAACTGGCGCGCGCCGGCGCTCAAGTAGCAGTCCTGGATCTGCTCCCCAAGGCCGCAGAGGCGCTGGCGTCGCGGATAGGGCATGGCGCCGTTGCCGTCGGTGTTGATCTGGCAGTTGAGAGTTCAACGCGCGCGGCGGCGGAGAAGGTTCTTCAGCACTTCGGTTCGGTCGACATTTTGGTCAACAATGCTGGCATTCTGTCGAACCACAAAATGGCAGATACCTCGATCGAGGAATGGCGAAGGGTCAACATAGTCAACGTAGAAGCCGCATTCCTTCTCGCCCAGATATTTCTTCCAGGGATGCGGTCGAAGCGGTGGGGTCGGGTGGTCAATATCTCCTCCTATGCCGCCAAAAGCGGAGGCTTGACCGCAGGGACGGCGTATTCAGTTTCGAAAAGCGCGATGATAGGGTTGACCTTTTCGATTGCCCGCGAGACCGCTGGCCAGGGCGTAACCTCGAATGCAATTGCCCCCGCCTACGTAATGTCGCCGATGGTTTCCGAACAGCTCAACGACGAACAGCGCGCGGCCCAGCTTGCTCAAATCCCGGTCGGGCGATTTTGCGAACCTCAAGAAGTCGCCCACACCGTTTCATTCCTCGCGTCACCTCTAGCCGGGTTCATCACGGGTGAGGTTATCGACATGAACGGTGGTCTCCATTTCGATTGAGCTGCATACAATGGAAAATCGTCGTTCTTACGCCAATTTGGCGCTCGCATCAGCCGGTGTCCAAATTCATCGGTACGATCGACGGAGTGTGACGCCCGGAATCGTGCATCTCGGTATCGGCAACTTCCACAGGGCCCATCAGGCAATCTATACGGTGATTGCTTGGCCGCGGGACAACTCGATTGGGGCATCATTGCAGCCTCCCCCGGAGTTCGGACACGCGGGACGCGCTTGCTCCCCAAGATGGTTTGTACACAGTTGTCAGTCGTCAAGATGAACAGACGAGCCTTCGGATAGTCGGTTCTATCGGCCATATTCTTGTCGCACCGGAGGGCCCCGCTCAGCTGCTGGAGGCGCTCTTTGACCCGCGGATCAGGATCGTGACTTTGACAGTCACCGAGAAGGGCTACACGGTCATCTCGGGCGGCGGCTCCGGCCACGAGCCGGCCCATGCCGGTTTTGACGGTACG
This sequence comes from Mesorhizobium sp. M0590, assembly GCF_040320905.1. Lineage (NCBI taxonomy): Bacteria > Pseudomonadati > Pseudomonadota > Alphaproteobacteria > Hyphomicrobiales > Phyllobacteriaceae > Mesorhizobium > Mesorhizobium sp. M0590. The sequence continues at coordinate 7,829 of NZ_JAMYQN010000021.1, forward strand.
ACGGCTTCACTGTTGCCGGCAGCCGTCCGGTAGTTTGTTCGCATCTGCTTGGCGGGCCTCCGTCACGCCCCACCGTCCAGTGGGCTATCGAGTTCGTGCCTTCAAGACGCGTTAACTAGAAGCTGAACGTCTGCACGACGCGGGCCTGACATTTAGGTCAAGGAACACTGTCCGGTTCTGTGTAAGTTTTCGGATGCCGTTCGGCGATAGAGATAGCTCTCGGAAAGGCCGAGGCGGCGGCACGACTGGACGGCTGGTGATGAATGAAGCGCGGTGCTGTCGCAAATTGCAGCCGTCGTCTTCACAACAGCACGCTCCCACGGCTTCAAGGTCCAGCGGTCGCCGAGTTCCAACCGCTTGCGGACCCATTGGGGTAGGATCTCGACGGCCGCCTTCAGAAGCGGCCGCTGAAGGGGTCGAGCAACTCCCGGCAAGGCGGGAACTTCTTCCATGATCTGCAGGAACTCCGAGACGATCGGCGACGCGACGAGTCTTTGCCTCATCACGTCGAACAGCGCGTAAAGCTCGGCCTGAGACGTGGGCGCGCCGACCGCACCATAGAGAAGCGCCACGGGGCGAGCCTCAGCAAACATCGCGTCCCGTTCGAAAAAATGCAGACGATGCACATAGGTGTGATAGGCCTCCATGAAACCAAACGCGGCCGTCGCTTGCACCCAGTCCAGCAGCTCCGGGTCGGTGGCGTGGTATGGCTCGCCTTCGCTGGTTCGACCCGAAACGCGCCCATGCATCCTGACCACATCTTCAATCATGGCCTTAGCCTTGGATCGGGGGCCGTAGACCGTGACCAAAGCAGCGAGGCCCGTACGCTGCAATCGTCGGAGCGCGAGGGAGCGGAAGCTGCTGTGCTGCCAAATGGCGTCGCGAACCCGCGGCTCTGCCAATTCGAGCAGCACCGCCGTTACCCCGCCGATGAACAGCGCAACAGGGTTCTTGAAAATGCGCCAGGTTACGGAATTGGGTGGTAACAGCGCCGGCTCGCCTTCCGGAGTCGAGAAGTCCATCTGAGATCCGAGCCGCTGGCGCATGAACGACTGGGCAAGAGTGTCCACACGACGCTCAAGCGGGCGAGGCAGAGAAATGATGCCCGAGTTGCGAAACATGGTACGCCTCGAACTACTGAGAATAGCAAGCGTTAGACCTGTGGCTGGCGGATGCAATATGCACGAACGTCTTTGGTCTTCCCGTTGTTCCAAATCATCCTCGCGCGAAGCCGATGAACCCTGCTTGATCTGCCCTGTTGCCGATGATGATGGAGCAAGGCTCGGGCGTGGTCATCCATGTCACCTCGATCCAGCGCGAGCTTCCGCTCCCGGCATCAAAATCAAGAGCACGAGTGAATCACGCCGCGGATAAGTCGCGCGCGGATCATCATTTCAGGCGCGCAAGCTTCGCCTGCCTATGTGTCAATCGTCGCCCGCAGCCATTGCGTGATGGCATCGAAAGCGATTGGTTTTGTCGTATCGACATCAAAGAGCGGTCCACGCCGCAGCGGCTCGGCGCGCTTGGCCAGCTCGATCAGCTCGGGGACATAGGCCGCCCCGGGGTGGCCAGCGGGACGCTGGTCGAGCCGTGCGCGATAGCGCTCGGCAAGAACCTCGCCGGGTGCATGACACCAGATTTCGGCGGTCCGCTCGACACCAGCCCTTCGCAGGTGATCCTCGAGCACCTGGCGCGGCTGGAAGCCGAACCAGGCATCGACGACAACTGTTGTGCCCGCGGGAGCTTCGCCGACGACCGACCAGATGGCTTCATAACTGGCGCGACCGAGCGAGCGGTTGAATTCACGATCGCCGCCGCCGAGCACTTCGAGGAACGGGTTCTTAATGGTATCGAGCGTAAGCAATGGCCACCCTAGGCGGTCGGCGATACCGCGCGAGACCGTGCTTTTGCCGCTGGCGGGGATGCCGTTGACGAGCACGGCGCGCTGGCCGGGCACGGCACGCCGGCCCGGGTTGAGTCCAGCGGATGGCGAGGTCACCGGCGAGGCCGTAACCGCCGCCTGCCCTGCCAGCGCTTGCAGACCGGCGCCGATGACGCCGGCGTCGTCGCCGAGTTGCGCCGGTTCAACAGGGCATTGGTACCAGGGAGCCAAGGCCGGAGCCTTGGCAAGCGCCTGATGGGCCGCCTGGCCAAGTCCGCCGCCGAGCAGCACCAGATCGGGGGCGAACATCGCCACCGCTGTATCAATTGCCGCACGCAACGGTCTGGCCCAGGCTTCCAGTATCCCGCGCACCGGCGTGTCGCCGCTCGCATCCCGGGCGAAAAGCTGATCGACCGAGATATCCGGACCGAGGCCTGCGCGTGAGATGTGACGGCCAAGTGCTGTACCGGAGCTGGTGGTTTCAACGCAGCCGCGCCGGCCGCAGACGCAGGCTTCGCCTGATATGTCGACAGTGATATGGCCGAGCTGCCCCGCCGTCCCCTTGCCGCGGACGATCTGCCGGTCTTGAGCCACGGCACCACCAATGCCGGTCCCGATGGTGAACATGACGATGTTTTCGTGACCCATGGCGGCGCCTCGAGCCATCTCGGCGACCAGTGCCATGTTGCAATCATTGTCGATCACGACGGGCTTGCCCGCCAGGTTTTCCAGCCGTTGCGCCGGGGAGACCGAGGCGAGGTTGACATAGCCTCCGGACAAGACGGCGCGACGCCGCGCATCGACGCGTCCCGGGACGCCGATGCCGATGGCGGCAACCTCCGGAGAATCGAGCCGGCGCACCATCTCGGCGATCCGGGAGAGCATGAGCGCCGGGTCCGGCGCGCTCTTTTCGGACATGCGGTCAAGGATTTCGCCTCTGCCGGAAATGCGGGCGGCGCGCAGATTGGTGCCGCCGATATCGATCCCGATGGCCATCGAACTATGAGGCATGACGTCCCGTGTGTGCCCGGTGTGAACGGCGAATGACTAAGCGGCTTTCTGCCGGTAGTTTCCGATCACGGCCTGAAGCTCGTGCAATCTCGACACTGCGATGGTCTTAAGCCTTTCCCGCTGAATGTCACGGTCCAGCGAGATGCAGTCCTTCCACAGCGACCGGCCGGCGATCACGCCTGACGCGCCGTTCTTCATCGCGATCTCGACCTGGCCCAGGAACGTTGCGTGGTTGACGCCGGCGGAGAGGACCGCCCATGGCACCTCGCCAGCCATGCTGCTGATCCTGGCGCAGGCTTCCGGCGTTCCGGGATAAGGAAGCTTGAGCACCTTTGCCCCGCATTCCAGCGAAATCCGAGTGCCCTCTTCGACAAGCCAGGGGATCTTGGCCGTATAGTCTTCAAGGCTTTCGCCTTCGAGTTGATAGGTCAGGAATTCGACGATGAGCAGCAGGTCCTCTTGCCCGAAGTCGGCGATGCACTGGCGCAGAATGGCGACGTTATACTCGTTCGCCTCCGGTCTGTCGGCCCTGAGATAGACCATGATCTTGCCGCCGGTGCCACCGAGTTCGCGGACGCGGCGCGCGTCGATGTCGGGAACGAGGCGCGACAGCCGGTAGCCGGCGGGCGAGACGTCGAAGCCCGAGGCATCGAGGCCGATGAGCAGAGCCGTATCCCGGTTCAGCACCCCTTCATCGACAACCCGCGGCACCGCGCAGAGCGGGTCGAGCAGCACGCAGGATGCCTGACTGGCGAGGTATCGCGTGATGTCCTCCTTGGTGTCGCCGAGCATGTCGTTGGTGATTTTGGCCTGTTCGGCAGGGTCCGACGCCAGCAAGGTCCGCATGCCGCCGCGCTGGTCACAGGCGATGGCCATCATGGCCCCGTCCTTGCCGCATATCTGCTGATAGCCGCGTAACTCCGCCGTCGTCATCTTTGTCATGGTCTTTTGTCCGATGTTGGCGCCCATTCACCAGGGCGCAGATCCGTGGAACAAGAAATGTTCAGTTTTTACCTGCCTGCCGGCAGGAAGGTTTGCCGCTTTGATGCGCTATCGAACCGAGAAATCTGGCTTGGCAGCAACGTTCGGTGGAAACGAACCCAAGTTGCGAGTCTGCCGGATTTGCGCGATAACTCCCATCGGTTGATGGGTCTGTAACACATTGCTGAAAGGAATTGCAAGCTGTCTGTCCCTCCCACACAAGATGCGGCCGCATCGCGGACGATGCTGCATACGGTCGCCAAAATGCACTACGAGGCGGAGATGTCGCAGGTCGACATTGCGCGCCGGCTCGGTGTCTCCACCGCCACCATATCGCGTTTGCTGCAGCGGGCGAGAGCAGAGGGCATCGTGCGGATCGAGGTTCTCGATCTTGTGACGCCCGAGGACATCACCAGGCAGTTGATTGACGGGTTGGGGCTGCGCGACGCCGCGGTTGTCGAAACGCCGGCAGCCGGAGCGCTGACGGCGCTCGCCGCACCGCTCGGCGCCTTGCTCAAGCAAGCGGAACTGACGGCCGGCTCGGTGGTTGCCGTCGGCTGGGGGCGAGCCATCCGCGAGGTGATCCGGGCAGGCCTGCCGCGCATTCCCGGGGTCCTTACCGTCGCTGCCACCGGCGGCATGCAGCAGCAGGCGGCGCATTTCCAGATCAACGAGTTTGTACGGCTGGCCGCCGAAGAGTTCGGCGGGACGCCGCATTTCATCCATGCGCCCTATCTGCCGTCCACCGAATTGCGTCAGGTCTTCCTTGGCGATGCGGCCATCCGCGACAGCGTCGCGCTTTGGGACCGGACCGACGTTGCGATCGTCGGCATCGGCCTGCCCCATGCCATCAATCCGCCCGAGGCGAGCGCGGCCACACTGAGCGAACAGGCCCTGTTTCATGCGGCTGGAGACGTCATCCGCCATTACTTCGACGCCGAAGGCACCCTTATCCCGTGGGAAGGGGAGGGCCGGATGATCGCAATGTCGCCGGCCCAGCTTCGAACCGTCCCCTTGGTCATCGGCGTTGCCGCCTCGCCGGAGAAGGCGACGGCCATCATCGGTGCCGTCCGCGCGAGACTCATCAATGCCCTGATAACGGACACGAAAACGGCGCAAGCCATCCTCGTGGCTCTCGTGCCTCGATAGAAGGCGGACACCATGATGCGCGACATCGGCGCGCCTGATCAATCCTGAACCGATCGACGCCACGCGGTCCGGGAGCCTGGGGCCCCGAAATCACCTGTTGTCTCGTCAGGGACTTGGGGGCAATAGTCTGCCGTGCGGGCCCTGCGGAGCAGACAGATGTTGTCCGGTTTGAAAAGCGTTCCGGCCAGGGAAGTACCGGTTGCAATTTCTTTCAGCAAAGTGTTACAACCTGCCGCTAGGCGCGCATGCGCGCCGAGCGGCGCAGTTCTCTGGACCTTGCGGATGCGAGGAAACGGGACTGCGGGCAGCAGGGCTGGTCGGTTTCGACTGGCTGATCTAATGACTGGGCGCCTGGGAGGAGCTGCCCGTAACAGCAAGCAGGCGAAACCCGTTTTCCGGCCGTCAGCGCATTTACGATTCGTAGCCTGAACAGATTGACGGCCATTCCCGATATCAATCGCAACGGCAAATCTGCCAACATTATGAGGAGGATGTTATGAAGAAGATTGTTGCCGCCCTGGCGGCTCTCGCCATCTGCGCAACGGCGCTGATCACGCCCGCTTTGGCGCAGGACAAGAAGTTCACCATTGCTCTCGTTCCGGGCCTTACTACCGACGGCTTCTACATCACCATGCGCAAAGGCGCTCAGGCGGCGGCCGATGCCCTTGGCGTGACCCTGGTGTTCCAGGGCGCTTCGGATTTCAATCCGGTAACGCAAGTCCCCGTGCTTGACGCGGTCATCGCCAAGAAGCCAGACGCGATCCTGATCGCGCCAACCGACAAGGTTCAATTGGTCGAGCCGCTCCGCAAGGCCAATGATGCCGGCATCCCGGTGATCACCGTCGACACTTTCATCGGCAGCGGCGTCTACCAGACCGGTGCCGGTGAGGCGGATTTCCCGCTGTCCTATATTGCTTCGGACAACATTCTGGGCGGCGAGATCGCCGCGCGGGCATTGGTCAAGGCCATAGGCGGCAAAGGCAAGGTCTATGTTTCCAACGTTAAGCCCGGCATTTCGACCACCGATCAGCGTGAAGAGGGCTTCAAGAAGGAGATGGCGAAGCATCCGGACATCACCGTGCTCGAGACGCAGTTCAACGACGACGACGCCAACAAGGCTGCCTCGCAGCTCCAAGCGACGTTCGCGCGCAACTCCGATCTCGTTGGTGTGTTCGGTGCAAATCTGTTCTCGGCGATCGGCGCGGCGAACGGCGTCAAGCAGGCAGGGCAAAGCGGGACCATCAAGGTCGTCGCGTTCGACGCACCGGTCAGCATCGTCGACAACATCAACACCGGCTTGGTGGACGTTGCGATTGCCCAGCATCCGGCCGAGATCGGCTATTTTGGTGTCGTTTCTGCCTATGCCCACCTGACCGGCCAGTCGATCCCGGTTGCGATCGGCACCGGCTTTACGATCATGGACAAGTCAAACATCGCGGACCCGAACATCTCGAAGTACCTCTATTCCGAATGAGGTACCTCTATTCCGAATGATTCCAACCAGCTTGGTCCCCTTCCGGCTTGCCGGGAGGAGACCAGCGCCGGGTCTCTGGGACCCTGTTGACGGAGGCCGCGCTGCGGATCGGATGTGTCAATGACTTCAACATCACCAACCGAGCAGAGCGAAACCCATGTCGCCCCTCAGGCCGACCATGGTGATCCGGCCAGGACCTGGCTCGGACGCATCGCCGAAGGGCGCGCCTGGCTGTTTCTCGCCGGCCTGATCATCTGTTTCGAGGTTTGGTCGAGGGCCTCCTTCGGCGCGACCTTCGTGCTCAATCCGTTCAACGTGCAATCCATTGCGATATTTGCCGTGGCGCCGTTGCTGCTTGCGACCGGACAGACATTCGTCATCATTTCGGGAGGCATCGACCTCTCGCTGGGCTTCATCATGGGCCTTGCTGCTGTTGTTGCGGCCCATGCCACGAATCTGGCTGGCGCCGCCATGCCGGTGCCTCTGGCCATGATGGTGGGCATTCTGGCGGCCGTGATCGTCGCGGGAGTCCCTGGCATGATCAACGGCTTGCTGATCTCGCGCCTCAGAATTCCGCCCTTCATCGGCACGCTTGGCATGTTTGGCGTGGCGCGCGGCGCTGCTTTCCTGCTCGCCGGCGGCACGACGGTGCCGGTCCAGAATTCCTGGTTCGCGCTGCTCGGCAACGGCAGGTTCTACGGTGTGCCTTATCTCGTCATCATTGCAGCCGTTTTCGTCGTCGCGATGCACTACATCCTGAGCCAGACCCGGTTCGGCCAGCATAACTACGCCATCGGCGCCAATGTGCAGGCGGCTCGTCGTGCCGGCATCGACATCAGAGGCCATATCCTGCGCCTCTATGTGCTTTCGGCGATGTGCGCAGGCCTCGGTGGCGCCCTCTATGCAGCGCGCTTCACCGCGGGCGCGGCCCAGGCCGGCGAGCCGTTGCTGCTCGACAGCGTCGCAGCCGTCGTGATCGGCGGCGCCAGCCTGTTCGGTGGATCGGGCACGATCTTCGGGACGGTCGCCGGTGCGCTGGTGATCGCGGTCATTCAGTACGGGCTGGTTTTCGTCAATGTCGAGCCGTTCTGGCAGTTCATCGCCGTCGGCGTCGTCATCATCATTTCCGTTCTCATCGACCAGGCGCAGCGCCGGTTCAGTGGAGCCCGTCAGGATGAATAGCCCAGGCCAGACCACCCCCCTCCTGGAAGTCCGGAATCTTTCCAAGCACTTCGGCGCCGTCCGGGCGCTCAACGATTTCTCCATGGTCGTGCGGCCGGGCGAAGTGGTGGCCCTGGCGGGCGACAACGGCGCCGGCAAGACCACGCTGATCAAGGCGATATCGGGCGTCTTTCAGCCGACGGGCGGTGAAATTCTGCTGAGGGGTCAGCCGGTGACATTTGCGACGCCGCATGAGGCGCGCGAAAAAGGCATCGAAACCATCTATCAGGATCTCGCTCTCGCCGACAATTTGTCCATCGGCGCCAATATCTTCCTTGGCCGTGAACCCATGCGCAAGGCCTTCGGTTTCTTGCCGGTGCTCGATCGCAAGGCCATGGCCGTCGCCGCCAAGAAGACCATGGGGCGATTGGACTTCCATGTCAGCCGGCTCGATGCCCCGGTCAGCAATTTCTCCGGCGGTCAACGGCAGGCTGTTGCCATCGGCCGGGCCGTCTATTGGGACGCGCAGATCCTGATCATGGACGAACCGACCGCGGCCCTCGGCGTGCCCGAACAGCGCAAGGTCATTTCGCTCATCCACCAACTCAAGGCCCAGGGCAGGGGCGTAATCTTCATCTCGCACAATTTGCTGGATATTTTCGCCGTGTCCGACCGCATCATCGTGCTGCGGCGCGGCGTCCAGGCCGGCGAGCGCAAGATATCGGAAACCAACCATGACGAAGTCGTCAAGCTGATGGTTGGCGGATAGACCGCGAGCCGGAAAGCGTAGACCCGCCAGCCGGGAGCCAATGCAATCTCCTCGTAGGATCTACCCTAAAAGGGCAGCTTCAGCGCATAATCCCCGTAGTCTGTTTCATGCGATCAATGATCTCCGCCATCAGCGCCAAGTCGCGACGAGAGTCCGCGAGATCGGTCAGAGGTTTGGTGCCGTCCATGATGTGGCGATGGAAGCTTTCGAGCTCATTGGAGAAGGCATCGCCATAGAGCGGCCCGTATGTCCGCGTCACAGGACCGCCGACGCCGGCTTTCGTCACTTCCAGCCGCGCTGATCGATGCCTTGTCCGCGTTTCCGCATGTTTTATAAAAATTTGACACGCGTCAAGATTTAAAATGGTGTGCCGCGGGTTTTGATGTGCTGCATTGCAGCAGACCGGTGTCGAGCTATCGCGGCATCAGATGGCGAAATCGACAAGGCAGGGGATGCCGAGGCCAGGCTAGAAGCCGGCTTGGTCAGCAGTCGGATTCAACTTCCGAGTGCGCCACTCAGGTCGACGGCAGCGGCGTCAGCGCCGGGCCATCGGGGCGAAACAGTTGGGAAACCGCGGGAGAGATGTCGAGCGCGATCAGTCGCCGCCTTCGGCCTGCACGACCCTCGACGTGCAGGATTTGGCATAGCGCTGGCGCTGTCAAAGACCGGACCTTCGGGGCCGGAATGGGTTGATGTGTTCAGCAGCGAACAGCGAACTGGCAGTCAGTTTGCTCAGCTCTTCACCGACCCGGCGGCCAGGCCCGCGAGGAAGTAACGTTGTGCAATCAGATACAGGATCAGAAGCGGGAGTGATCCCAGCACGCTCATCGCCATCATCTCGTTCCATTCGAACGCATGTTGGCCCATAAGCAACTCGATACCGATCGGAACGGTCCGCATGTCCGTCGACTTCGTCAAAGTAAGCGCAAAAAGGAACTCGTTCCACGCCAACAGAAACGTATAGACCGCGGTCGCGACGACGCCGGGGACTGAAAGAGGGATAATCACACGCCATAGCGCTGTCCAACTTGACCCCCCATCGACCAGCACTGCCTCATCGAGTTCCTTTGGCAGGGTATTGAGATAGCCGGTCATCAGAAGGATTGCGTAAGGCAGGGTGAATACCATGTAGGTTAGAATCAGCGCGAAATAGGTGTTGAAAATGCCGAAGGCGACGACCATGCCGAAATAGGGAATCAGAAGCGTGATCGGCGGTACGGTCTGTGTGCTGATGATGAAGACGTTAAGCGTATTCTTAAGCCGGAATGAATAGCGGCTGAAGCCATAGGCCGTCAGAATGGCGATCAGTAACGTCAGAAGGGTTACCACTCCCGCGACCAGATAGCTGTTGAGAAAGAAGCGCACCTTGGTCGGATCATTGAAGATCGAAAGATAGGCCACGTTCGTGAAATGGTCGGGCAACAGTCTCGGCGGCAGGGCAAAGATCTCGGTGTTCGATTTCAACGAAGTGAAAAACATCCACAGGATTGGAAAGCCTGCAAAGACCAGACCGGCCGCGAGCCCGAGATATGTCAGTACGGTCGGCAAAACGGTGTTTTTGAAGGAGCGCTTTGCCATTGCCGGTCACCTGGCCTTCTGGTGTTTGATGTAGAAGTAAGTCGCGCCCATCGAGATGATCAAGATGAAGATCGCGCTCGCCGAAGCCTGTGAAAATTCGTAACTCGAAAACGCAAGCTTATAGGTATACGTGCTCAGCACCTCGGTCGAATGGATCGGTCCACCGCCCGTTGTCATCCAGACCAGGGGGAAGACTTGCATCGTCCAGATGAAATCCAGCAGGGCGATGCTGATGATGATCGGCATCAGCTGCGGGATCGTGATGTACCGAAACTTTTGGAACTCATTGGCGCCATCGATGCCGGCGGCTTCGTAAAGGTCCTTGGGGATGCCCTGGAGACCGGCGAGCAAGCTGACCATATATAGAGGGTATCCCGCCCAGATGTTCGCAAACGTCAATGCATGGATCGCGGTTTTCGTCGAGGAGAACCACTCGACCTTGAAGTTGACGATATGGAGCGTCATCAAAATGCTGTTGACCACGCCATTGGGATCCAAAAGCAGCCGCCAGATGATCGCGATGATGACTGCCGTAAAGAGCCATGGCAAAATGTAGAGAACACGCAGGATGCTTCTAATCATCGGAGGGACGCGTTGGGTGTTCAGCAATAGGGCGAAGGCCAGGCCGATTAGAAGGTGGAAAATGACGCTCATCACCGTGAAATAGAGGGTCTGCCCGACCGACTGCCAGAAGACTGGATCTGTGAAGATCGTCTCGTAGTTCTGCAACCCTATGAAAGCAGCGTCCTTTTTCATGATTGCGCCGTCCATCAGCGAATAGCGCAGGACCGTGATCATGGGAAACAGCATTAGTAGACAAAACAAAAACGTGGCGGGTGCCACATAAAACAGCGGAGTGAGCCGCTTTCTCGTCTTGTAAGAAAGCATGCCACGCTTGCGCATTTTCGTTCGCGCGACGATCAAACCTTCGTTGGCGAGGCTCATGAGGTACAATCCGCTTGGTCATCGACCGTATGGTCCGGTTCCGATGCAGCGGCAGCGCGATAGATCTTATCGCGCTGCCGAATTGTCTGAAGCGGCGCCTACTTGGCGAAGTCAACCAACCACTGCTTTTGCGTGTTGGCAGCGGCCTCCTTTGCGGTTTGCTGGCCGTCGAACATCTTTTGCACTTCGACGTTCATGTCGCGCATCAGGTCTTCGGCCACCGGCAAGCCCACGAATTCATTGGCCAAGTGACCGCTTTGGAAGATCTTGAAGGCTTCCTCGAACAGCGGGTCCGATTTCGAGAAGTCAGGCTTCGCTTGCACGTTGCCCGGAAAGGCATTTGCGAGCGATACCAGGCGGCCGTTCACTTCCGGGCTCATCAGATATTCAACAAGCTTCCAGGCTTCTGCCTTATGCTCGGTGCTGTTGCTAATGCCGATGCCCCAAGAGGCATAGGGCAGTCCGCGCTTACCCGTATAGCCGTCGACCGCAGGAAGCGCAGAGATACCGAACTTGAGATTGGGGTTACGCTGGCGGATAAGATTGATATGAGCCAGCGAGTCGATCATCATTCCGACACGGCCGTTGACGAACTCTTCGACCTTGTCCTGTTCCTTCTTGGCAAAGATGCCTGGCGATATGACGCCGGCGTCCTGTAGCGACTTGACGTATTCGAGTGTACCGACCACGGCCTCATTTTCCACGTCGGGCTTGCCGTCCTTGAGCATCGATGCTCCGGAAGCCCAGACCCAAGACATCACGTCGTTCTGGATGCCGCCGGGGTTTTGCAGCGATAGCGGCAGCACCCACCCGTACTCGTTCTTGTCCGCATTGGTCATCTTCTTCGCGGCAGCGGCGAATTCTGTGCGGTTGGCCGGCATCTTGTCGACACCAGCAGCCTTGGCCAGATCGAGGTTGACGAAGACCGGGTATACGAACGAGGCGAGCGGGAACATGACGCTTTGGCCGTTGACCTTGATGATGTCAGCGATCTGGCTCTGATCATATTTGGCGTCAGCCATCAGGCTGTCCATGGAAGCGATTGCGCCCTGCTTTGCAAGGCCATTGACCCATGCTCCGTCCAGGCCGACGACGTCGCTGAGCGTCCCCGACGCGGCGCCGACTACGATCTGATCATGGGTGGCGGAATAGGGACCGCTGACGAGCGTCACCTTGATACCAGGGTTTTTGGCTTCGAAGTCGTCCATGATGCTACGCAGAGCACCGGCGGGCATTTCCGGCTCCCACCATTGGATGAATTCGAGATTGGTCTCAGCAAAGGCGCAGGTAGCAGACAGTGCCCAGACAGCCACAGCGGACGTGGCCGCAGCAATATATCTTCTGACGTTCATGTTTTCCTCCTAGGAGCGACGTTTGGCTCGATCCTCCCGATCGCGATCAAACTAGGTTCTTTTCCGGGTCTTTGTGTCAATCAAGAACTGCAATCGTGAAAAATGGGTAGGATGCCGGGACGTTATGACTGAATGTAAGCCATTGATTGGTATATGGTTTTCTTAAGTTCTCTGGCGGTAGTTTTTCCCTTGTGCACATTGCTTGTGCCGCTTTCTTTCTCTATTTTCGTAAACAAATGAAAGCCACTCCCCTAAAAAGAAAACAAATGAAAGTCGTATATTCGAAGAGAAAAAACGCCATTCGGTGGGGTCGCGCGCTCGCGTAGACGTCGCAATTCAGAGGCGTTCAGGCGATCGTTTTGGTTGTCGATGACAGGGTGCCGCCGGGCACAAGACGATCTCCACCTCCGGTGGAAAAATCGGCTGTCGCGCGCTGAACCGATGTCGAGCAAAGTCTCACCAATTGCCAACGAAGACGGCCCGAGCTGTGATGGGCGAGCGAGAACTGGTCGGATTGCCCAGGAGAGCGAAGCCAGCGTCTACCGTCACCTACGCAAATGGACCAGAAGACGGAAGCGACATTTGCGCCTCCGTCCCTTTAGCCGGGTCAACCATCGCGGACCACGCTAGATTGTGAGGTGCGTCTGGGGATCGAAGAAGTGCAACTTGGCCGCATCGATCGCCAGATCAATCAACGCGCCCGGCCGGACCGCGCTGACGGCTTCAAACCTCGCTACGACATTTGCTGCGCCGCTTAGATCTTCAACAGCATCTGGGTCGCCAGAATCGATTCGAACCGCGTCGACCTTCAAATGAACGATAAGCTCGGATCCCAATTCCTCTGTCGTCTTCACGATGGCCGGTAGAGTGGCATGTCGCGATCCCGATTCCAGACTGCCGTCGTAAAGATCCTCGGGGCGTATGCCGAAAATGAGCGTCTTGCCTTCGAAGGCGCTCAGACCAGGAGAGCGCTCAAACGCACTCGTCGGCACCGGTATCGAAAAGGTCGGCAGGTTGATCCTGCCATTGTGCAAACGGCCTTCGAACAGGTTCATCGACGGCGAGCCGATGAAACCCGCGACGAAGGCATTGACTGGTCGATTATACAGCGTCTTTGGCGTGTCGACCTGCTGAAGGACACCGCCTTTCAAGACCGCAACCCGGTCGCCCATGGTCAAGGCTTCGGTCTGATCGTGTGTTACATAAATCGTGGTCACCCCCAGCTGTCTTTGCAGGCTGACAATTTCCGCGCGCATTTGCACGCGCAGCTTGGCATCGAGGTTTGACAAGGGTTCATCCATGAGAAAGGCTGCCGGTTCGCGCACCATCGCGCGCCCCATGGCGACCCTCTGGCGTTGTCCGCCAGACAGCGCGGCCGGCTTACTGTCGAGCAGCGTGTGCAGCTGCAGGGTCTTTGCTATTTCATGGACGCGCTTCGTCCGCTCGGCCTTGCTCTTCCCCGCAAGCTTCATCGAAAAGCCTATGTTGTCGAACACTGTCATATGCGGATAAAGGGCATAGTTCTGAAAGACCATCGCAATATCCCGGTCCTTCGGCGCTAGGTCCTCAACATTCTCTCCACCAATGGTCAGGGTTCCGCTGCTGATCTCCTCCAGCCCCGCGATCATGCGCAAGGCTGTCGATTTTCCGCATCCCGAAGGGCCAACGAGAATGAGGAACTCGCCGTCGTTTATCGTCAGGCTAAGATCCTTGATGGCTTGGAATTTCGTCCCGTAGGTCTTGCAAATTTTGTCCAACACAACAACAGCCACGTCACATCCTCCCTATTGTCAGCGCTACCTAAACATCGAATAGCCTCCGCGCGGCGCGACTGCAGATCGAACCGGCATTGCTATCTGCGCGGTTAACCGCGCGCCTCGGACGTCCCACCAGCAGCGGCAATATCCGAGTGATGAATTCTCAGTCTGGCGACGTAATCGGTATGGGCACAGGTGCATTTTCTTTCGCCATCCACGCGACACAGGCGTTGTGATCCGGCAGAGCCATGCGGCCACCCCGGCCCGTCACTGAGATCGCGGCCGCGGCAGTTGCATAAACAGCGCAGGCGACAGGCTGCTTTCCCTGCGTAAGGGCGAAGGCATAGGCGCCATGAAAACAATCCCCCGCGCCGGTCGTGTCCACTGCCCTGACCTTGTAGGCCGGAACGTGCCACAAAACGACATCGTCCTTTTGCCGGATATAGGCTCCTCGATCGCCTTCGGTTAACACGACCGCGGAGCGGTCATCTGACCACAGCTTGCGCAGGATCGCTGTCGCCTTGGCCTCGCCAGTATAGGTTTGGGCAAATTTCAGAGGCAATACCAGGTGATTTGACAGGCGGATCAATCGTTCGGTCGCAGGTCCGACAGTCCACTCAATATCGGCCACCACCGCCAGACCCAGCTTACGGGCACGAGCAACAATCATGTCAGCGTGCGTGGCGTAACCGTCGATCAGCAGCACCTGGGCTTGCGCAAGGACGCTATCGGCCAGCGCATCGGAGGTCCCGTGCGGCACATCATCATCATAGGCGATGAACCTGTCACCATCGGGCGCGACCGTAATAACCGACCGGATCGGCTTGGCATCGGCACGACGTGGCGCGAAAGATATGTCGACGCCGTGTCGTTCAAGCTCGTGGGCGCCGACATCCGTAAGTGGCTGATCACTCAGCCAGCCGATGAAACCGGCACGCCCCCCCAGCTTGGCGACAGCAACGAGTGCCGTCGCCACATTGCCGCCGTGGTCCTTCGTGCGATTTGTCACCTTCCCTTTGCCAGCACCCAGCGGGCTGTCGACATAGATGATGTCGTCAATCGCCAAGGCTCCGAAGCCCAAAACCTGCAGATTGCCGGTCACAGCTCACGTGCCCGCAGCCGCCAAAGCGTCTTGCGGTGCCATCCCATCGTGAATGACGCACTTGAATGCACGCGCTGCCATCGTGGTGTCACCGTGCCCCCACAGATTGCGCCCCACGACGGCACCCTTCGCACCGGCGCGCAGGGCTTCAGACGTCTGGGTGAGAGCGCCCAGAAGATCCTCGGTCTTCGGACCGCCGGCGATAACGATGGGAACCGGGCAAGTTGCCACGGTTTCCTTGAATGAGTCGAAGTCCCCGGTGTATCCGACCTTGATCACGTCAACACCGGTCTCAAAACCAATCCGCACTGCGTAGGCGATTTCGTCGGGGGTGAAGACGATCTTGCAGCCGTTTGAATAGTCGCGGGGATAAACATGTGCAACGACCGGCATTTCGAAACGAGCAGCCGCGTTGACCGTATCGGTAAGCCAACGAATGTAGTGACCCTCGGTATCGCCCCGCACCGGAATGGCGACCGCCAGCGCATCGGCACCATAGCGCACTGCATCTTCGGGCGTCGCGATCAACTGACTGATCCGATCGTCGGGCGTAAAGCATCCCGCCTGAATGACCAGCGCTGCCTTGCCGGCGTAAGCCGGCCACAAATGACGCGCCGCACCAGGCTGAATGCTGATGTAATCTGGCTCTCCGGCCATCACCCGCTTGAGCGCGCCGGGCAGATCCGCAAGGCCTCCCTCGCGGACGTTGCCGTACCCTACGAAATGGTCGACGGCACCACCGAACAGGTTCCCAGATCGATGCGAGAACAGCCGCGACAAGCGAATTTTAGTTCCAAGGCCCATATCAGTGCAGTCCCTTCGCAATTGTTGATCTGACGTTGAGGACCCTAACTCGAAAGCAAAACAATATTCAATATTTCGATTTCTTTCGTTTCGATATAGGTTGCAACTGCAACGGCTAGCGTTCGCTGCGGTGAGGCGGTATCCCTCGAATTCTCAAACGCAGGCCGGTTTCCTATTCGATTTTCGAAAGGTTGGCGTGCAGTTATCCAAACAGCAATTCGGGGTTACACATGCTTGCGGAACAACGGCGACATCAGATCATGCTCGCGCTTCAGCGGACCGGCCAGGCGCGTACCAGCCAACTGGCGGAAAACTTCGGCGTCTCCGAGGTGACCATCAGGTCCGACCTGGAAATTCTGGATGCAAAAAAGCAGTTGATCAAAACGCATGGCGGTGCGATCGCCTTGCCCGCTGATTCGCCCGCGGCGGCCTTCGAAGAGCGGATGTCTCGCAATTTCGATGCCAAACGGCGTATCGCGCAGATGGCGGCGCGCCAGATCATAGACAACCAGTCCGTGGTGTTCGACAGCGGCTCGACGTTGCTGCAGGTCGCAATGCAGATGCCCCCGGTCAACAATGTGGTAGTAGCCACAACCGCGATGAACATTGCACAGCATCTGATGTATCGCCCTGGGCTGGACGTGCATATGATAGGCGGTCGGGTCTATCCCTCGACGGTCAGCACGATCGTGTCGGATTTTGATAGGGCTGTGGGCGGCCTTGTGGCCCACCAAGCGTTCCTCAGCGCGCATGCGATCGATCAGTCATTCGATGTCGTCGATGTCTCAGAAGACATTGCGCGCACAAAACGCAATCTGGTTCGTATGGCCAGGCGCGTGATCCTTGTGGCGGATTCAAGCAAATGGGATATTGGCGCCTCATCTAAGGCATTTTCGTTGTCACGTGTCGATCTGATCATCACCGACACCGCTATGCCCTTTGGGATTCGCAGTCGATTGGACAAGCTGGGAGTCGAAGTGCGCTATGTCTAGGTGCCTTCCGGATTGTGGTGCTCAGAATTGGCAGCTCGTCCCATTGGCAACCGAGTCCCTAGGCCCCGACTCGGACGGCCCTCTCGGCCGCGTGCAATTCTGCCTGGCGGCAACCGATATCCGGAGTCAATTAGGCTTGTACTTTTCGCGTTAACTAATAAATTTACGCGTGAAACAAATTCAGCGATACGCGTTGAAACTGCTGAAGCCCTCTGTAAACTTTTGCGTTGCCGTTGCACGGCAGCGCACCGTATGCGGGTGCCCTGGGGCAGCGCTTAGGGCAACCCCGTGATTGGATGTCCAGAACGCGAGGCGTTTGAATGCCGACGACGCACAAGACGATGGATGATTTTGCCCGCTCTTGCGGCGTCTCCAGGCCGACGCTGTCGAAATATTTCGACGATCCGACCAGCGTCAAGCCAGCGACACGGCAGCGTATCGAAGAGGCGCTGCGCTCGTCCGACTACCAGCCCAATCTGTTTGCACGCAACCTGAACCGCAAGCGGACCCGCAGCATCGGCATCATGGTGCCGACAGTGGCCGACCCCTTTTATTCGGAGATGGTCAGCCGCATCGAACTAAGGCTGCGCGACGAAGGCTACTGGCCGATCGTGATCTCCTCGCACGGCTCGCGCGAGCTCGAAGTGGAGGCAACGCGAACCATCCTGTCGTTGAAGGTCTCCGGTGCACTCATCGCGCCGCTCGGCCTGCGCTCGGACCACCGCACGCTGGAGAAGCTGACGCAGGCCATACCGGTGGTCTATTTCGACACCTATCTCGAAGGCGGAACGCCGTTCGTCGGCAACAACAATGCCCAGAGCGTCTCGACCATCGTCGAGTATCTGTGCCGGTCCGGCGACGCCCCGGTCTATTTCGATATCCCGCACGTCAACCACAACTCGCCAGAACGACTGAAAAGCTATATCGCTTCTATGAAGCGGCTCGGGCATGAGCCTGTCGTCATCGGCAACACCGACGACTACACATGGGATTTCGAACGGATCGGCTACGAGCAAATGGAAAAAATGCTCGGCAATGGCGGCCTGTCGGGCAAGACCATTCTGTGCAACAACGACCGTCTCGCCTTCGGCGTGATGGCGGCCGCCTACGCGCAAGGCCTCAAGGTCGGTCGCAAGGCCGACTGCGACCTGCGTGTCGCAGCTCATGACGATCACCCGCTGAGCCGCTACACATGTCCAGGCCTCACCACCATGGCGCAGGACTTCGCCGCCATGGCGGGATATAGCGTCGAGACGCTGCTGGCCCTGCTGAACGAGGATGGAGCTGAGGTTGCCGCTAAGGTCAATCTCGACGCGACGCTGGTTATGCGTCAATCGGCCTGAGCTTTCCATCGAAGCCGCGCCACGCGGCAACCGCCGCGCCGACGGCTTGCCGCGAGGCCGGACCATGGCGGCCCATCGAGACAAAGCCGTGGATCTGGCCAGGCCAGCGCCTCAGCACGACAGGCACGCCGTCATCTTGCAGACGCTTTGCGTAAGCCTCACCCTCGTCAACGAGAATGTCATGACCGGCGATCGCGACAAAGGCTGGTGCTGCGCCGGCAAGGCTGGCGACCTTCAGCGGCGACACGCGCCAGTCGTCGATATCCCCGGCATGGTTGACATAGTGGTCGCGGAACCAGGCCATCGTTGCCGCGGTGAGACCATAGCCCTCAGCAAAACGGCGATAGCTGTCCGCTGTCTGCGAGGCATCCGTGTTCGGATAGAACAGCAATTGCACGGTCGGCGGATTCTTGCTCCCACGCACCATCAGGCACAGCACCGCAGCGAGATTGCCACCGGCGCTGTCGCCGGCGACAGCGATCCGCTCCGCGTCGATGCCGAGATCGTCGGCCGCACTTTGCATGAAGGCAAATGCTGCGCGACAATCCTCGATGGCGGCCGGGAATTTGTGTTCCGGCGCCAGCCGATAGTCGGGACAGACGACCACACAGGCCGCCATGTTGGCAAACCAGCGGCAGATCTCGTCATGCGAATCGAGATTGCCGATCACCCAGCCGCCGCCATGCAGATAAAGCAACGCTGGGGCACTGGCCAAGGCCGCCCGTCGCCCGTGATAGATCCTGAGCGTCAACGGGCCGCTAGGCCCGTCGATGAAGCGTTCGTTCAGTGAGGCGACCGGCTCGCGTTCACCCTGCAGTGTGGGAAAGCTCTCCTCATAGGCGCGCCGCGCCTCTTCAGGCGTGCCGGCGTCGAACGGCCGCGCGGAAGCCTGTCGGCCGAGGTCGAGCACATGCCGGGCTTCCGGATCGAGAAGTGATGAAAGCAACGTAGCCATCGACTGATCCTACGCCTCAGGCAAGCAGGCTCGTCGCCTCGTCCTCGCCAAGAAGCGGCGGCTGGTCGACCGCCCCGTTGACGGCGACGGACTCGCGGCTTTCTCCCGAAGCGAGGATCGCCTCCATGATCTCCAGCACATGCAAAGCGAGATCGCCGGAGGCGCGGGGTTTTCTGCCCGTCGTCAGCGCATGCGACAGATCGGCGACGCCAAGCATGCGGTAGTTGGCGCGGTCGGGCGCGGCGTAAGGCCAGTTGCGCCCCCCGTAGAGCTCGCTCTCGCTATGGAAGTCGGCCCAGTCGGCGCCGCGTTCCGAAAGCGATACGGTGCCGCCGAACGTGTCAGGATCGGGCAGGCGCAGTGAGCCTTCCGTGCCGTGCAGTTCGATAGGGTGATTGGAGTGTCTGAAGACATCCCAGGAGGCTCCGAAGGTGACGGTGGCGCCCGATCGGAACTCCAGCAGCGATAGGATGTTGGTCGGCGTGCCGACCTTGAAACTGGTGTTCCTGTAGGGACCTTCGGCAGTGATAAGGCGCACTTCCTGTCCCCGAGTCGCCATCGCCATCACGCGTGCCACCGGCCCAAGCAGGTTGACCAGCATGGTCAGGTAATAGGGGCCCATGTCGAAGATTGGGCCGGCGCCCGGCTGATAGTAAAATTGCGGATTGGGATGCCAGTGCTCCATGCCGCGCCCCATCATGAAGGCGGTGCCGGTGACGGCGCGGCCGATCGCGCCCTCATCCATCAGGCGGCGCGCCCGCCGTCCGGCTGCGCCGAGAAAAGTGTCGGGGGCCGAGCCTAGGAGCAGATTGCGCTTCGCCGCCTCGGCGACAAGCCGGCGGCCGTCGCTAGCTGAGGTTGACAGCGGCTTTTCGGTGAAAACATGCTTGCCCGCCGAAAGCGCCGAAAACGAGATGTCGAAATGCGCCGCCGGGACGGTCAGGTTGAGGACAAGGTCGATGTCCGGATCGGCTAGAAGCGTGTCGACGCTGACTGCCCGGATGCCGTATTCGCTGCCGCGCAGTGCCGCCAGTTCGGTGGAAATGTCGGCGCATGCACGCAACTCGAGGCCGCCGAAGAGCGCCGCGTTGCGCAGATAAGTCATCGAGATGTTGCCGCATCCGACAATGCCGATACCGAGCTTAATCTGTGATTTTGCTTGCATTTTCGAGTCTGCCTCCCAACGCGATGACACTTCGGCGGGCCTGCTGAATCGGTGGCGAGCCGCAATCACAGCCCGCTATACAGCACTTTAAATATTGACGCGCGTAAAATTTTTGCAGAACATGCGAAAATGCTGGCGCAACATTGGAGGCCCCAGCCTTCAGGGGAGGAAATGACTGACATGAAAAACGGCCGACCGCCGCTACGAAGCCTGTGGGTCACGTCACCATCGCCGATCGCCGGCAATTTCTCATCGGCGCCGGCATGCTGGGCGCCGCAGCGCTCGACACGGGTCTCGGCATTCGACCGGCGCGGGCGCAATCACGTTCCGAAATCAGCTTGCCAGCGCCGCCTTCTTCGGCAAGGAAACCTTTGGCGACCTAATCAAGGCCTTCAACGAACGGCAGGACCGCAAGGCTAACGCGGGGCGGCATCAAGGAATGAAAGGACGATCGTGAAAGACCTGAAAGTCGGTTGCCAGACCTTTACCTGGGAAATGCTCGGAGAGCGGTTTGCCGGCGGCCCGGACGATCTCTTGAAGGCGATCGCCGATGGCGGCTATGCCGGCATCGAGATCACCGACACGATGATCGGCCGATATGCCGACAAGCCGGCGGAGTTCGCGACCGCGCTCAAGGCGTCAGGCCTGACGCTCGTCTCCTTCGCCTTCGGTTCCAAGAGCGGCTTCACGCTCAAGGAGAAGATCGGCAACGACCTCGAGACCGCGAAGCGATGGATCGACTTCGCTGCTGCCTTTCCGGACACGCTGGTGTCGATGGGCTCGGCGACAGTCGTCTCCGACGGCCCGCGCGACGACAAATTTGCCATCGCCGCGGAGGTCTACAACAAGGCGGGGGAGCTAGGGCGCAAGGCGGGCGTCCAGGTCGCGGTGCATCCGAGTTCGCACCACAACACGCTGCTCTTCGATCGCGCCGACTACGACCGGATCTTTGGGCTGGTCGATCCGTCGCTCGTCGGCTGGGTGCCGGATACCGGCCACATCTTGCGTGGCCATCGGAACATGGCCGATACGCTCACCACCTATCGCGACCGCATCCGCTACGTGCACCTGAAGGATGTCGATGCCAGCGGCACATGGGCGATGCTCGGCAAGGGCGTCTGCGATACCGCGGCGGTGATCGACATCGCCAGTGCAGCGCCACGCTTCAATGGCTGGCTGGTGCTGGAAGAGGAATCCGAGACCGCGGCCGCCGATCCAGCGGCCGCGGTCAAGACCAACCGCCAGACGATGCGCGGCTACGGCGCCTGAGGAAGAGACCATGATGCGCAAGCAAGACCGTCGCCTTCGTGTCGGTGTGCTCGGCTGCGGGCCGATCGCGCAATTTGCCCATCTGGAATCCTGCGTGAAAGCCAGGAATGCCGACCTCTATGCGATCTGCGATGCCGCTCCCGACCTGCTGGCGCGCATGGGCGCGACTTATGAGCCCGAAAAAATGTATGGCGACTACGATGAGATGCTCGCCGACCCTGAGCTGGAAGCGGTGATCGTTGCGACCTCGGACGCCTATCACGTTGCGATGTCGATCAAGGCGCTCGAGGCCGGCAAGCACGTGCTGTGCGAGAAGCCGATCGGCGTCTCGGTCGAGGAAGGTGAGACGCTCGCCGATGCGGTTAAGCGCTCCGGCAAGGTGCTGCAGGTCGGACATATGAAGCGCTTCGACCCGGCACTGGAAGCGGCGCGCGATTTCGTCCGCGACGAGATGGGCGAAATCCTGGCGCTGAAGGCCTGGTATTGCGATTCCACGCATCGCTACACCAACACCGACGCGGTGCAGCCGCTGCCCGTCACCAGCAAGCTGGCAAAGAAGCCGGCCGGCAATCCGAAGGCCGACCTCAGGCAGTATTTCATGCTCGCGCACGGCTCGCACCTTGTCGATACAGCACGCTTCCTCTGCGGCGAGATTGTCGCGGTGCGCGCCCGCCTCAATGAGCGTTTCGGCGCCTATTGCTGGTTCGTCGAAACTGAATTCGCCAATGGCGCGCTCGGCCATCTCGACCTCACCGTCGCCGTCCGTATGGACTGGCACGAAGGCTTTCAACTCTATGGCGAGAACGGCTCCGTGATCGCAAAGACCTTCAATCCCTGGTATTTCCGAGCGAGCGAGGTCGACATCTTTCACGAGAAGGATGCGACGGCGCGAAAGCCGCTTGGCGCCGACGGCCATTTCTTCAGGCGGCAACTCGAAGGCCTCGCCAACACGGTCCTCGACGGCGCGCCGCGGCGCGGCGCCGACGTCGAAGACGGCCTCGCCTCGATCCGCGCCATGGTGGCGATCGCCCGCTCGGTGGAGAGCGGGCTGCGCGTCGAGATCGCTGCCGTCACGGGAGCGGTCTGATGCAGGTCGGGGTGTTCGCCAGGACCTTCCCGGGCAGCGAGCCGGCCGGCGTGCTGGCGGCGGTGCGCGACGCGGGATTTGCCGTCACCCAGTTCAATCTTGCCTGCGCCGGCCTGCCGTCGATGCCGCATGCGGTACCTGAGGGTGCCATCAGCGCCATCGCGGCAGCATCCGGTGCCTCCGGCGTCGCCCTGGTGGCGCTGTCGGGCACCTACAACATGGCCCATCCGGACAAAGCGGTGCGCGACGACGGCATGCGCCGGCTTGGCGTGGTCATCAAGGCCGCGGCGTCCCTTGCTGTTCCGCTCGTCACCCTGTGCACGGGAACGCGCAACGCGGACGATCAGTGGGCGTATCACCCCGACAACGCCGACCGTGAGGCATGGGACGACATGGCAGGCGAGATCGAAAAGGCGCTTCAACTCGCCGAGCGTCATGGCGTCGATCTCGGCATCGAGCCCGAACAGGCCAACATCGTAACCTCGGCGCAGGATGCGATGCGCCTCATCGCCGAGATGGGCTCGAAGCGGTTGCGCGTCGTGCTCGATCCGGCCAACCTGTTCGAACAGGCGAGCCCCGAGGAAGCAAGCGCCATCGTGGCCGCCGCCGTCGAACGCACTGCCGGCCACGTCGCCATGGCGCATGCCAAGGACCGCTGCGCCGACGGGCGCTTTGCCACCGCCGGCAGGGGCGTCGTCGATTTCCCGGATTTCGTCGCCAGGCTGAAGTCATCAGGCTTTGACGGGCCGCTGGTCACACATGGCCTCTCGGCCGAAGAGGCACCAGGGGTTGCTCGCTTCCTGATGGGGCTGACCTGATGGCTCGCCTGGCCGCTCTGCTTCGCGACGACGCCACGCTTCGGATTTCTGATAATGGCAACGGGCTTGCCGTCGTCTTCCAGCATGGGCTGGGCGGCGGCGAGCCGCAAATCGCCCAGGCTTTCCCGGCCGGTGCCGACTTCCGGCGCATCACGCTGGAATGCCGCGGGCACGGCGCCTCCGGACTGGGCAGCCGCCGTCCGTTTTCCCTGAGCATGTTCGCGGACGATGTTGTTGCCGCCGCCGATCAAGCCGGTCTCGACCGTTTCGTCGCCGGCGGCGTTTCCATGGGCGCCGCCATTGCCTTGCGCCTTGCCTGCCGCCACCCGGACCGCATCGCGGGTCTGCTGCTTGTACGCCCGGCCTGGATTTTCGACAGCGCGCCGGTGAACCTGCGGCCGATCGCCGAGGTCGCCGGCCTCATCCTCGACCACGGCCCCGACAAGGCCAGGACGATCTTCGCGCAATCGGAAACCGCCGAGCGCCTGCAGCGCCACGCGCCCGACAATCTCGCCTCATTACTCGGCTATTTCGACCGGCCGGACGCCGCGCCATTCGCGCAGGTCCTCGCCGACATCGCCGCCGACGGACCGGGCGTTTCTGAAAGCAACGCCGCCGCCCTTGGCGTCCCCACGCTGGTCATCGGCAACGCCATGGATGCGGTGCATCCGCTGCCGGCTGCGCGCACACTTGCCACGGCGATCCCCGGCGCGACCTTTGCGGAAATCTCTCCCAAGGCGCTCGACAGCGTCAGGCATTTCGCCGAGCTGCAGGCTGAGATCACGACCTTCGTTCACGCTCACTTCAACATCCGGAGCCTTGTCCCGTTATGACGACCAAATCCCTGTCCGGCCCCGCTGCCATCGCCGCCCTTCCGCGCAACCGGCTGCTCGGCGAGTTTTCGCTGTGGTCGGCCGACCTCGCCAATATGGAGCGCGACCTGAAGCGCATAGATCCGTTTGTCGACCTCCACCACATCGACGTCGCGGACGCCCGCTTCACCCCCGGCTTCCTGTTCTTTCCGGACCTGGTGGCGCGGATTGCCATGCTGACGGCAAAGCCGATCCATGTGCATTTGATGGTTGAAGCGGAGATCGTCGAGGAGCAGACGCGCCAATTCATCGAGGCCGGCGCCGATCTTGTCAGCGTCCATGCGGAAAACGGCGAGGCCGGCCTACGCGCCGTGCGGCTGGCGCGTGAGCTCGGCGTCGAGGCCGGGGTGGTGCTGAGACTGGAAACGCCGGTGGCCGCGGTCAAACCTTTCCTGTCGCAAGTGGCTTTCGTGACGCTTCTCGGCACATCCATCGGCGTCAAGGGCCAGAGCCTGTCCGACCAGGCCGGCCCGCGCCTGATCGAGGCACGGGCGCTGATGCGAAAAGCAGGTCGCGAGAACGAAATCATCTTGGCTGCCGATGGCGGCATCCGCCACGAAACGGTGCCCCGCCTGCGCGCCGCCGGCGCCGAAACCGTGGTGCTCGGATCGCTGGCATTCGGCGACCCCGACCTTGCGCAGCGCATGGCCTGGCTGCATGGGCTGGAGATTGCCGCCTGATGACAAAGGTTGCGCTTGCCTTCGATCTCGGCGGAACGGAGCTGCGCGGCGCGCTGGTCGAGAGCGGCGGCCACGTGATCGCCCATGTTTCGGCCCCGACGATGGCGATCGCGGGATCGGAAGCGGTGATCGGCCAGATCATCGCGCTGGCCGGGGACCTTCTGACACAGCACCCACAGGCCAAGGTTGCCGGCATCGGCGTCGGCGCACCGGGGCCGCTCGACCCCAAGGCCGGGATCGTGATCGCACCGCCGACACTGGCTGGCTGGCACGATGTGCCCTTGATCGACATTCTCGGCAAGTATTTCGGTCTGCCGGTGCGGCTGGAGAACGACGCCAATGCCGCAGCACTCGGCGAATGGCGCTTCGGCGCCGGGCGTGGCACCGGGTCGATGGTGTTCGTCACTGTGTCGACTGGCATTGGCGGTGGCGTCGTTGCCGAGGGTCACGTCTATCATGGCCGGCGCGGGCTGGCGGCCGAGATCGGCCACATGACCATCACCGGCGAAGGAGACCGCTGCTTCTGCGGCGCCGTCGGCTGCTTCGAGGCGGTCGCCTCCGGAACCGCGCTCGGGCGGCGCGCCACGGCGCTGACGGCGCCGGGCGACGGCTCGCTGCTGCGGCGCCTTTCGGCCGACGGCGACATCTCGGCCAGGCACGTGGTCGATGCCGCGCGTGCAGGCGACGGGCGCGCGCGCACACTCATCGAGGCGGAGGCGAATTGGCTGGGCATCGGCTTCACCAATCTGCTTCATCTCTATTCGCCGGACCTGATCGTAATGGGTGGCGGTCTCGCCAACGGTTTCGACCTCTTGGCTCCAAGCATCAGGGCGGTCGTCGAGCAGCGGGCGATGCCCGCCTACCGGGACGTACCCATCGTGCCGGCGCAACTCGGCAATCAGGCCGGACTGATCGGCGCCGCCAGCCTGATCCTGTGGGAAGGCGAACCAGGCGCGCCGCTGGCGATGGCGCAAGATGACGAAAACAACAACGACACGACCAAACGTGCCGGTGCCCGGGAGGCAAGCCATGGCTGAGCTCAAGCTGAGCGGCGTGCGCAAATCCTACAGATCCGTCGAGGTCATTAGTCCACGACCAGGCGACTCTGCTCGACTACACCGCTGGAGGTGCGCGCCATCGCAATGGGCGCATACAAGCCTTCTGGTAGTCGCGGCGAGACTGCGAACTGCCCAGCGGCGGCATGACCGTTCGAAGCAGGGCTCGGCCAGCGTCGCCCGTGCGGAGGCGTCATTAATTTTGCTGACAGATTGCCGATCTACATTGGTCGGCGGTGCCTGGCGGGCGGCTCGACTGTTGGTTGGGGACAAGGATTTCGACGTGGTTCGCGCTGGCTGCGATCGGCGCCGAGGTTACCTAAGGCGATGTGCCGGCGGCCGAAGCCGCATCCACCTTCTCGAGCTCGAGCTTCGGTGAGAGAAGTGACCGGGAGGAAACTCTTGGCTGCTACGGTCCTACCAGCACGTAAATCCCCCATCGACGGGTACGACGGCTCCGGTCATCAAACTGGCCGCGTCGGAAGCGAGGAACAGGACAGCGCTGGCGACTTCGTGCGCCTGGCCATGCGGCCCATTGGCGTGTCTCGCAACCACGCTTCTATACGCGGCGCGTTTTCCGGAATCGCCAGGACCATCGGCGTTTCGATGTAGGTTGGCGCCACCGCGTTAACCCGCACGCGATGAGGCGCCCATTCGGCGGCGATCGAGCCGGTCATGTGATGCACGGCCGCCTTGGAGACATTGTAAGGTGTTTGCGGCTGCGGCCGGTTGCAGATCGTGCCCGACATGGAACCCAGATTGACGATTGACCGCGGCCGGCCGCGATCATGTGGCGGCCGAAAGCGCGCGAGCACCAGAAGACGCCGTTGATGTTGACGTTCATCATCCACAGCCAGAGTTCATCACTGATATCTTCCGACGAAATGCCGCTGCTGCCGACGCCGGCATTGTTGACGAGAATCGAAGCCGGCGTGCCACGAGTGGCGAGCGTGTCAGCAATCTCGCTCATCCTTGTTGACGAAGTGACGTCACCGAGCATCAGCTCGGCCGAGTAGCCTTTCGCAGTCAGTGCATCCCTGCCAGCACTGCCGATCTGCTCGTCGGGCTCTATGATGACCACATGCGCTCCGGACTCGCCCAACGCTTCGGCGCATGCGAGGCCAATACCTCTGCCTCCGCCGGTCACCACGGCGATCTCGTTGTCCACCCTGAAGCGCGCTTGATACATGGCCTACCTCCCCGAATTTCGATGCCGAGACGCTACGTGTCAAATGTCGAAGTTGGTCGGCAGAATGACGATATCGCGAATTGTCACCGTTCTCGGCCGGGTCAGCATGAACAGCAGGACTTCGGCAATTTCCTTCGGCTCAAACAGATTTCCGGCCGCCATCGCCCGGTCGAGGTTCTCCTTCGGCCAGTCGGCGACGAGGGGCGTCAGTACCGGTCCGGGGGCGATCGCGCCGACACGGATGCCGTGCTTCGCCACCTGTCGCCTCAGCGCATGGACGAACGCTTGAACTGCGTGCTTGGAAGCGGTGTAGATCGGCTCCCATGGTATTGCGGTATGGCCGGCAACGGAACTGGTGACGACAATGTCTCCCGTGCCCCGCTCGATCATGTACGGCAGGACCGCATGGACCGTTCGGAATACGGCATTGACGTTCAGGTTCAGCATCCGGTCAAAGGCGTCCGGATCACCATCAATGAAATCGCCGCCGATATAGGCGCCGGCATTGGCATGGAAGGCGTCGAGGTGACCGACCTTGTCCAGAATGCCGGGCATCATGCCTGCCACGCTTTCCGGATTGGTGAGATCCACCCTCAAAGGAATCGCGTTCTCGCCGAGATCAGCAGCCAGGCTGCGCAGTTTCTCATCCGCATAGTCGATCAGGACCACCCGCGCGCCAGCATCGAGACAACCACGGACACAAGCAAGGCCGGTACCCGATGCCGCGCCCGTGATTGCAATGACCTTTCCAGAGAGTTGTTCGCTCATCTTCGTCCTCCAGCCGTCGGGTTGCTTTCGGTGTTGAGTGCCTCGCCCGTGCAGGCGAAGCGGTACTCGTCCAGGCTGCGCTGGATCGAGGCGATCAGTAACGAGGTAGGCTCGAGCGGTTTGCCTGCAAACGCCTCGAATGCGGGCAGATGCTGGCGAAACAGCGTGAGCGGCACCGTCTTGCCGTGCAGGGCCGCGGTCAGGCTCGCGACCGCTGCTTCCGCCTCCGGCTGGTTCCAGTAATACCGGATGCGGTCCGAGAACGAGTAGTGGCGCTGGATGCGCTGTTCGGCTTCCGAGCCGTGATAGTGGCCCTGCCAATTGCCGGGTTTGGCCAGCATCAATCGCTCCATGGCCTGATAGAGTGGACGGGCTCCGTAGTCAGGCAAAAGATCGGTCGCGATAAGGTCCAGCGCGTAGAGCGCCTCACGCAGGACGAAGGTCAATTCCGGCCCCACTTTCAGGATCGGGAAGCCGTCCTCGACCAATTGGCGCAAATATGTTCGTCCCTGGTAGTCGGTTGAATGCGCCTCGTAGACCAGGCCAGGCTCCTGCTCGAGCAGCCGCGTCAGCCCGCGTGCCCTGGCGGAATCGTAAAGAACCACATTCTCATTGCCAAACTCCACACCGGGCTGGACCACCAGTGCGATGACGCGTGAGAACGCATCGGCCAAGCCTTGCTTCAGGAACAGGTCGCGATGAACATCGATCGTGTGCGTCGCCGCCGCTACGCTGGTCGGCTCAATGTCGCTGATTGCATGGTTGGCGCCGCCGGGCGTCGGCACCTCGGTGCCGATGATGTAGACCGGGGCCTCATCTCCTGCGGCGCGCGCCGCGTGCTCTGCCGCCAAGGCCAGCCGCGCTGCACGCTCCGCCGTTCTGGCGTCGTCGAGCGCGGCAGGCTCGCCGGCGCATCCCATCGAAGCATCGAGGTGGATCTTTCGGAAGCCGGCCGACACGTACGCCGTGACCATCTCTTCTGCCTTCGCCATCGCTGCGCCGGCATGTTCCCCGCGCCACGGATTTGGCCCAAGGTGATCCCCACCGAAGATGATCCTTTCCATCGGAAGCTTTTCTTCTGCCGATATGTGCTGGACGAGACGAACAAAATCGCTGGGCAGCATTCCGGTGTAGCCACCGAACTGGTTGACCTGGTTGCAGGTTGCTTCGATCACAAGCATGTCGGAGAAGCGTGCAGCATTGCGCGCTGCTGCCCGAATGACCAATGGATGCGCTGAGCAGACAGACGTGACGCCTATCGGCGAACCATTGCGCCGCGCCGCCGCCAGGCTTTTGAGGAGACCGGTCATCGAGCGTTTCTCGGGGTCACGGCGATGAATTCGTCAAGCTGCCGACGCGAGGCGGCACCTTCCATCGGACCTTGAATAGTAACGTTGCGGGCGCCCGCGGCATTGGCATACTCTAGGGCTTTGAACACAGGCATGCCGAGACGGCGGCAAGCGACGTAAGCGCCGCCGAAACAGTCGCCAGCGCCCGTCGGATCAATTTCCGCAACCCTGAACGCCGAGCAATCAATCCGCGAGCCGTCAGCACCGAAGAATGTTGATCCGTGTTCGCCGCGTTTAAGCGCAATCTCTGTCACACTGCGCCCAAAGAGCGCGATGACCGCGGCAGATTCACCATCAACTCCAGCTGCCATGAACAATTCGTCGCCGGAGGGCAGGATAAGGTCGGCGACATCGACGAGCTTGGCGAAGCGCTCCTGCGTCTGCCCGAGCCCGAGCAATTCCTTGCGCAAGTTCGGGTCAAGTGAAACGGAGCCGCCGCGCCGCTTGATGACGCCGATGGCATAATCCATCGTCTCCCAGATACCCGGGATGGCAAAAGCGCTACCCATGACGTGGAGGTGTCCAGCCCGCTCGAAGAGCGCCTTCGCTTCAACCGTCAGGCTCACCAGGGCCGCCGCCGATTTTCCGATGTTGAAGACAAAGTCGCGCGAGCCGTCATTGCGATAGCGAACAAACGCGCTTCCGGTCGGATAATCCTGGCTGACCGAGATGGCCGATACGTCCACGCCGTCAGACCGGAGCCGTTCGATGTTGATGCGGCCGAAATCGTCATCGCCGACCGAGGCGACAATTGCCGCCGACCCGCCGATCTTGGCGCATTGATCGATGAAAATCGCCGGCGCGCCGCTGGGAAAGGGTCCGATAAGCTCTATCGGCTCGAGAAAGCCGTCGCCGCGACTTTTAGCCATGATCTCCACCAGGATCTCGCCGATGACCACCGTCGGCCCTAGTGCGTCGGGTGCGAGCTTGGTCTGACTTAAAATCGCATCTGCGGGCATCATACAACTCGGCTAGCGCACATCTTTTGACTGGAGCACGCGCCTGGAGGTTGCGGCCGCTCGCTCCACAGCGAACGACAACCCGAGACGGCCACGATGGGAATGCGCGATGCTCCTCCCAGAGGCTACATTAATTGTGTTTGTAGCTTTATGCAACATATTAATCAATCGAGACGGACACGCCACAATGGCGTTCTAAATCGCGATCAGACAGGTAGCAGCAGCATCGGTTCGCAGTGCCGAACCTGATATTAGCCTTCGTCTTCCTCTGCCCCTTCGAGTTCCGCCGTACCGTCGGCGAAACGCTGACTTTGCAGAGACAAATATCGCTGGTGTAACATGCAGGCCGCACCGAAAGCGGAACCGACAGTTCCTTCATCATTCATTGTGATCGATGGGAGCGGGAAACTGGATTCCTGTATGGCATGGATGTGTGCAGCGACCCTGGCAGCCATCAAGGGATAGAGTGCGGCGACCGAACCGCCCAGCACGATCTTGTCGGCGTCGATGATTCGGCAAGTCTGCACCAGGCCTATTGCCAAAGCCCTTGCCCAGTCCTCGGCTATTGAGACAGCGCTAGGCAACCGGTTTTGGACATCGGAAAGGAAGTTGCCGAATGTCGGATCACTGAGGGCGGAGGTCTTGCGATACTCGGCCATAATGTTTTCAAGGCCGATTAGTTGTTCGAGATTGCGGCGCGGGCCTGGCACGTCGCTGATAATCAAGTGCCCAATCTCCCCCGCCAGCCCGTTGGCGCCGCGAAAAAGGCTGCCGTCAACGATAATGCCGCCGCCGACACCGCTCTCCATAACGAGAAAAAGCGTGACGCCGGAATGCACCTCGCTGCGCCCGTAAGTCGCGCCGATCGCGAATGCGTTGGCATCGTTCTCGGCAAGGACCGGAACACGAATCGGCAGGGCGTCTCTCACCAGCTTTGCAAGGTGAACATTTCGCCAGCCGAGAAGCGGCGCAAAGTGGACGAAGCCATTCTTATCCATTTGCGCCGGGGTTGATACGCCAACGCCTTCACATCGCTCCAGTTTTGACACAGGAATAGATTGGAGAGCCAGCCTCACGGCGCGGTCGACCGCGGCCTCTACGTTGATCGACGGACCATCAAACGGTTCCACATTCGTCGAAACGATATTGGTTCCAAGATCGATCTCTACCGTACAGATATGCTCGACACCGATCTCGACCCCAAGGAAGAAAATAGCATCCGGCACAAGCTCCAGCATGATGCCGGGACGGCCGGCTCGGGCATAGCCCGCTTGTTCAGGCAGATCCTCAATTGCTTCGCGCACCAGACCGTCAGCCGTCAGGCTCGCGATGATATGCCCCGACGAAGAGCGGTTAAGCCGTAACTTGCGCGCGAGTTCGGCTCGAGTGAGACGTCCAAATTGATGAAGGGCTCTTAGAGCCGCCACTTCATTGTTTTGTCGAATCCTGCGATTTGAACTGGCGGTCAGCGCCGGGTCATTCACTTAGGTCTCTCCAGGTTACCTGCGGTCCGCAAGCCGAACGCAACCACAACGCGCTCACTTGGTACACGCCGCGCAGGCGTGCAGCAACTGGCGCGATCTTATTGAACACGCATCCCCCGAAGCTTCTGTCTCACGGATCCGAGGCTGCCGATGAACAGCGAAAAAACCGCAGCACTACAGCGCTGAAGACCGCGGAGCAGGGCGCCTTAGGCAGAGGGTCCGCACTGCCGCATAATCAGATTGTCCTCGACTTATGGACGGGCATTCGTCGTTCGCCGACGAACCGCCTCTTGCATTTTCAGGTCGATGAAGGCCTTGGCGTGCTTTGCCAACGGCATGTTCTCGGTCCAGGTATCGCGCCATATGGCGCATGCGAGGGACAGACCCTCATCGACCACGGCGCTGGAGAACGATTCAAAGGTGATGTCGCGGTTATAGCCGATGTCTAGCAACGCGTCGAAGATGCGATCGAAATCGATCACTCCATCGCCGAGGTAGCCGCGATTGCTTTCGCCGATGTGAAAATAGCCGATCTTGTCGCCGGCCAGACGAATGGCCGCCGCTGGATTGGCCTCTTCGATGTTCATATGAAACGTGTCGAGATGGAGCGTGACGTGATCGGAGCCGGTCGCCTTGATGAAGTCGAGGCCCTGAGCCGCCGTGTTCAAGAGATTCGTCTCGAACCGGTTGACGACCTCCAGGACCAGATCGACGCCGGCCTTCTTTGCTGCGTCAGCCGTCTTGGCAATGGCTGCAATGCTGTTCTTGCGGCCGCGATCACTCGGCATTATCGAGTATTTCGTATGCGCGGAATAGAGAATGCCCCCGAGCTTGGTGCCGCCGATGTCCCGCACCGCCGCGACTGCATTCGCGAGTAATTCCTCACCTGCCTTCACGACAGCGCCGTCCTCGCTCGACACATCGGCGCCCAAGGGCAGGCCCATGGTGACGGCGATTTCGAGATCTAACGACTGAGCCTTCTTGGCGAGGCGATGGATGTCGAACTTTTCGGGTTGAAGATACGCAAACTCGATCAGCCGGTAACCGCACGCAGCCGAATTCTCCATCGCTTCTTCAAGCATGGCCTGAGTGCCACCGCCGGTCCATACGAACGAATGAATGCCCAATCTGCGCATCGGCTGTTTCCTCCTGGGTACTGGCGACTCTATAAATGTTGACAAGGACAACAAAAATGCCCCCATCGTGACAAATGTCAAGGTCCTCGACGGCGCAACCAATGCTTGTGCGCACGGCAACTCCTAACCGGATCGAGCATCATCCACGCAAATATGCCGAGGATAATACGCGGAATCCCGGGGCCGCTGCCTCGGCGGGTTTTTTGGCCTGACAGAATTCCCGTACCGTTTAATTTGTGGCTAAGAACAACATATAACGCTGCCACCAGCGAAACGTGGAGGAGGAAATTAACTTGCCCTGATCCAATTTCTCCCCTCTTCGCGACAGATGGGCTGATAGCGCTCTTCTGTGCTCGTTCGCATGAATATGGCCAACTCGGTCCGTGAGTTGAGACCAAGCCGGCAATTCGAAACAGCAGAAAATGTTGCCTCCCAAGGCCAGCACCTGAGGGGAGTTTTCTGTTCGGGTGCGGGCACGAAAAGCGATGAATCTTCATAGGGCCAGTGCCCGTGCGCTGGCGTCTTAAATTTGGATCAAGCCGGGAGGCGCCACCGGGCCGATTGGAGGAAATCGCGGAGGCGGGGCCCCCACAATGCCTTTGATGGCCAGGAGGTTTCCGGTCTGGCGAGAAGGAACATTGCCATGACTGCGAAATGACGGACTGACATTCAAGATTCTTTGGAGGAGTGAAAGATGAGACATGAACTCGGAATAGGCCTTGCCGCATTGGCAGTGGGGCTAATGACCAGCGTGATGCCTGCCATGACGTATCAAAGGTTACGATGAGCACATCATATTTTGACATAAAGATATGTTTATGTCACGGTGTGTGATCTTGGAAGCCGAGGCTCACCGTGGTGCATTCTGAATCCTCCTTGGATTCCCTTTTCGGACTCGTTGTCGCCAAGGCGGATGGATCGGAGATTCGTTCTGCCTTGGAATCGGCCGCGCGCGAACGAATCCTCATCCTCGACGGCGCGATGGGCACGCAGATCCAGGGGCATGGCTTCAACGAGGAACAGTTCCGCGGCGACAAGTTCGTCGGCTGCGCCTGCCATCAACAGGGCAACAACGACCTGCTGATCCTGACGCAGCCGAAAGCGATCGAGGAAATCCACTACCAGTACGCGATTGCCGGCGCCGACATCATCGAGACCAACACCTTCTCCTCCACGTCGATCGCCCAGGCCGATTACGGCATGGAGGATGCGGTCTATGACCTGAACCGGGACGGTGCCCGTCTGGTGCGGCGGGCGTGCATTCGCGCCCAACAGGAAGACGGCAAGCGACGCTTCGTCGCCGGCGCGCTGGGACCGACCAACCGCACCGCCTCGATGTCGCCGGACGTCAACAACCCCGGCTATCGCGCCGTCAACTTCGACGATCTGCGCATCGCCTATGGCGAGCAGTTGCGCGGCCTGATCGACGGCGGCGCCGACATCATCCTGATCGAGACGATCTTCGACACGCTGAACGCCAAGGCGGCGATCTTCGCCTGCAACGAGATCTTCCTCGAAAAGGGCGTGCATCTTCCGGTCATGATCTCAGGCACGATCACCGACCTGTCGGGCCGCACGCTGTCGGGCCAGACACCGACGGCCTTCTGGCATTCGATCCGCCACGCCAGTCCGTTCACGGTCGGCCTCAACTGCGCGCTCGGCGCCAACGCCATGCGCGCACATGTCGCCGAGATTTCCGGCGTCGCCAACACCTTCACCTGTGCCTATCCCAATGCCGGCCTACCCAACGAGTTCGGCCGCTACGACGAGAGCCCGGAATTCATGGCGGCGCAGATCGAGGGTTTTGCGCGCGAGGGACTGGTCAATGTCGTCGGCGGCTGCTGCGGCTCGACGCCGGATCACATCCGCGCCATCGCAGCGGCAGTGAGGAAATATCCGCCGCGCGCCATTCCGGAGATCGAGCGCAAAATGCGCCTGTCAGGTCTGGAACCCTTCACGCTCACCAAGGAAATTCCGTTCGTCAATGTCGGCGAGCGCACCAACGTCACCGGCTCGGCGAAATTCAGGAAACTGATCACCGCCGGCGACTACCCTGCCGCCCTCGACATCGCGCGCGATCAGGTCTCCAACGGTGCCCAGATCATCGACATCAACATGGACGAGGGCCTGATCGATTCGAAGAAGGCGATGGTCGAGTATTTCAACCTGATCGCCGCCGAGCCAGATATCGCCCGCGTACCGGTGATGATCGACAGTTCGAAATGGGAGATCATCGAGGCTGGCTTGAAATGCGTGCAGGGCAAGCCGCTGGTCAATTCCATCTCGATGAAGGAAGGCGAGGAAGCTTTTCTCCACCATGCGAAACTCGTCCGCGCGTATGGCGCGGCGGTCGTCGTCATGGCGTTCGACGAGGAAGGCCAGGCGGACACGCAGGCGCGAAAAGTCGCCATCTGCACCCGCGCTTACAAGCTCCTGACCGAGCAGGCCGGCTTCCCGCCGGAAGACATCGTTTTCGACCCGAACATCTTCGCCATCGCCACCGGCATCGACGAGCACAACAATTACGGGGTCGACTTCATCGAGGCGACGCGGGAAATCATCCAGACCCTACCTCACGTCCACATTTCGGGTGGCGTCTCGAACCTGTCCTTCTCGTTTCGCGGCAACGAACCGGTGCGCGAGGCCATGCATGCCGTGTTCCTCTACCACGCCATCCAGGCCGGCATGGACATGGGCATCGTCAATGCCGGCCAACTTGCAGTCTACGAATCGATCGATCCGGAACTGCGCGAAGCCTGCGAGGACGTCGTCAACAACCGCCAGCCGGCGGGCGGCGGCAGCGCCACCGAGCGGATGCTGGAACTTGCCGAGCGCTTCAAGGGAACCGCCGGCAAGGAGGCCAAGGAACGCGATCTCGCCTGGCGGGAGTGGACTGTCGACAAGCGCATTTCGCATGCGCTGGTCAACGGCATCACCGAGTTCATCGACGCCGATACCGACGAGGCGCGGCTTGCCGCCGAGCGGCCGCTCCATGTCATCGAGGGCCCGCTGATGGCCGGCATGAACGTCGTCGGCGACCTGTTCGGTGCCGGAAAGATGTTCCTGCCGCAAGTGGTCAAGTCCGCGCGCGTGATGAAACAGGCGGTCGCCGGGCTGCTGCCGCACATGGAAGCCGAGAAGCTGGCCAACGCCGCCAACGGCATCGACACCGGCGAACGCCAGACCGCCGGAAAAATCCTGATGGCGACGGTCAAGGGCGACGTCCATGACATCGGCAAGAACATCGTCGGCGTCGTGCTCGCCTGCAACAACTACGAGATCATCGATCTAGGCGTCATGGTGCCAGCGACTAAGATTCTGCGGACGGCGCGCGAGCAAAACGTCGACATCATCGGCCTCTCCGGCCTGATCACGCCGTCGCTCGACGAGATGGCGCATGTCGCCTCCGAAATGGAGCGCGAAGGTTTCGACATTCCGTTGCTGATTGGCGGGGCGACGACCAGCCGCGTTCACACGGCGGTCAAGATCCACCCGCGCTATGAGCGCGGCCAGACGGTCTACGTCACAGATGCCAGCCGCGCCGTTGGCGTCGTCTCGTCATTGCTGTCCCACCAGGCAAAGGGCGACTATGTCGATATGGTACGCGCCGAGTACCGCAAGGTGGCGGACGCGCATGCGCGTAGTGAAGCCGACAAGCTGCGCCTTCCGCTCGCCAGGGCAAGGGCAAACGCCCACAAGATCGACTGGTCGGGCTATGTCCCGCAAAACCCCTCCTTCCTTGGGCTGAAGGTTTTCGAGACCTGGGACCTCGCCGAACTCGCCCGCTACATCGACTGGACGCCGTTCTTCCAGACCTGGGAGATGAGGGGGCGCTATCCGAAGATTCTCGAAGACGAGGCACAGGGGCCGGCGGCGCGCCAGCTGTTCGAGGATGCACAAGCGGTGCTGAAGCAGATCATCGCGGAACAATGGTTCGCACCGAAGGGCGTGATCGGCTTCTGGCCGGCCAATGCCGTCGGCGACGACATCAGGCTTTTCACCGACGACACGCGTTCGCAAGAGCTGGCGACCTTCTTCACGCTGCGCCAGCAACTGACCAAGCGCGACGGCAAGGCCAACGTCGCCCTGTCGGATTTCGTCGCGCCGCTCGAAAGTGGCAAGGCGGATTATCTCGGCGGCTTCATCGTGACCGCCGGCATCGAGGAAGTGGCGATCGCCGAGCGCTTCGAGCGGGCCAATGACGATTATTCCTCGATAATGGTGAAGGCGCTCGCCGACCGCTTCGCCGAAGCCTTCGCCGAGCGGCTGCACGAGCGTGTCCGAAAAGAGTTGTGGGGCTATGCGCCGGACGAGAACCTGGCCCCGGAGGATCTGATCGGCGAACCCTATTGCGGCATCAGGCCGGCGCCCGGCTATCCGGCGCAGCCCGACCATACCGAGAAGGCGACGCTGTTCAGGCTGCTCGACGGCGAACGCAACGCAGGGGTCACCTTGACCGAAAGCTATGCCATGTGGCCCGGCTCGTCGGTCTCCGGCATCTATCTCGCCCATCCGGAAAGCTATTATTTCGGGGTGGCCAAGATCGAGCGCGATCAGGTGGAGGACTATGCACGGCGCAAAGACATGTCAATTTCGGAGGTCGAGCAGTGGCTCGGGCCCATCCTGAATTACATCCCAGTGCAGGTCGCTGAGGCCGCTGAATAGATTGTCGGCGTACCAGCTTCAAAGTGGAATTCGTCCTGTATTCAAGCCTTGCCGGGCGCGCCAATGAAATCAATGTTTTTGGCGCATCCTCCGGGCCCACCATTGTCGTTATTTATCAATGACTTAGCATCATATTTTGGTTTGGTTGGCCAAGTCAATATTGGCGAACCACGGTGTATCGCGTTGATTTTATTGATTTATGGTAGGCTCCCGAGGACTGCCGATCGATTTGCTGCGCGAGCGTGGCGCATTCGTGCAGTCTTCCAGTCAACGGACGAACTTATGCAAATCCCTGCTCACACATCTGAACTTGGCTCGCACTTTCCGACCGTTGAGACTCACAACAACTGCGACCCTTCGGAGCCCGCTGTCGGCTTATTTTACCCCATTCCCTACACGCGCCATAGATAGGTCCATCCCAAAGCTGGCTCGATTGGCGGGCCGCGCCTCACGCCAGACGATCTATTAGGCTGCGCACGGCCTTCAGACCCACAAGGACGACAAAGGCGCTGCCGCAAGCTCGTCGCCGAAGGGCACGAGATCGGAAATTCAAGCGTGCATGCCGCCCACTGGCAACAAATGATGTGGTCGGACGTTTGGGCACAAGCGGTGTCGGGCACCTGAAGGCGCACTAGCCAGGCGGAAGGTATTCCGAGGCCGGCGGACCTGAAGATTTCCCGCTTCTTAGCCGTCCAGGCGATTTGACACTGTATCGCCAAGGGAGAAGAAAATGGCTGAAGGTCATTCCAAATTAGACGGGCCGGATCTGGTCCAGGGCGTCGCGTTCGCCGATCTTCCCGATGGCGGCAAGTTCGTCGGCCATTGTGGCAGCGAGCAGGTACTGCTGGTGCGCCGCGGGGCTGAGGTCTTCGCCATCGGGGCGGCATGTACACATTACGGTGGACCGCTCGTCGACGGTCTTGTGGTGGGGGATACTGTCCGGTGTCCGTGGCATCACGCGTGCTTCGATTTGCGCACTGGCGAGGCCTTGCATGCCCCCGCCTTCAATCCAATCGCATGCTGGTCGGTGGAACTACGCGATGAACGGATATTTGTGGGCGAGAAGCGCAAGCGGACGGCACCGAAGCAGCGCGATAGAGGCTCCGGCCAGGTTCCCGAGAATATCGTCATTGTCGGCGGCGGCGCGGCCGGTTTCGCAGCGGCCGAAAAACTGCGGCGCGAACACTATCATGGCAGCATCGTCATGCTCAGCAACGACGAAGCGCCACCCGTTGATCGGCCCAATCTTTCCAAAGATTACCTCGCCGGCAAAGCACCGGAGGATTGGATCCCGCTCCGCCGGGAGAGCTTCTACTCAAAGAACGATATCGATCTGCATCTCAATGCGGACGTCGTCAGCATCGATGCACGTTCTGGCGAGGTTGTACTCGCTGATGGCGCCCGGACCCCCTATGACAGGCTGCTGCTTGCGACCGGAGCCGAACCGGTCCGCCTCACTATCCCCGGCGCCGACCAGCCACAGGTTCACACGCTGCGCTCGCTCGCAGATTGCAAGGCGATCATCGAGCGAGCCACGACTGCGCGCCGCGCCGTCGTGCTTGGCGCCAGTTTCATTGGCCTGGAAGTTGCCGCGGCCCTGCGCTTGCGCGACATCGAAGTTCATGTCGTGGCACCGGAGAGACGGCCCATGGAGCGGGTCCTTGGTCCGCAAATGGGCGACTTCATCCGCGCCCTCCATGAGCAGAATGGTGTCTTATTCCGTCTCGAAGATACCGCGAGCAGCATCGACGGCACCAACGTGAAACTAAGTAGTGGCAATACGTTGACGGCAGATTTCGTCGTCGTCGGCATCGGCGTGCGACCGCGGACTGGGCTTGCCGAGAAGGCAGGGCTGACCGTTGACGACGGGGTCGTCGTGAACGCGTTTCTGGAGACGAGCGCGCCAGGGATCTTCGCCGCCGGTGACATTGCGCGGTGGCCCGATCCTCACACTGGCGAGAACATTCGGGTCGAGCATTGGGTGGTAGCAGAGAGGCAGGGGCAAACCGCAGCACTCAACATACTCGGCCATCGCGAGAAATTCGTCGCCGTGCCGTTCTTTTGGAGCCAGCATTACGATATTCCCATCAACTATGTCGGTCATGCCGGACAATGGGACGAGATCGCGGTCGATGGAGACATCATTGCCAAAGATTGCCTGCTGCGCTTCAAGCGCAAAGGGCGCACGCTGGCTGTCGCTTCGATCTCCCGCGACATCGAAAGTCTAGAGACAGAGGTGGAAATGGAGCGCCAATGACCTAGCGAAGTGCAAGCTGTTATCCGCCTTCCGTGGCGATCAACATCCAATTGCGCTTCCTCGAGGATATCACAGGCGAACGTCCACGCATCGATCACCTTAATGATCTCCTGGGGATCGCCAGCAACGATCGCATCATTGGGCCGAGCGTGTAACGCTGGCCAGGTCGGAAACGAAGCGAACAGCAATCTCAGCGGTATCATCTCCTTGAGAACGTTGACGACCCGTCGCTTCGCTCGTTCCGATGGACGTCAGCCGCAGCATCTCCTACCGACCCCGGCGTTCTGCAATCGCTCGCGACCTAATCCGCGCGCTGCGTTCGCTCGGCTTCGTCACCTCTTCCTCTCTACCTAGGCGGAAATCAGAGTCGCCGCCGCTCCGGGCGGGAGAGTCGCAAGAGACCCTGTTGGCCTCCTCGACGGCAAATCGACGTCGGCATAGCGCGACGAGGGTGCGGGTGGTGGACAGTACGACAGCATCGGACGCTAAATCCGCAAGCGTTCCTTCGCACACCTTGCGCACGATTGTATACGAAAATGAAGAATAATGTTGACAATTTTCCAATCCAGGTTTCCCTTTAAGGCATCCGCGCAGCCGATGAGCAAAACACAAAGCGCGATAACCAGAAGGGGAATGCAGAATGATCAACCGACGCGCGACTCTCAAATCGATGGCGCTTGGCGCCGTCTCGACCCTGGCCATCGCCGCCATGGGTATCCCGTCCGTGCAGGCCCAGAACAAGGAACTGAAGATCGGATTCGTCGGTGTCACAAGCGGCTCCGCCGCCGCCTGGGGCACATCGAATGTGCGTTCAATGCAGACGCGTGCCGCCTGGCTCAACGAAACCGGCGGCGTCAAGATCGGTGACAGCACCTACAACGTCAACATCGTTACCTTCGACGATCAGAAAGACCCAAAGCGCGCCATCGCCGGCATGGAGAAGATGGCTCAGGAGGGCATCCACTATGTGGTCGGCCCGAATGTCGATGACGGTGCCGCCGCCGTGCGTCCGGTCGCCGAGGCCAACGGCATCATTTATTTCCCGTACGCTTTCCCGAAGGCGCTTTATCAGAAGCCTGCCTCGAATGCCGTGCTCGGCATGATCGCCAACTATCAATCGGGCCCGGCGATCTACAAATATCTCAAGGAAAAAAAGGGGGTGAAGACGATCGCCTTCGTTGCCGCCAATGAATCGGATCCGTTGAGCCAGCGCGATGGTGGCGTCGAGGCAGCCAAGGCATTGGGCCTCGAGATTGTCGCCCAGAACGACACCTATCAGAACGACACGCGCGACTTCACGCCGGTGCTCACGCCGATCGTTTCGCTGAAGCCCGACCTGCTGGTGCTATCCGGCGTCGCGCCCGCCAATGCGCCGCTGCTCATCCGCGCCGCCCGTGAGCTCGGTTTCGAGGGCCTGATCTCGACCGAAACGGCGCAGGACGCCAAGGTTCTGGAGGAGGGCGCTGGCGAGTACGCCAACGGCTTCATCTCCGTCGGTGGCGCCTCCACGCCGGAAATCGCCTCCGACACGATGAAGGAATTCGTCGACCGCTACACCAAGATGTTCGGCGAATACAATGACGAGTCCAATACCAAGGTCTATGCGCTCGAATACATCCTCGAAACGCTGAAGGCCAATCCGGCGGCAATCGACAATGTCGAGGAGTTCAAGAAGACCATCGACACCTTCTCGGCTCCCAACCCTTACCTGAAAGGCGACGCCAAGCTGAGCTATGTTGGGACGACCTCTTTCGGCCAGAAGCGTCAGCTCGCGGTGCCGATGGTTGTCAATGAGTACAAGGACGGCGCCTTCCAGACCCTGTTCGTCGGCTCGGTTGATTAGGGTTAGGTTCCTGCGGTTATTTCCTCCCGCGTTGCCGGGGGCCCGGAGCATGTTCCGGGTCTCTCGGAAGATCGAAGGCGTCAATGGAACAGGTCATCGCCAACGGATTCTACCTCGGTGCCCAATATGCACTGATCGCACTGGGGCTCACGCTTATCTTCGCCTTGATGAACGTGCTCAACTTCGCCCATGGGCAGATGTATGTGCTGGGCGGGTTCATCACCTACACAATCTACGGACAACTCGGGCTGCCTTTTGTTGTGGCGCTGCTGGCGTCCGGCGTGACGCTCGCTGTCGTCGGCGCGCTGATGGAGAAATTCCTCTTCCGAACTGTCATCAGGCGAAGTCTACGCGAAGAAAGCACAATGCTGCTCGCGGCGGCAACGGCATTCTTTTTTGACGCGGTCATCCTGCTGTTGTTCGGTGAAAAACAGCGCGGTGTCCCCAAGATCGTCAAGGGCGTGTTCAACGAGGGCGGCATCATCATGCCCTATGACCGTATGGTCGTCGGCGTGCTCGCACTGGTCTTCATCGCGGCCTTTGTCCTCTACATGCAGTACAGCAGGGTCGGGCGAGCCATGCGGGCGCTGGCCCAGGATCGGGTCGCCGCCCAATTGATGGGCGTTCAGGTCGATCGCTATTCGATGATCGGCTTCGCCATGGGCGCCATGCTGGCGGGCATCGTCGGCGGTCTTTTGGTCACCATCACTGGCGTCAATTCCGGCATCGGCGGGCCGATCTCGATCAAGGCCTTCATGATGGTGATGATCGGCGGCGCCGGCGTTGTCGGCGGTGCGATCGCCGGCGGCTTCATCCTTGGCATGATGGAGTCGGTCGGCCTCACCGTGCTGCGCCAATATGGCGACGTCACTTACCTCGTCATCTTCGCCGCGCTGATGGTGTTCCTGTCGATCCGCCCCAACGGGCTGATGGGCAAGCCGTGGGGTTGATGGT
Source organism: Mesorhizobium sp. M0590 (assembly GCF_040320905.1). Classification (NCBI taxonomy): domain Bacteria; kingdom Pseudomonadati; phylum Pseudomonadota; class Alphaproteobacteria; order Hyphomicrobiales; family Phyllobacteriaceae; genus Mesorhizobium; species Mesorhizobium sp. M0590. The sequence goes on from NZ_JAMYQN010000021.1 coordinate 50,634, forward strand.
GCCATGACGCGTAGCGTGAAAATCGCCCCGGTTGCCGCCTTTCTGGCGATCGTCTTCATCGCCGTGCCGGTTCTGATCTCGGCCAGCGGCCGGATCGACCTCTATTACACGCTCACCTCGGTGGCGTTGCTTAGCATCGCCAGTGCCGGCGTGTGGCTCACTTTCTACATCGGCCGGATCAATATCGGCCAGGGCGCGTATGCGCTGATGGGTGGCTACGTCTCGGCCATACTTGTGGTGACCTATGGCTGGTCGTTCTGGCTGACGCTGCCGGTCGCCGGCCTGTTTTGCGCGGCCGCAAGCGTGCTTATCGGCCTGCCGATCCTGCGCCTACGCGGCGTCTACTTCGCCATGGTGACGCTGGTGCTGACCGAGGTTGCGCGGCTTCTGGCGCTGGCGCTGCCGATCACCAACGGTGCCAAGGGCATGGTCAGCATCCCGCTGCCTGGGGCGCTCACGATTCTGGGCCTCACCATCATCCCGGATTTCGCCACGTTGCATAATTCTCGGCTGGCCTTCTACCTGCTGGCGGTCGCGCTTATGCTGGTCTGTTTCGCGGTGGTGTACCGGCTGGTTCATTCGCGCGTCGGCAAGCTCTGCCAGTCGCTCCAGCAGAACGAAGATCTGGCCTCGTCGATCGGCGTCAATATCGCCTATCTGCGCGTCATAGCCTATGCCGTCTCGTCCTTCTTCGGCGGCGTCGCCGGTGCGATCTTCGCCGCCATCTCGCAGTCGATCTATCCGTCGAGCTTCACGGTCACCGACTCTGTCAACTTCATGCTGAACTGCTTCCTCGGCGGGCTCGGCTACGTATTCGGGCCGATGCTCGGCACGCTGGTGCTTTATTTCGGCTGGGACCTCCTGTTCCAGACTGGCCGGTTCCAGCTTCTGATCTACTCGACCTTGATGATCGTGCTGATGCTGTTTCTGCCCAATGGGCTGCTCAGCCTTGCGGCCACGACCCGCAAGAAGGGTTGAGCCATGGCCGATCTGCTTGAGGTCTCGGCTCTGACGAAACGCTTCGGCGGTCTCGTCGCGGTCAACAACATCTCCTTTTCGGTGCGCGAGAAGGAGATTCTGTCGGTCATCGGTCCCAACGGCGCCGGCAAGTCGACGCTATTCAAGCTGATCTCGTCGTTCCTCAGGCCGACATCGGGCGAAGTGCGCTTAAAGGGCGAGCGCATCTCCGATCTCGCGCCGCACATAGCCGCACGCAAAGGCGTCGTCCGGACGTTTCAGGAAACGACGATCTTCAAAAACATGAGCGTGCGCGACAACGTCATCATCGCTCACCATCTGCGCTCCACCGCGAGCCTGCTTGGCTTCTTCCTCGGTACTGGCACGGCTAAGGCTGACGAGGCAGCCTTTGGCGCATCAGCCGACGAGATTCTGGCGTTGCTTGGCCTGTCGTCGCTCGCCGGCGAAATCGCCCGAAACTTGCCGCACGGTCACTTGCGGGCTCTCGGCATCGCCATCGGCCTCGCCACGAGCCCGTCGATCCTGCTGCTTGACGAGCCCTTCGCCGGGATGAACCACGACGAGACGATGAGAATGGTGGCGATGGTCAGACGGTTGCGCGAGCGCGGCCTCACCATCCTTCTGGTCGAGCACGACATGCCTGCCGTAATGAAGATTTCTGACCGCATCGTCGTCTTGAATTTCGGCCAGAAGATCGCCGAGGGAACGCCAGCGGAAATCCAGAACAATGACAAGGTGATCGAGGCTTATCTCGGCAGCGAAGACGAGGCCATCGGGCTATGAACCAGATCCTGAAATTTGCTGATGTCCAACTCTACTATGATCACGTCTACGCGCTGAAGGGCGTGTCGCTGGAAGTCAATGAGGGCGAGACCGTCGCGTTGGTCGGCGCCAATGGCGCCGGCAAGTCGTCGATCCTTCGCGCCATTACTGGGCTGCGCAAGATCAAGTCCGGCGAGATCCACTACAATGGCCGGCGCATCGACGCCGCCGCCCCCGATGCGATCGTCAAGATGGGCATCGCCATGGTGCCGGAGGGACGCCGTGTCTTCCCTTACATGTCGGTCAAGGACAATCTCCTTATGGGCGCCTTCACCCGATCCGACAAGGCCGAGATCGCTGGCTCGCTGGAAATGGTGCTTGGCCGCTTCCCCCGCCTCAAGGAGCGCTATTCGCAAGCCGCCGGCACGATGAGCGGCGGCGAGCAGCAGATGCTGGTCATCGGCCGCGCGCTGATGGCCAAGCCGCGTCTGCTGCTGCTCGACGAGCCGTCGCTGGGCGTCGCGCCCAAGCTCGTCCAGGACCTTGCCCGCTCGATCGTGGCGATCAATCGCGACGAGAAAGTCAGCGTTCTGCTGGTCGAGCAGAACTCACGCATGGCGCTGCGCATTTCCCAGAGAGCCTATGCGCTGACTACCGGCAGCGTTGCGCTGAGTGGGAACTCCGCTGATTTGCTGACCGACGAACGGGTCAAGCATCTTTATCTCGGCGGCGAGATTTGAGGCTGATCGGCATGCGCATACTCGTCATCAATCCCAACACGACCGCATCGATGACCGCCAAGATCGGCAAGGTCGCGACGAGCGTCGCTTCTGCCGGGACGGAAATCGTTTCGGTGAATCCCGGCGATGGTCCGCCGAGCATCGAAGGCTATTACGACGAAGTCTTCGCTATTCCGGGTATCGTCGCCGAAATGAGCAAGGCGGCCGCTATCGATGCCTATGTCATCGCATGTTTCGACGATACCGGGCTGGACGCGGCACGTTGCGCCGCCGAGGCCCCGGTCATCGGCATCGGCGAGGCCGCCTTCCACCTCGCTAGTCTCGTCGCCGGCAAGTTCAGCGTCGTGACGACGCTCGCCCGCTCCGTCCCCGCGATCGAGCACAACCTGGCGAAATACGGCCTCGCGTCGCGCTGCGCGAAAGTCAGGTCGTCGGAAGTTGCCGTGCTCGATCTCGAACTGCCGGGCTCGGACGCCAGGGCCAGAATCTCGGACGAGATCGCGCGCGCCATCAACGAGGACAGGGCGGAGGCGATCGTTCTTGGCTGCGCAGGCATGGCCGATCTGGCAAGCAGCCTATCGGAGGAACACGGCGTTCCCGTACTCGACGGTGTCGCCTGCGCGGTCACCTTGGCAGAGAGCCTTTTCAGAGTCGGTCTGAGGACATCGAAGATTGGTGGCTACGCTGCTCCCCGCGGCAAACGGTTTTCGGGCATCTATGAATCGCTGTCTCCGGCGGGCGCTGCGGCAGCTATACCGCCGACCCAGAACGCGCCTGGCCCCACAAATTGAGATACTGTGTCCCGGGATTGACCGCCACGTAAGCGATACTAGATTGCATCGACCGTTGAGCTGTTTGGGATGAATCAGGCAGTATCGTGCCTGCGCGTTGAGAAGCATGTTGACAGTGCTCAGAGAAGAAGACCGCGACGAAAAACCGGCAGCCCGCTGGTCGCCGATTTACTATGGTCTGAGAGATGCCATCGTCAGCCACCGTCTCGCCCCTGGCACCAAGCTGCCGGAAGATGAGCTGGCGTCGATCTATTCGGTGAGCCGAACCGTCATTCGTGCCGCCCTGCAAGCTCTGGCTCATGACCGGTTGGCGCGGCTGGAGCCAAACCGCGGCGCCTTCGTGGCCCAGCCATCGACGGTGGAAGCGCGAGAGGTATTCGAGGCACGAGCGCTGATTGAACCAAAGGTGGCTTGGCTTGCCGCGAAGGCAGCAGTGCCATCCGACATTGCGCAGTTGCGGCAGCATCTCGAGAGGGAGCATGAAGCACTTCACGCCGGCCGGGACAGTGAGGCGATCATGCTGTCGGCACGTTTCCACGTAGGCGTCGCCGAAATCGCTGCACATTCGGTGTTCACCAAATTCGTTCGCGACCTTGTCTCTCATTCTTCTCTCATCATCGCACTCTACTGGAAACGGCGCGACGCGACCTGTGAGAAACACGCCCATCACGCTCTGGTCGATGCAATCGAAGCAGGGCGTAGTTCCCAAGCGGCCGACCTGATGACCAGCCATCTGGTCGACCTCCTGTCGGGGCTCGACCTCACAGACAAAATAGAAAAGTCAGACAACCTCTCGGATTTGCTTCGTCCGTAGAACAGGAGAGGACACAGCACTGCTGTACCCGAACAGCGCCAATTGCCGGCGCTGCCCGGATTATGGTCTCACGAGTTTTCGGCGCTTGATGCAGTGGGAGTGACGCCCAAGGAAACGGATCGAAAGAAGCGGGATTGGCAAGCGCGCTCCGCGCTAGCATAGTCCAGGCTCGTGAGATGGCGGTAGTTCAGGTCGCCGACCAAGTCCAGTGCCCAGATGTATTCCGCCCCCAATTGCTTCATTGACTAAGCTTGGGAAGAGGGCACTTCAATGAAGGGAAAGGTTCGGTCCCTGCGCAGGCTTACCTCGATGTGACGCGATTACTCCAATTGAAGAGGCTAAATGACTGAAGTGGTGGACTTTTTTGCGGACAGAATGACCGAGAGTGAGCGGGCAGGATCGAAGCGGATCGTAGCGTAGGGAAACATCGGATGCCGGCGCGCAGCATCGTGTCATGGCGTAGAAAAGGCGGGGCTCGCCGGGCTGAACGAAACCGCGAACTTATGTGTTGCAGATTGCCCTCAAAGCTACGCCAGAGCCCTCCGTCAGGATGCGGAAGCGTGATCGCGACCGCGCCGAGCGGATCCGGCTTGCCGGTGGCCCAAAGCCGACATTGAGGGAACGCGCCGTCTCGCTCGCTCTTGAGAACGGCGAAGTCCGGACAAAAGACCTGACCGACATCGGCGTTCCTCGCTGCTACCTCGCCCGCATGTGCAAGGAAAGCTTGCTCGTGAAGGTGGGCTATGGGAGCTACCGTGTGGCAGTTCCCAAACAGGGCCTCAAGCTAGTCCGCCATGCAGCTTAATTCGGGCTGCCGCATCTGCTATGTCGTTGACGATCGCTGCGCGCGCCTCGGCGCTGTCGCGCTTATCAAGTGCTGCAAGAAGCTTCTCATGATGCCTCACCGGGCGGCCGCGGAATACTGGCGCGCGCTGTGCCATTTGGTGCTGACGAAGCGGTTGTGACATGTTCGGCAGCCCGCGGGATAGGGCCGCGATGTTCGACTGTCTGGCTGTCGCGGTACCATACGGAACGATACGGGAAGATTTCCGACTTTGGCCCACGAAAAAGCCAATGAAATCAACAATCTTGGTACATCCTCCGGGCCCACCATATTATTACATATCAATATGTTACGCTTAATTCTTCGGGTTTGAATTGAGCGCTGTCGGGTAAATCCGTGACTTTTAGCGAAATGATTTTGGGCCCGTTCGTCGATTTTCTCCGTCTCGTTGATGGCACCCGTCACAGGTAGCTCAACACTCCCGGCTTCAAAAGACCCTTCAGCGATGCGTACGGCAATCGGCGGCAACGACGTGCAATTAGGCGGGTTCTGAACTCGGCCGTAGTCTCAAAATGCCCTTGTGCGGAGCAAAGTGTGGATCCATCCGCTTGCAGGTTCATGACCCTTCGCCAATCGCCGCTCCAGTCGCGAGCGGAATACCGGCACCAATTGCACCGGCCGCGGCGGTCCGTAGACCGCGGCTGCGGCCCGGTCATCCGCTGGCCGGGTAGTATCGCGTCTCCTGGAAGCTCCGATCTCCATTTGCCCGATGGCGCTCCCGATTGTGAAATCGGATGCAAGTGAAAAAAACTACCGGGCAATCAAAGCAGACATTTCTGGACTGTTTGCCGACTGGGGCGGAGTTTGGCGCGACGCTTGAACTTCAGCCGGAGCCCAAATGGCTTTACCATCCGATCCAGATTTCCACGCCCATGAAACACTTCGGCTGATCGGCCCTGATCCGCAGAACTGGGTGCCGGACCGCGAGGGCATCAACCACAATGTCTTCATCGTCGGCGGCGGGCAGACGGGCGCCACCTTTGCCTTCGCGTTGAGGCGCGCCGGCATCGGCAAGGTTACGGTCATCGATGCCGCGCCGGACGAGAGCAAGGCTGGCATCTGGCTCTCCCATGCGCGGATGAACCGGTTGCGAACGCCAAAGGGCTTGCCGGGGCCGGAACTCGGCTTGCCGGGCTTGAGTTTTCAGTCCTGGTACGAAGCCCGCCACGGTGCGGAAGCCTATGCCGGTTTCGACCGCATCGTACGGACGGATTGGGCGAACTACCTGAAATGGTATCGCGACTTTCTCGGCATCGGCATTCGTTACGGCACACGTCTCATTCGCATCGAGCCGGCTGGCGGGCATTTTCGCCTGCACCTCGAAGCCGACGGCACGCCATCGGTCGAAACGGCGCGCAAGATCATTCTGGCCAATGGATTTGGCGGCAGCGGCGGTCCAGTGATACCGGCGGTACTTGCCGCCTTGCCGCAGGGCCTTGTCGCACACAGTTCGGCGGCAATCGATTTTGCCTCGCTCAAGGGAAAGGCAATCGCTGTCGTCGGGTCGGCGGCTTCGGCATTCGATGCGGCCGGAGCTGCCCTTGAGGCCGGCGCGAAATCGGTGCGTCTGTTCGCCAGACGCACCAGCATCGCCAGCGTGCCGATCAACCGCGTGCGCGGCTATCCCGGGGCCTATGACAATTATCCGCTGCTGCCCGTTGCGGTGCGCTGGCGCCAGGCGCTGCGCTTCCGCGAGGCCGGTTCGACGCCACCGCTCGATGCGGTGGAGCGGGCGGTGCGGCACCAGAATTTTCATCTCCATCTCGGTGCCCCCTGGACAAATGCGGATGTCGAAGACGGCAAGGTCGTCACCGAGATCGCCGGCGAAACATTTGCCTTCGACTTCGTCATCGCCGGTACCGGCTATTTTGCCGACCCGACCCGCAAGCCGGAACTTGCCGATTTCGCCACCGCCATCCGGCTATGGCGCGACCAGTACGCGCCGTCGGAAGCAGAGCGGGATGAGTTTTTCGGCGCCCATCCTTATCTCGGCCTCGGCCATGAATTTCTCGAGAAGGCGCCGGGGGAGGCGCCATTCCTGAGGAATATCCATGTCTTCAATCCCGGCGGCTTTGTCAGTTTCGGCCTGCCGATCGGCGATGTGCCGTCGATCAGGCGCGATGTGCCGGCTGTGGTCGCGCGCATCAGCCGCGATCTCTTCCTCGCCGATCTCGACAGCCATGAGAGTCGCATAACCGGGAGCCATCCGGCCGAGTTCGGCGAAGACGCCTATGCCGCTTCCGTCTGGCGGCCGGCGCGGACGATCGCGGCGGAATAGACGCATTTCCATGGACAAACGCCGATGACCTTCAGCCCTGACCTTTCCGACCCGTTCGTCGCCACGGCGGTCGAACTGCGCGATATCTTCGATCGGGATGCCGTGGCGCGCGACAAGGCCGGCGGGCGGCCGGTCGAGCAAATCCGTCTGCTGAAGGAAAGCGGCCTGCCGTCGGCGCAGATTCCCAAGCGCTATGGCGGCAAGGGCGCACCCTGGCTGTCGGTGCTGCGCGTCGTGCGCGAATTCGCCCGCACCGACGGCTCGCTCGCCCATCTCTACGGCTACCATCATCTGCCGCTCAACGGCGTGCTGTTTCGCGGGACCGAGGCGCAGAAGGACCGACTGCTGAAACGCTCGGCAAGGGAGAACTGGGTCTGGGGCAATTCCGGCAACGCCATGTCGAAGACGTCGACGGCCAGGCGCAACGGCACGGGCTGGATCCTGAGCGGCTTTCGGCCCTTTTCTTCCGGTTCGCACATCGCTGACTATATCCAGGTCGCCTGGGAGGACGGTCAGGACCGGCTGGCAGCCGCAATCCCGGCTGACCGTGAGGGCATCGTCATTGAGGACGACTGGGACGGCGTCGGACAGCGCCAGACGGGTTCCGGCAAGGTCACCTTCAAGGACGTGCATGTCGGTGATGACGAACTGATTGGCTCGCCCGCGGTGCCGCTGACGCCATTCCAGACGCTGACGTCACTGTTCCAGCAGGCGGTCCTGCTCAACCTGTTCGTCGGCAGCGCGCAAGGAGCGCTGAGCGAAGGCCGCGACTATACGGTCTCGCAATCGCGCCCCTGGGTCTATTCCGGCTATGAGAAACATACCGACGATCCGTTCGTGCAACGCAAATATGGCGACCTCTATATCCGCACGCTCGCCGCGGCCGAACTGGCCGATATAGCGGCATGCAGCCTCGATGCCGCCTATGGCCAGGGCGAGGCGTTGACCCTGGAGCAGCGCGGGCAGACGGCGATCGATCTCGCCACCGCCAATGTCTACGCTGGACAAATCGGCCTCGATGCGTCGAGCGAGGTTTTCGAGGTGATGGGCGCCCGCTCAGCCACCAAGGCCAACGGCTACGACAGGTTCTGGCGCAACGTGCGCACGCACACGCTGCACAATCCGGCCGAATACAAGAAGCGCACGATCGGCACCTGGTTGCTGACCGGGGAATTCCCGGTCGGCGGATTGTATCGCTGAGGAGGCGCGGAACATGGCCAGCCGCAAGGACAAGGTCAAGCTTGGAGCCTTTCTTCTCTTCACCGGCCACCATGTCGCAGCCTGGCGCCACCCGGAGGCAGGAGAAGGGACCAGCCTCAACGACTATGTCGAGCTGGCCCGGCTGGCGGAAGCAGCCAAGTTCGACACGATCTTCTTCGCCGACGGCGTGGCGGCGCGGCTGAAGGATCTGGAGGCCGCCAGCCGCAAGGCGCATAGCGGCGTCTATCCGTTCGAGCCGATCACGCTGCTGTCGGCACTGTCGGCTGTGACCAGGAATATCGGCCTCATCGCCACGGCGTCGACCAGTTTTTCCGATCCCTACAATCTGGCCCGCCAGTTCGCGTCGCTCGACCATCTGAGCGGCGGGCGGGCCGGCTGGAATCTGGTCACTTCGTCCGATCCGGAGGCAGCGTTCAATTTCGGTCACGAGACGCATATCCAGCATGGCGAGCGCTACGACCGCGCCGAGGAATTCGCCGATGTCGTGCTCGGCCTGTGGGACAGCTGGGAAGATGACGCCTTCCCGCGCGACAGAGCAAGCGGGCGCTATTTCGACAAGGACAAACTGCATGTGCTGAACCACAAGGGCCAGCACTTCAAGGTGCGTGGTCCCCTGAACACGCCGCGAACGCCGCAAGGCCATCCGGTCGTGGTCCAGGCCGGGGCGTCGGGTCCGGGCAAAGAGCTGGCGGCTCGTACCGCGGAAGCGATTTTCGCGGCGCAGATCACGCTCGACGAAGCCACCGCCTTCTATGCCGACGTCAAGGGCAGGCTCGGCAAATATGGCCGCTCGGAGGATGACCTGAAAGTCCTGCCAGGCATTTTCCCGGTCGTCGGCCGCACCGAAGCCGAGGCGCGGGAGAAGTTCGAACAGCTGCAGGATCTCATCCAGCCGGAAGTCGGCCTCGGTCTGGTCTCGGCGCTGGCCGGCGGCTTCGACCTCAGCGCCTATCCGCTCGACGGGCCGGTGCCGGATTTGCCGGAGACCAATGCCGGCAAGAGCCGGCAGGCTCTGGTGATCGATCTGGCGCGACGCGAGAATCTGACGATCCGGCAGCTCTATCTGCGCATCGCCGGCGCCCGCGGCCACTGGCAAGTGGTCGGCACGCCGCAACAGATCGCCGACATCATGGAAGAGCGGTTCGAGAATTACGGTGCCGACGGCTTCAACATCATGGCGCCGATCATGCCCGGCGGCCTGAAGGATTTCATCGAGCTGGTGGTGCCGGAACTGCGCCGCCGTGGCCTGTTCCGCGATGAGTATGAGGGCAGCACCTTGCGCGACAATCTCGGCCTGAAGCGGCCGGCAAACCGCTTTTCGCGGCATGCCGCGGCGGCTGCGGAGTAGGCCGGCAATGGCGCGCGACACGCTCTTTCTCATCCAGCCGGGTTTCGCCGACCCAAAGCAGCCGGGCCAGACGTTCGTCTGCCCCTATTGCAACCAGGTTGAGGGATTGCTCGCTGCCTTTCCCGATCTCGCCAGCAGACTAGACGTCGAACGCGTCCCGTTCGCAAGGCCGAGGGGCAAGGTGATCGACGCGCTCGGCGAACGGCACCAGTCGCTGCCGGTGCTGATCATCGGCAGCGATCCGCCCGCCGACTTGCCGAGGGCCAAGGGCAAGGTCTTCGCCGATGACACCAGGCGCATTCTCGCACTGCTTGCCGAGCGCCACGGCTTCCCGCATCTGCATGAGTGAGACGATGACCTTCGATCCCGATACGTCCAATCCATGGATCGCCAAGGCGGTCGAGCTGCGCGACATCTTTGCCCGCGATGCGGTCGAGCGCGACCAGCTTGGCGGCAGGCCTACCGAACAGATCCGTCTGCTCAAGCAAAGCGGCCTGCTCACCATCGTCATCCCCAAGGAATTCGGCGGCGCCGGCGAACCCTATTCGACAGCGCTGAAGATCGGGCGCGAGTTCGCCAAGGTCGACGGCTCGATCGGCCATATCTATGGCTACCATTTCAGCGCGCTGATCGCCGCCAGGCTCAATTCGGACGAACCGCGCTCAGCCGATCTGCTACGGCGTTCGGCTGCCGGCGACTGGTTCTGGGGCAACACCGGCAACAGTTTTTCCAAAACGCTGTTCGGCCGCAAAGATGGCGAGTGGACGATCGTCAACGGCTTCAAACCCTTCGCCTCCGGCTCGCATGTCGCCGACTATCTTTCGACCTCGTGGGAAGACGAGGTCAGCGGCGAGAGGAAATTCGCGGCGATCCCGGCGAACCGCGAAGGCATCACCGTTCTCGACGACTGGGACGGCATCGGCCAGACGCAGACCGGCAGCGGCAAGGTCGCCTACAAGGACGTCAGGATCCACGACAGCGAGTTGGTGCGCGGTTGGGTCGACGCGTCGTTGCCAATCCGCACCATCGGCCCGCTGCAGCAGCAGAGCGTGTTGCTCAATGTCTTTGTCGGCACGGCCCAGGGCGCGCTGCTGGCGGCGCGAGATTATACGCTCAATAGTTCGCGGCCGTGGATGTATTCCGGCGTCGAGCGCCATATCGACGATCCATGGATCAAGCGGCAGTATGGCGAGCTCTGGGTCAAGACGCGGGCGGCGACGGCGCTGGCCGATCGCGCGGGGGCGGCGATCGATCATGCGATCGCGCGCGGCAAGGCGCTGACCGAGCAAGAACGCGGTGAGGCGGCGGTTGCCGTCGCCGCGGCCAATGTGCTGGCAGGCGATGTCGCGCTCGAAGTCACGACCGAGATATTCGAGGTGATGGGTGCCCGCTCCGCAGTGCGCAAATACGGCTTCGACCGCTTCTGGCGCAACGCACGCATTCACACCTTGCACAACCCTGCCGAATACAAGACCCGCACCGTCGGCACCTGGTATCTGACCGGCGCTTATCCCGAGCCCGGCGTCTTTCGATGAGCGGCCGGCAGCTCCATCTCAACGTCAACGTCCTGCATGCCGGCTTCTCGCCGGCGGCATGGCGGATGGACGGCGTCGACCCCTATGCCGCCTTCACCGTCGACCACTATGTACAGGTGGCGAAGATCGCAGAGCGCGCAAAGCTCGACGCCGTATTCCTTGCCGACCAGGCGGCGATATCGGACCGCATTGACTATCGTCCGATCACGTCGCTGGAGCCGACCATCGTGCTGGCGACGGTAGCCGCCGCAACCGAGCGCATCGGCCTGATCGCCACGGTATCGACCAGCTTCAACGAGCCCTACAATATCGCCAGGCGCTTCGCGACGCTCGACCATGTCAGCGGCGGACGCATCGGCTGGAACATCGTCACCACGGCCGATCCCGCCTCGGCCCGCAATTTCGGCCTCAACGGTGCCATCGATCATGGCCGGCGCTACGAGCGGGCGGCGGAATTCGCTGACATCGTCAAGGCATTGTGGGACAGCTGGGAGGACGATGCCTTCATCGGTGATGTCGCCAGCGGGCGCTTCGTCGATGCCACCAAGGTTCACGCCATCGACCACAAGGGCGCACATTTCTCGGTGCACGGGCCGCACAATGTGCCGCGTTCGCCGCAAGGGCATCCGGTGGTCGTCCAGGCCGGCGGGTCCGATGACGGCAAGGACCTCGCCGCCCGCCACGCCGAAGCCGTGTTTTCCGCATCGCAATCTTTCGAGGAAGCGCTCGGCTATGCGCGGGAACTTAAGGCGCGTGCCGTCGCCTATGGCCGCACCGGCGGCGTGCCGCTCAACCTCGCCGGCCTAGCCACCATCATCGGCAGCACAGAGGCGGAAGCGGAGCGGCGGCAAGAAGAGCTGTGGGATCGCATTCCGCTCGACTACAGCCTTGGGCGGCTGTCCGGCGTGCTCGGCATCGACCGCGAGCGGCTGAAGCTCGACGAGAAGCTGCCAGAAGGGATTCAACTGCCCCCCAATGGCGGCCACACCTTCTTCAAGGCCACGCTCGCGCTCGCGCGCAGCAACGATTTCACCGTTCGCCAGCTGATCCGGGCGCTGAACGGCAGCACCGGCCACCGCACCATCGTCGGCACGCCCGAGCAGATCGCCGACGACATCGAAAGATGGTTTGTCGCCGGCGCCGCCGACGGTTTCAACCTGATGCCGGACGTCCTGCCGACCGGACTGGAGGTCTTTGTCGACACGGTGGTGCCGATCCTACGCCGGCGTGGCCTGTTCCGCAGCGAATATGAAGCGCGCACGCTGCGCGACCACCTCGGCCTTATCAGGCCCGAAAGCCGCTTTGCACCGCAGCCGCGCAAGGCGCCAGGGCTGCAAGGGGCAGCCTTTTGAATGATCATCAAAATGCAGCTGAGCGGAAGGTCCTGCCATTGACCTGCATGCCCGACAAAAATACAGGCCCGAGAATGAGCGCTGATACCGAGTTTCTTTGGTACATCCCGAACCAGGTCGATCCCGGTCATCGCGGCGAGCCGGCCGTCGAGGACCACAACAGCCTGGAGACGCTGACCAGCCACGCGAAGGCGCTTGAGGAACACGGTTGGAAGGGCGCGCTGATCGGTACCGGCTGGGGGCGGCCCGACACGTTCACCGTCGCCGCCTCGCTCGCCGCGCGGACCACCTCCTTCGAACCGCTCATCGCGATCCGCCCGGGTTACTGGCGGCCGGCGCACTTCGCATCCGCGGTCGCCACGCTCGACCAGCTGATCGCCGGGCGCGTGCGTATCAACATAGTGTCGGGCAAGGACAACCTCGCTGCGTATGGCGACAGCGAAGGCGAGCAGAACCATCGCTATGCCCGCACCGGAGAGTTCATGCGGCTGGTCCGCAGACTTTGGACCGAAGAGAACGTGACCTTTGCGGGCGAGCACTTCCAGGTCACCGGGTCTACCGTCATGCCCCGCATTCCTGTGCGTGGCGATCGTCGCCATCCGAAGCTCTATTTCGGCGGCGCGTCGGAGGCGGCCGAGCGGGTGTCGGCCAGCGAGGCGGATGTCCAGCTCTTCTGGGGCGAGCCGCTCGACGGCGTCCGGGAGCGGATCGAGCGGCTCAAAGCCTTGAGCAGCGAACTCGACCGAGACCTCCCGCCTCTGGAATTCGGGTTGCGGGTCACCACGCTGGTCCGCGACACCACTGGCCAGGCCTGGGCGGACGCCGAGGCGAAGGTCGAGGAGATGGCCAAGGGCCAAGGCGCCGGCTGGAACGATCACGGTCGGGCGGTAGCGGTGGGCCAGCAGCGTCTGCTTGATCTGCACGCGCGTGGCGAGGTGCTGGACGACAACCTCTATACTGCGCCGGGCAAATATGGCGGCGGCGGTGCCGGTACCACCTGGCTGGTCGGCTCGGCCGCCGACGTCGCCCACTCGCTCGGCAGGTACGGGGATCTGGGCATCACGCATTTCGTGCTCTCGGACACGCCGTACCTTTCCGAGATCAAGCGGCAAGGCGATCAGTTGCTTCCGCTATTGCGCAATGGGGCCTAAGCCGCGCTTCTTGAACCGGCAAGGGCCGGCGAGGGAAGCCAGATTGCCAAGTAGGGAAGACGATGTCACAGCCGGCCGCCTTCAGCATCCGCCCTTCCGACGCCGACCTGCGTGGTGAAGCGGCGCTGCGGCGGCGTTACCGGGCGCCGCAACATACGCACACCGGAAACTGGAACGAAGCCCTCGAGGCGATCCTTTCGCATCGCTCGGTCCGCAACTATCTCGCCAGGCCTCTGCCCGAAGGAATGCTCGAACTGATCATCGCGGCCGCCCAGTCGGCACCGACCTCGTCCAATCTCCAGGCGTGGAGTGTCGTCGTCGTCGAGGATCCGGCGCGCAAGGCGCGGCTTGCCGGACTGGCGGCGATCAATCGCCATATCGAGCAGGCGCCACTGCTGCTGGTCTGGCTGGCCGACCTGTCGCGGCTGCGCGCCATAGCCGAGGCAAACGGCCGGGAGGGCGAGGGGCTCGACTATCAGGAGAGTTTTCTGCTGGCCGTGATCGACGCCGCACTTGCCGCGCAGAATGCCGTGGTGGCGATCGATGCGCTCGGGCTCGGCTCCTGCTACATCGGCGCCATGCGCAATCATCCGCAGGAGGTGGCACGCGAACTCGGTCTGCCGCCGGAAACCGTGGCGGTGTTCGGCCTGACCGTCGGCTATCCCGATCTCCTGGCTGCGACTGACATCAAGCCCAGACTGCCGCAGGCTGTGGTGCTGCACCGCGAGCGCTATCGATCAGAGCCCGATCCGGACGATCTTGCAGCCTACAACCAGAGGCTTCGTTTATTCCAGCAGGAGCAGGCGATGCCTGTGGTGGACTGGACAGAGTTGCTTTCGAACCGCATCGGCAGCAAAGCAGCGCTGAAAGGCCGTGATCGCCTGGGCGAAGTGCTGAAGGCCCTGGGCTTCAAGCTCAAATAGGCGCGCGCCTGCTCGCGAGACCGAGGCGGGGCTATTCGGCGGCGATGATGGCGATGCGCGCCGGCAGCGCCGCCGGCGGCGTGAAGTCGAGCGCGCCAAGCCTCCGCGCCTCGGCCTTCAGCCAGCCATGGAAGCGCTCGACTGTCGCCAGCTTCGCCTTGTGCGGTGTCGTCGCGAAATAATAGGAAAACTCGACCGGCTGCGGTGAGCCGAACGGACTGACCAGCCGCCCTGCGGCAAGGTCAGGCTCGGCCAGCCGGAATTTGCCGAGACCGATGCCCTTGCCGGCAGCAGCAGCGTCGAGCACCAGTGACGATTGGCTAAGCCGTATACCGCCCTCGACAAAGCGGCCAGACAGGCCGTTGGATCTCAGCCAGCCCTTCCAGTCAGGGCAGCTTGGATCGCGTTCCGGACCGTCCTCATGCAGGATCGGTGCGTCACGCAGCCCCTCCGGCCCGCGATAGAGACCGTGCATGCGGGCAAATTCCGGGCTGCAGACGGGGAGCACCGCTTCCGAAAAAAGCCGTTCCGTCAGCAGGCCGCTATAGGCGCCCGACCCGTAGCGGATGACGCAGTCGACGTCTTCGCTGGCAAAGTCGGCAAGCCTGGTCGATGCGTTGACCAGCACTTCTAGGCCGGGTACCGCGTCGCGCAGTGCGTCGAGGCGCGGGATCAGCCATTTGCTGGCGAAGGAGGGCGCGACCGACACTTTGATCGGCGCATCCTCCTCGTCGCCGGAAATCCGCGCGACCGACTCGACAACGACGTCGAAAGCCTCGGTGAGGCCGGGCATCAGCGCCTGGCCGGCCGACGTCAGCAGAAGCTCGCCGCGGTTGCGATGGAACAGCGGTTGACCGAGGTGATCCTCGAGCAGGCGGATCTGCTGGCCGATGGCGGCAGGCGTCACATGGAGTTCTTCGGCCGCCCGCGTAAAGCTCAGGTGGCGGGCGGTTGCGACAAAAGCGCGAAGCGACGTCAGCGGCGGAAGCCTCGCCAACGTCGGCCGCAGCTTCCTTGATTTTGCGCGAATGAGATCGACCATAGAGCGCATTCAACACGTTCAGGCCGGGCGCGACGAGGGCGGGCTTTGCGCTAAAGTGCTCGGTGGAAAATTTCGTTTGCCGCAGCGTCGCGGCAGCGGGAACGGAAATCTAAAAAATCGTAATGTCTACAATTCTTGTAGAAATAAGATCGGAGCGCTGATTTGGGCGTCGAGCAGCGTTGCCAGATCCTGGAATGAAACGGTCGTGCGAAGCGGTGCTTTCGGCAGACGATAGAAAATCATTCTTCCGGTTTTGCGGCGTGGCAGAGATCATCGCGTCGAGGCGCCGGAGTGTGTTCGGCCGCCGGATGCCATCGAAGCCGTTTTCCGGAGCTCAAGGCCATGTCTGTCAATCGTCGTCATTTCAACCAGCTGCTGTTGCTTGGCGGTGCGAGCTTCGCATTGCCCGGGGTTTCCTTCGCTGCCGAAGGAACGCCGGTCCAGGGTGGCACGCTCAACTGGGCCTACTATCCCGACCCCACGTCGCTGATTGCAATCAACACCTCGTCGGGCACCGGCCAGGCGATCGGTCCCAAGGTGAATGAAGGTCTGCTTGATTTCGCCTATGACCTCAGCCCGAAACCGCTGCTGGCGACGGAGTGGTCGATCAGCGATGACGGCCTGCGCTACACCTTCAAACTGCGCGAGGGCGTCAAATGGCATGACGGCAAGGACTTCACGTCGGAAGACGTTGCCTTCACCATCTTCCGGCTGAAGGAGGCGCATCCGCGCGGCCGCATCACCTACCAAAACGTGACCGCGGTCGAGACGCCCGATCCGCACACCGCCATCATCGTGCTTTCAAAGCCGGCGCCCTATCTGATCACGGCACTGAGCAGCTCGGAATCACCGATTGTGCCGAAGCACGTCTACGAAACGTTCAAGCCGGCGGAACAGCCGAAGCTCGAACAGACGATCGGCACCGGTCCCTTCATTCTCAAGGAATGGGTGCCCGGCAGCCATCTGATCTTCGACCGCAATCCGGATTATTGGGACGCGCCTCGGCCCTACCTCGACCGCATCGTCCTGCACGTCATCCTCGACCCGGCCGCACGTTCGGCGGCTCTTGAAACCGGCGAGATCGATATCGGCGCCAATCCCGTGCCGCTGGCCGACATCGAACGGCTGAAGGCAAACCCCGCTCTGGTCGTCGACACCAACACCTACGCCTATTCCGGCCCACAGCAGCAATTGTTCTTCAACTACGAGAACGAAATCCTGACCAAGCGCGATGTGCGCCTTGCCATCGCCCACGCAATCGACCTGCAGAAGCTGGTCGACATCGCGCTCTACGGTTATGCGCAGGTATCGCCGAGCCCGATCAGCACGGCGCTGCCCAAATGGTATGACCGCAGCATCAAGGCGCGCGAGCCCGATACCAAACTGGCGGAGAAGCTGCTCGACGACGCCGGCTATCCGCGTGGCGCCGATGGCACGCGCTTCAAGCTCCGGCTTGCCTACAACGCGTTCCTGCCGGCGTCCTATGCCGATTTCATCAAGCAGTCGTTGGCGACGGTCGGCATCGATGCCGAGATCCTCAAGCTTGACCTGTCGACGTTCCTGAAGACCGTCTACACCGACCGCGCCTGGGACCTGGTGGTCGAGTCGCTGTCGAACACCTTCGATCCGACGCTCGGCGTCCAGCGCGCCTACTGGTCGAAGAACTTCAAGATCGGCCTCGTCTTCTCCAACGCTAGCCACTATGCAAACCCCAAGGTTGACCAGATCCTCGAAGCCGCGGCAATCGAGCCCGACGAGACCAAGCGGCGCGAGCTCTGGCACAAATTCCAGCACATCATCCATGACGACGTGGTGTCGGTCGATCTGGTCGCCGCCGGCGCCCAGATCGTCGCCAACAAGAAGGTCCGGGATTTTGCGCCCGGCGCTCAGGGGATCAACAACAGCTTCGCGCAGATATGGCTCGCGCCAAACGCCTAAGCGTTCTGCAAGCCCTCTGGTTGGGACCGGCGCGTGAAAACGACGATCCCGACTTTTCTCCATGAAAGATAAATCGCGCCAATTCGGAGTACCGACCATGACCATCAACCGACGCCTGTTCAATCAGTTCCTGCTGCTGGCCGGCGCGAGTGCAGCACTTCCCGCCGGGGCATTCGCAGAAGACGCAAAGCCGGTGGCCGGAGGCACGCTCAACTTCGTCTACTATCCCGAGCCCAACCAGATCGTTTCCATCAACACCAGCGCTGGCGGACCGGCCACCATCGGTCCGAAGATTTTCGACGGCCTGCTCGCCTACGACTACGATCTCAATCCGCGACCGCAACTGGCCACCGAATGGTCGATCAGCGACGACGGGCTCGAATACGTCTTCAAGCTGCGCCAGGGGGTGAAGTTTAGCGATGGCCATGATTTGACCTCCGAGGACGTGGCCTTTTCGATCTCCCGGCTGCGCGAAGCGCATCCGCGCGGGCGCATCACCTTCCAGAACGTCACCGACATCGACACGTCGGACCCGTATATCGTAAAGATCAAATTGTCGAAGCCGTCCGCCGCCCTGATTTCGGGGCTGGCCGCCACGGAATCGCCTGTCGTGCCCAAACACATTTACGAGAAGCTGAAGCCGGCTGACGATCCGTCCTTCGAGCAGATCATCGGCAGCGGGCCGTTCGTGCTGAAGGAATGGGTGAAGGGCAGCCACATCCTCGTCGAAAAGAACCCGACCTATTGGGATGCGCCTAAACCCTATCTCGACCGGATCATTTTCCGCTTCATCACCGATCCGGGCGCGCGCGCCGCGGCGCTCGAAACGGGCGAGGTCGACATCGGACCGAACCCTGTGGCCTTCGCCGATCTGGAGCGTTTCAACGCGCTGCCGCAATTCGTCGTCGACAGCACGGTCTTCACCTATAGCGGCCCGCTGCACCAACTGATCATCAACCTCGAAAACCCGATCCTGAAGGAGAAGAAGGTCCGTCAGGCAATCGCGCACGCGATCGACCTCGACGCGGTCAATGCAATCGTGTTTTACGGTTATGGCCAAGTCTCGCCGACGCCGATCAGCGTCGTCAACAAGAAGTATTTCGACCCCGACGTAAAGGCCGCGACCGTCGATACGGCATTGTCGGAAAAACTGCTCGACGAGGCCGGCTTCAAGCGGGGAGCGGACGGCATTCGCTTCAAGCTCAGGCTCACCAACAATCCCTACAACCCGTGGGGCTATGCCGACTTCCTCAAGCAGGCATTGGCCAAGATAGGCATCGATGCCGAGATCGAAAAATTCGACTTCGGAACCTATGTCAAAACCATCTACACCGATCGCACCTGGGACCTGTCGACGGAATCCTGCGGCAACATCTTCGATCCGAGCGCCGGCGCACAGCGGCTCTACTGGTCGAAGAACATCAAGAAAGGGCTGCCGTTCTCCAACGGCGCGCACTATGAGAACCCGGAGGTTGACCGTTTGCTGGAAGCCGCATCGGTCGAGCTCGACGAGGCCAAGCGCAAGCAACTCTTCTTCAAGTTCCAGGAGATCATCGCCGACGAGTTGCCGATCATCAATCTGATCGCGCCACCCACCATCATCATCGCCCGCAAAACCGTCAAGAACTACGCGCCTGGCGCCGAAGGCCTGTCAGCGAATTTCGCCGACGCCTATCTCGACCCGAACGCCTAAATCTGCCGGGCAATCATGAGAGAAGGGCCGCATCGAGCTGCGGCCCTTTTCGTTTCTTCCATTTCGCAAAGCCGGTAACTTCAGGCCAAAGCACGCAGCCTTGGGCTGGCTCCGACCAGAAGGCCGGCAAGGGCTATGGCCTGCGCCAGTTGTTCGCCGATTGAGCTCGATTCCCAGGCGACGCCGCGCAGCGGATGGCCGATGGCGAACAGATTGCCATGGGTGTTGCCGTTACCGGCAATCACCTGGCCGCCATGCGTCGCGTCGATGCCGAAGCCGGTTGCATGGGGCCTGACGATGCCGTTCTCAAGCAGGCTGCGGACGAACGGATCGGCGATCCGTCGCCAATCATGCTCCTGATGGCCGCGGCAGTTGACGACGCCGTCGAAGCGCAGCCGTTCGACTGCGCCGGTATCGCGCCAGCGGATTTCAGCGACGATCCCATTTGCCTGCGGATGGAGTGCCAGCACCCGTCCCGCTCCACCCGTCCAACGGCCTTGGCTTCGCGCCAGTGCCACGCGCTCAAAGCTCGGTGGCGCCGCGCGGTGCGCGGTGACATCCCAGAAGGCGCGCAGATGGCGTGCGAACTTCAAGCGCTCCCTGTCGGTGGCGCCCTGCCACAAGGCCAGGATCCACGGCCGGATCGTCAGTGGCAGCCCTTGCCAGTCCAGGCCGGTGGTTTCGATTGCCCGGCGTTCGGCCTTGACCAGTGCGAGAAGCGCCCTGGTGGTTTTCGGCAGCGGCCGCCCGGCGAGAAAATCGCGCCACGCTTCCGTGTTGCGCCGAGGTTCGACGATCTGTCCGCGCCGCGACACGACGCGATAACCGCCCTTGAAGCCGCGCGCTTCCATGCTGGCGACGACGTCGACCATGCTCAGGCTGGAGCCGATCAGCAGCAGTTTCTTGCTGCCGGTGAGCCGGTCGAGCGCCGCCGAATCCCAGGGATTTGCGACGTAGCGGGGATCGCTGATGACAGGTGCTTCTGCCGCCGCTGGCTCGCTCTGGAACACCCCAGTCGCCAGCACGGCCTCATCGGCCAGCAATTGCTGGCCGTCGCCGGTGCCGACGCAGACTCCGGACGGACCCGTCAGCATGTCGACGGCGGATGCCTTGATGTGGCGCAGCGAGGAGCGCCCATCTGCTTCTCGAACCGCTCTCGTCAGTTCCGACTGGACATAGCTGCCGAACAGCCAACGTGGCGGGCTGGAGTCCGGGACATCTTCGGGCGGTGTCCAGCCTTGGTCCGGACCATTCGCCAGGAGCCAGCGGACGAGGTGATCGGGATCGTCTGGATGCAGCGAGAAGATACGCGCCGCGCCGTTGACGAGATGGTTCGGATCGCAGGTGCTGTAGGCAACACCGCGGCCGAGTTGGGCCCGGCGCTCGATGATGGTGATTGCCAGCGGCTCAGTTGAACGGTCGAGCAGCTTGATCGCGGTAACCGCGCCGGCAAAGCCGCCGCCAACGATGATGATTGAACGAGGGATCGAACGTAGCGGGGAGGAAAGGGTATGAAGCATCAAGAACCTTTGCGACGCCGGTGGTCATGGCTCTAGCCCACCGCCCCGGCAACGACCATCGTGCTTTCCCGTAATCCGATGTCAAAAAACAATAATTGCCAGCTGGCGAAAGGCATTCTTTCACTCAGCGGGTTTGGCAGGCGCTAGATAGGAACGCCCTTTGCGACCAGCCTGAGAACCGCTGATGACTGAAAATCGAAAGATAAGGCTTGGAGCCTTTGTTCGCGGACCGGGCCATCATGTCGCTGCCTGGCGCCATCCCGATGTGCCTGCCAATCCGGGCCTGAGCTTTCAGCACTATGCGGACGCCGCGCGCACTGCCGAGCGTGGCCTGTTCGACATGGTGTTTCTGGCCGACAGCCTCAGCGCGCGCAATGGCGAGCAGCCGATCGAGACCTTCGAGCGCACCGGCCATGTCGTGCATTTCGAGCCGCTGACGCTTTTGTCGGCGCTCTCGACCATCACGCAAGGGATCGGGCTCGTTGCGACCGCCTCGACCACCTATTGGGAGCCGTTCCACTTGGCGCGGCTGTTCGCTTCGATCGATCATCTCAGCGGCGGCAGGACAGGCTGGAATGTCGTCACCTCAGCCGATGCGCCGGCGGCGGCGAATTTCAGCCTCGACCAGCATCCCGTTCATGCCGACCGTTACGCCCGCGCCGAGGAATTCGTCGCTGTCGCGCAGAAGCTTTGGGACAGCTGGGACGACGATGCCTTCGTCGCCGACAAGGCTTCGGGGATCGCCATCGACCGGCGCGGCATCCACGCCCCGGACCATGTCGGCCGGCATTTCCGCGTCAAGGGACCGCTCAACGTCGCTCGCCCACCGCAGGGCCATCCCGTCATCGTCCAGGCGGGCTCGTCCGATGCCGGCCAGCACTTGGCGGCGCGGACGGCGGAGGTGGTTTTCACCGCCCACCCGACCATCGAATCGGCGCGCGGCTTTTACGGCGAACTGAAAGGCCGGCTGGGCTCGTTTGGCCGCTCCGCCGACAGCTTGAAGATCATGCCCGGTGTCTTCCCGGTCGTCGCGCCGACGCGCACGGAGGCCGAGGACAAGTTCGATGCGATCCAGCGCCTGGTCGATCCTGTGGTTGGTGTGGCGCTGGTTTCAGGATTGCTCGGCGGTGTCGATCTTTCCGGCCATTCACTCGACGGACCGTTGCCGGCACTGGGCAGTTCCGATGCCGTGAAGAGCCGCCTGAAAGTCGTTTCCGAATTGGCCGCGAGCCGGAACCTGACCATCCGCCAATTGTATCTCGCCGTTGCCGGCGCGCGCGGCCATTTCCAGATCGTCGGCACGCCAAAGGATGTGGCCGACATGATGGAGGAGTGGTTCGCCGGTGGCGCCGCGGACGGCTTCAACGTCATGCCGCCGATCCTGCCGACGGGCCTCACCGATTTTGTCGACCTCGTCATTCCGGAGCTGCAGCGGCGGCGTCTGTTCCGGACTGCTTACGAAGGCGGGACGTTGCGCGAGAACCTCGGCCTTGCGCGTTCGATCCGTGGCGCCGCTGAACAGCAAGAGAGGAAAGCATCATGAGCGACAGGACGATCGATTCGAAAATGTTTCGCCAATGGCTGGCGGATGGCGAAGAACTGGCGGTGCTAGACATTCGCGACAGCGCGACTGTCGGATACGCATCGCCGCTGTTCGCCACCAACCTGCCCGCGGCTCAGGTCGAGGCCGAGATCGACCGCTTCATCCCGCGCAAATCGGTGCGCACCGTGCTGGCGGACGACGGCAGCGGCGTTGCCGAGCAACTTGTCGAACGACTGGTGGGGTATGGCCGTACCCAGCTGTTTTCGCTGAACGGTGGAATTCCGGAATGGACGCAAAGCGGCGTTGAAGGCCTGCCGACCTTCGATACGCCGGGCGTCGATTTTTCGCTGGCGATCCGCGACGAGAAGGGGACCCCGGTCGTCAGCGTTGAAGAGCTCGCGGTGCTCAGAGGCCGAGGCGCCGACGTGGTGGTGCTCGACAGCCGCACGGTGGCGGAGTTCGAAAAGGACCATGTGCCGGGCGCCGTCAGCGTGCCGGGCGCCGAGCTGGTGCTGCGCTTCGCCGACCTGGTGCCGTCACCGGAGACGCAGGTTGTCGTCTCCTGCGCCGGCCTGCCGCGCGCCATCATCGGGGCGCAGACACTGATCGATGCCGGCGTGCCCAACCGGGTCGCCTATCTGCACGACGGCACCAAGGCATGGCGCGAAGCCGGTCTTGCACTCGAAACCGGCAAGACCGCAATCTATGGTCCGGCAAGCGAGGATGCCAAGCGTTTCGCCGGGGAGCACATCGCAAAGCTTGCCGAAGGCGACAGCTTTCCCCGCATCAATGCGGCCACGGCCGCGAACTGGGCGAAGGACGAAAAGCGGACGACCTACCTGCTTGACGTGCGCACGCCCGACGAGTTCGCCGAAGCGCATATTCCGGGGTCGATCGCGTCTGAGGGCGGGCAGTTGCTCGGTGTCGCCTATCGCACCATCGCCGTGCGCGGCGCCCGCGTCGTGCTGATCGACGATCTGCTCGGTGTCCGCGCGGCGACGACGGCGCATTGGCTGCAGCGGCGCGGCTTCGAGATCGCGATCCTCTTGTATGACTTCCAGTCGGCCAGCCTGGTGGAAGCGGCGTAGGGCAGGAGCACTGTCAGCCGATTTTTTCGGGGCCACTATTCGGCGGCTTCCGATTGGCGGCGACGGCCCGCCAGCACGTTCTTCTGCATCGCCGTCAGCGAAGACCGCACGGCTTTGGCGCCGTGCTCCAGCATCTTGGCCTCATACTCCGACAGCGCCTGGAGAAGCGGCTTGCCGCCGCGTTTGGCGGCCACCAGCTCTGGCACCAGCAGCCCGGCGTCGTAGATCGAGGTGTTGCCGCCAAGCGCGCGAAAATAGGTCATGGCGTGGATGGCATCGCCAAGCAACGTCACCGGTTTCGTCGGCCAGGGATCGACAGGTTCGGAGCTGTGGACATGAAGCAGCGCCACCGTCGATGGGTCGGTGTAGCGGATGAGGTCGAGGATTTCCGGGTGCCAGTGGGCGATCTTCGAGATCAGCAGGTCAATCAGTTCTGAACCGGAGAGCTTTGCCAGCGCGTCGTCCGTGGCAAGTTCGTCCTTTTCATAGGCGGTGTTCCACCAGACATAGCTGGTGGTGTTGTTGAAATGGAAACCGGAAAAATCCTTGTGGGTGGCGTCGTCCAGCCCGATCAGTCCATGCTTTCGTAATGCGTCGACATTGACCCTGTGGCTGGTGACCATAAGCCCATGACCTTCGGTTGGCCTGACGCCGGCATTGTAGTCGAGTAGCAGCGGCGAGATCTGGTGAAGGGCTGCCGCATGCAGCGTCATCTTGCCGGCCAGGCGCCTGACGCCTGTATCGAAGCTCCTGGCATGCGGCACCAGCTGCTGGCGCACGCGCGAGCGGGCGCCGTCGGCACCGACCAGCACATCGGCATGGATTGTCGAGCCATCCTCGAAATGCGCTACGACCGAACCATCCGGCTGCTCGTCGTAGCGGGAGAAGACCTTGCCGTAGCGCACGATGCCGTCGAGGCCGGACAACAGCACCTGGCGCAGCGTGATACGGCTCACTGACTTTTCGATATGCGTATCGTCGGCCTCGCCCAGCGCGTTGCCGCCGCCCCAGGCAGCATCCTCGCCCAGGATCTTGAAATTCTCGTCGAGCAGGATGTTGCGATCTGGCGCCTGGCCGAGCGTGGCGACAAAAGCGTCGTAGAGTTCCGGCGGCAAATTGGCGATCAGGGAATCGATGCCGCGCTGGCGGATGCGCAGACGAAAACCCTGGACATAGTCGGTGCGGGCGCGGTCCTTCTCGAAGACCGCGACACTGATGCTGTTCTTCTTCAGGCCTTGCGCCAGTGTCAGGCCGCCGGGGCCTCCGCCGATAATGGCGACTTCGACATGTTCTGTTGTCATGGCGCTCAACCGACCGCCACGAGCCTGGGCTTGCCAGCGGCAATAGCCGGTGTCTCGGCCAGCTGCCGGGCGGTATGGCGGCTGAGCGTCGCCTTGGCGGCGATCGTGCGGATCATGTGGTTCTGCGGTGCGTGGGAACGGGCGGTCAGCGCATCACGGTGGTGGCGCTCAAGCTGGAAATCTCTGTTAAGGCCTGGATTGCCGGCAAGCTCCAGCGCCAGCGAGGTGACGGCAACGGCATTGTCGATGACGACATGCCTGACCGTCATGCCGTCGGTGCCCACAGGCCGGCCGGCGTCGACATCTTCGGCGAGCGAACGCAGCAGCCGCGCGCTGCTCGCAAGCCGAACCTCTATGTCGCCCAGCCCTGACTGGATGTGCGGCACGGTCGACAGCGGCGCACCAAGACTTGCCGGCGCGTGCGTGCTGACAAAGGAGACCAGCCGGTCACGGGCAGCACGGGCGGCACCGTGGTAGACAGCGCCGATCAGCGAAAAGAAGAACGCCGTCGCGCTTTCCTCGCGCCTCAGCGGCTCGGATGCCGGCTGCGCCTCGGTGATGTCTTCGGCAGGAACCGCAACATTATCCAGAATGATGTCGTCGCTGGCCGTCGCCCGCATGCCGGCGGCGTTCCATGTCTTTTCGACGCGAAATCCAGGCGCGTCGGTCGGCACCAGGAATGAAGCCAGACGCGGCTGCGGCTCGTCGGTCAGCGCCAGCAAGTTCACCCATTTCAGAATAGGAATGCCGGTGACGTAGTTCTTGTGGCCGGATATCCGCCAGACGTTGCCGTCCCGCCGGGCAATGGTTTCGGGCGGCTTGCCATGAGCTGGCGAGCCGATCCGGGGCTCGGCCTGGGCGGCGTTGATCAGGGCAGGGCCAAGACGGCCGGCCTCGACAATCCGCTGAACCAGATGGCGCGGCCATTTTCCGGATTTCCGCATCGCATACTGGCTGTTGTAGTGCATGGCCAGCACCAGCGCTGTCGACGGCTCGCCACGACCGATCTCGGCGATCACCGCCTGTGCTTCCGTCAGCCCGCCACCGAAGCCGCCATGTTCGCGCGCCGTGACCAGGCCAAGCAGCCCCGCCTGGTGAAGCCGGTCGAAATTGGCGAATGGGAATTCCCCGGTCGCGTCGTGATGCGCGGCGGTCAGCGCGAAGTCGTCGGCGAGGCCGGCCACTTTCTCGAGGAGTTGCGGAAACTCGGCAATTGTCGACATCATGACGTTGGCTTTCTCTCAGGCGGCGGCGCGAATGTTCACCAGATCGAGCGGCCGGCGATCGACCCAGTGCTCGACGTCGAAATCGCCGGCGAGGAAGCCCCAGTCGCGCAGGAAATTCTTGTAGTGGGAAACCGCTGCGACGAGCTCAGGCTGCAGTCCGAGGCCGAGATGCTTATGGACATCCGGGCCATTGGCGGCCAGCACCTGTTCCTCGGTGGCCCCGGCTTCGCGGGCAACAAAGCGCTGCGTCTCTTCCGGATGCGCCTCGGCCCAGGCACTGGCGCGCAGGATGGTCTCGATCAGTCGCGCGACCAGATCGGGGCGTTGTTCCGCCAGCAGTTCATCGACGGTCAGCACGCGCGGCGAACCGGAATTGATGCGGATGTTCGGGTCGGGGTGGAAGCCAAATTCCACGACCTGGATGGCGCCGATCAGATTGGCGACATTGATGCCGGCCGTGCCCTTGACATAGATGGCGTCGACCTCGCCGCGGATCAGGGCTGCGGCTTCCTCGCCATAGGCCTGCTTGCGCTTGAGGCCGAACAGCGACGGTCCTTCCTGGCTGTCGAGCACGCTGTCGGCCAGCGCTATGTCGACGATCTCGACGTCGCCATAGCCAAGGCCCTCGAGCGAGAGCGCCGAGACCAGTCCCTTCAACGCCGTCGCTCGCATGAAGTCGACGATGCCTTCGGGGCGCCGGGCGATGCCGAAGCGGCGGCCTTTCAGGTCCTGGGTTGTCCTGATGCCGGAACCGGGCAGGGCGATGATTGCCTGGAATTCGTCGGTCCAAGTGATGCCGACGAGACGCGTCTTGCGCGCTTCGGACCGCGCGCGGATCGGCGGCACGTTGCCGCCGTGGCGGAACGACCAGTCGAGCGTGTGGTTGAAATGGCTCTGGCGGATGTCGCGATTGGCCGAATCGATGATCGACTTCAATTCGATCCCCTCCTTGCGAAAGGTCTCGTCGAGAAGCCCGAGCTGTGCGGCGAGCCCGACAGGCGTCGGCACCGGGCAGCGTGTGTACCAGATTTCGGAGATCCCAGTCGCGGTCATGATGGCTCCTTAGGTGTTGCGCAGGCCAGCCTGCTTCATCAGCGGCAGGATGTTCTCGCCGAAGAATTCGAGGTCAGGCTTGAAATCGAAGAAGGACAGCTGCAGGCCGTCAATGCCGGCGTCCTTCAACTTGACGAACTGGTCGACGATCTGTTCGGGCGTGCCGATGAGGTAGATGTTGCCGCCGACCTTGGCGTAGGGGTCCTCGCGGCCTTCGCGTCCTTTCCAGGCCTGGGCGTCGCTGTTGAAGGTCTGGAAGCCTTTCGGCGTGCGGCTGTCGGCATGGGCGACGATCTCGTCGGCGACCGCCCAGGCTTCCTTCTCGGTCGGCCTGCTGATGACCAGCGGGTTGAGCAGCGTGCGCACGGTGCGGCCGACGCCGAGAGCTGCGTCCTTCACCTTCTTCGTATGCGCCGGCAGCGCTTCCAGCGCGCTGGCAATATCGGAGCCGGCCGGGCTGGTGACGAAGACGATGTCGGAATAACGGCCGGCAAAGGAAATGCCGGCGTCGGAGCCGGTGGCATTGACCAGGATCGGCCGTCCATAATTCGGCTTGGGCGTGACGAAGCCGCCATTGAGCTTCCAGCTCGATTCTCCGGAGAAGGAGAAATTCTCGTCGTCCTGCCACAGTCGCTGCAGCACCTCAACGAATTCGGCGGCGAGTTCATAGCGACGGTCGTGCTCGATGCGGTTCCAGCCGAACATCTCGTGTTCGACGGCGCGATGGCCGGTGACCACGTTGATGCCCCAGCGGCCGCCGGAGATGTGGTCGAGCGTCGCGCCGAACTTCGCCAGATGCAGCGGATGCCACGGGCCGTAGAGAACATGCATGGTCGAAATCAGCATGATCTTCTTGGTGATCGCGGCCATGGCCGCCACGGACACAAAACTGTCCAGCGCCTGGCCGTTGAAAACGCCGCCATAGCCGCCCTTGGGCAGCCATTGACTGAGCGCGAAGACGAGGTCGAAGCCAAGCTCCTCAGCCTTGAGCGTCAGGTCGCGGTTGTAATCGAAGCGCCAGTCGGTCGAGCGCGGCAGCGTCGAGTTGGTCCAGCCACCGGCCTGGATTGGCAGGAACAGCCCGAGCAGCACCGGCTGCCGGAGCGCTTTCGACAGCGGGCTGTCCGGATAGTCGGTCGGCGCCTTGAAGAAGGGCGTGCCGACGATGGAACCAGGCTTGTGGGCGAGCGTCATGGCGAACTTTCTCGGGTGGAGGAAGGGAACCCGTGCGCGAAAGGACCGCGCACACGGGTCAGCGGATCAAGCGACGATATGGGCTGTTGCGAGGGAGCCGGCATTGCCCTCAGCGCCCACCGTGTGACCGGCTATGCGCCTGTTGTAGAGGGTGATTTCCGGCTGGCTGACGATGCCGATGTCGGGCAGGTCCTCGACAAGGATCTGCTGGATCGCGGCCCATTGCTCGAAGCGCTTTTCGTGATCGACCTCGACGGCGGCCGCTTCAAGAAGTTCATCGACCTTGGCGTTGCTGTATTTCGAACCGTTGGAGAACGGTACGCCGGGCTTGAAATTCTTCGACCAGTAGAGCCGCTGCACGCCGACCGTCGGGTCGAACAGATTGCTCATGCCGTTGAAGGTGAAGTCGAAATCGCGGTCGGTGTAGATGCGCTTGGTGTAGGTGGCGAAATCCTGGCTGCGTACGGTGACCTCGACCCCGACTGCGGCCAATGCCTGCTTGATGTATTCGGCGCCGCGCTTGTAGGTCTCGCCGCTCGGGACATAGTCGTGGACAAGCTTGAGCCGGGTGCCGTTGGCGTCGCGCGGCAAGCCTGCTTCGTCGAGCAGTTTCTCGGCAGTGGCAATGTCGACCGGATAGGTCTTCAGGTCGGCGACGTACCACTTCTTCAAATTGGGGTTGATCGGGCCGGGAATGGTCGCGCCATAGCCATAGTTGATGGTGTCGCGGATGATGTCGCGGTCGATAACATGGGCGAAGGCGCGGCGGACGCGAACATGCTGGAAATAGGGTTTCTCCAGGTTGAACTCGACCCGGCTGATGCCATTGGAATATTGGTAGCCCTGTTTCTCGAAGCCGATATGCGGCAGCGTTTCGAAGCGCTGCAAATCGCTGTACGGAATCGGCGTTGCCGGCGCCAGATCGATCTCGCCTGTCTCCAGCGCCAGTGCGCGCGCCGAAGCGTCAGGGATGAAACGGACAATCAGCCGGTCAAGGTAGGGGCGCGGCGCGTCCCAATAGTCGGGATTACGTTCATAGACGATGTGGCTGCCGCGCACCCATTCCTTGAAGACGAACGGGCCGGTGCCGACCGGCGCGACGTTGACGGTATTTTCGGCTGCCTTTGTGCCGTCATAGAGGTGCTTCGGCACGATTGGCGTTTCGGCCGCGGCCAGGGCCGTGATCAGGTAAGGCGCCGGCCTCGACAGAACCAGCGTCACGGTCAGCGGATCCGGCGTCTGGATATCTACAAGGTTGAGGAAGGTGTTGCGGCCGCGCGGATGAACCTCTCTGATCGTGGTGATCGAATAGGCGACGTCGGCGGCGGTGAACGGCTGGCCATCATGCCACTTCACGCCTTCGCGCAGCTTGAAGGTGTATTGCAGCCCATCGTCACTGACTGACCATTGTCTGGCCAGGGATGGGCGCGGCGTGAGATCGAAATCATAGGTCAGCAGGCCCTCGGTGGTCTTTGCCGAGACGTAGACCGAATTGAATGCCGTGTGGGCGATCGTTGTCAGCACCGGCGGCTCAGCCGAGAGCACCAGCGTCGCCGTTCCACCCTGTTTCGGCTCGGCGGCGTAGGCGCTGCGCGATGCAGACAACAGCGTCGCTCCGAGTGCGGCTGCCGAGATGCCGAGGAACCTGCGGCGGTTCGGAATGAGGAAATGAGACATCGCGCCCTAGTCCTTTTTTTGCTGCCGCCCCCGATCGGCCGATCCTCGGCCACCGAGTTAAAAATCTATTGTTCCAAGAGCGGGCCCGTTTGCGAAAAGATTTGGCCGACCCGCTCCCGCGCTTAAGATTTCATGCCTCAAACCGCTAATTTCGTAGCATGAAATAAAATTCTATTCTGCAAAGTCGCCATTTGCAGGATAAAATTTCTTAAATCACGTTTGACAATGTCTATAAATTTTGTCAACTAAAAAGCACGAAACTTTCCGGGAAACAGCAAACCCGCATCGTCAGCCACAGCCGGGATAGCGAAAACGATGTCGACCCTGACGCGCATTGGCAGAACGTTTCGACGCACCGCGATACAGGCGGTGCCGACCGTTCTGGGCATCGTGATCCTGAATTTCTTTCTGCAGCAGCTCGCGCCGGGCGATGCGGCCGACGTCATGGCTGGCGAGGCTGGTTCGGCCACGGTGGAGACCATGGCGGCACTGCGCCAGCGCTTTGGGCTCGACAATCCGCTGCTCGTCCAGCTGTTCAACTATCTCTACAATCTGGCGCATTTCAGCCTCGGCTTTTCGCCGCGCTACGGCATGCCGGTTGCCGACCTGATCGGCCAGCGGCTGCCCGGCACGCTGGTGCTGATGGCGGTGGCTCTGGCCGTCGCCATTGTGCTCGGCCTCGCCCTTGGATCGGTGATGGCGGTGTTTGCCGGGCGCCTGCCGGATCGTCTGCTCTCCGTTATTTCGCTGCTGTTCTATTCAATCCCGGGTTTCTGGATCGGCTTGATGCTGATCGTGTTGTTTTCGGTCAAGCTCGGCTGGCTGCCGAGCGGCGGCTCGGGAACCATCGGCAGCAACCTGACCGGCCTTGCCGGGCTCTGGGACAGGGCGCGCTACATGATCCTGCCGGCACTGTCGCTGGCGCTGTTCTACGTGGCGATCTATGCGCGGCTGACACGAGCGGCGATGCTGGAGGTCCAGTCGCAGGACTACGTGCGCACCGCCGCAGCCAAGGGCCTGCCGCCGGCCATCATCACCATTCGCCATGTCCTGCGCAACGCGCTGATCCCCATTACCACCATGGCCGGCATGCATGTTGGCGGCATGCTCGGCGGCGCCGTCGTTGTCGAGACCGTCTATTCCTGGCCCGGCCTCGGGCGTCTCGCCTTCGAAGCGGTCATGGGCCGCGATTTCACCGTGCTGCTCGGCATCCTTCTGTTGTCGTCGCTGCTGGTCATCATCGCCAACGCGACCGTCGATCTTCTGCACGCCTGGCTCGATCCCCGCATCGGAGTACGCTGATGGCTTCCACCGATTTCGCCGCGGGCGATGCCCGTTCCCGCCGTCTCCATGCCGATGCCCGCGGGCCCGCGGCACCGCCTGAGCCCGAGGCAAAGAGCTGGAGCAATCTCCACGCGCCCGACGCACGCTCCGCTTCGGCAGCGTCGGTGCCGATAGCCGTTGGAGGGCGTGCGCTGAAGGTTTTCCTGCGCAATCCCAACGCCATGTTCGGCGTGGTGTTCCTGTCGTTGGTCGTGCTGGCCGCACTGCTAGCACCAGTCCTCTATCCGGCCGATCCGCTATCGATGGTGGCGCGGCCCTTCCTGTGGCCGGGCCAGAACCCAGCCTTCCCACTGGGCACGGACTCCATGGGCCGCGATGTGCTTTCTGGCATTCTGCATGGTGCGCGGATTTCGCTGTTCGTCGGCCTGGTGGCGACCGCGCTCGGTCTCGGCTTCGGCATCCTGGTCGGCGCCGCCGCCGGCTACTTCGGCGGCTGGATCGACGATCTGCTGGTGCGCCTGATCGAGATCTTTCAGACCATACCGAGCTTCGTGCTTCTGGTCGTCATGGTGGCGATCGCGCAGCCGACCGCGCCCGTCGTGACAGTGGCGATCGCCGTCATCACCTGGCCGACGGTGGCGCGGTTGACCCGCGCCGAATTCCGGGCCATCCGCGAGAAGGATTTCGTCATGGCCGCCCGCAGCCTCGGCTACTGCCATGCCCGCATTATCTTCCGCGAGATCCTGCCCAATGCGCTGCCGCCGTTGATCGTGACCTCGTCGGTGATGGTGGCGACCGCGATCCTGATGGAATCGGCGCTGTCCTTCATGGGCCTCGGCGATCCCAACGTCGTCAGCTGGGGCTCGATGATCGGAGCGGGCAGGGAATTGATCCGCACCGCTTGGTATCTGACAGCGCTTCCGGGACTGGCGATCGTCTTTACCGTGCTGGCGCTCAACCTGATCGGTGACGGCCTCAACGACGCGCTCAACCCGCGCTTCTCACAGGAGCGCTAGAGATGGCGGCTCCTTTGCTCAGGATCGACAATCTGACGGCTCGCTTCCCGAACACTGAGCCGGTCAGCCGGCTGAGCTTCGAGGTCGGTGAGGGCGAGACGCTGGCGATCGTTGGTGAATCAGGCTCCGGCAAGTCGCTGACTGCGCTCGCCCTGATGCAGCTTCTGCCGCGCTCGGCGAAAATCCCCAATGGCCGGATCGAATTCGCCGGCAAGGACCTGCTCGGTCTCGACCAGAAGGCTATGCGGAACCTGCGCGGACGCGAGATCGCCATGATCTTCCAGGAGCCGATGACGTCGCTCAATCCGGTGCTGACCATCGGCCGGCAGATCACCGAGGTGCTGACGCTGCACGAAGGCATACGCGGCAAGGCAGCGCGGAGCCGTGCCATCGAGCTTCTCAATCTGGTGCGTATTCCCGATCCGCAGCGGCGCATCGACGACTATCCGCATCAGCTTTCCGGCGGCATGCGCCAGCGCGTCATGATTGCCATCGCCGTTGCCTGCCGACCACGCCTGCTGATTGCCGACGAGCCGACGACGGCGCTCGACGTGACCATCCAGGCGCAGGTGCTCGACCTGCTCGATACGCTGCGCCGCGAATTGTCGATGGCTGTCGTGCTCATCACCCACGATCTTGGTGTCGTCGCACAATGGGCCGACAAGGTCGTCGTCATGTATGCCGGCCGCAAGGTTGAACAGGCGCTGCCAGACGCACTGTTCAGAACACCCCTTCACCCCTATACGCGCGGCCTGCTTGCCGCTTCGCCAAGGCTGAAGACCAATCTCCACTACCGCGACGCCAGGCTGACCGAGATTCCCGGCAGCATCGTCTCGGCCGCTGGCGAAAAGGGCTGCCCGTTCCGCCCGCGCTGCACGGTGGCGCGCGACAGCTGCGCCCATTTCGTACCCGCCCTCGTCGAGGTGAGCGAGGATCGTCTAGTCGCCTGCCCCTACAGCTTCATTCCGGAGGTTGCGCATGGCGCTGCTCTCGGTCTCTGACCTTTCCACCCATTTCCACGCCCAGGGCGGCACGCTGCGCGCCGTCGATGGCGTATCCCTCGAAGTCGGACGCGGCGAGACGGTTGGTCTCGTCGGCGAAAGCGGTTGCGGAAAATCGACGCTAGGCAAGACCATCATGCGGCTGGTCGACCCGACTAGCGGCAGGATCGAGTTCAACGGCACCGACATCACCGTTCTCGACGCGCGCCGGCTGAAGGCGGCGCGCCGTAATATCCAGATGATCTTCCAGGATCCGTTCGCATCGCTCAATCCGCGCCACATGATAGGCGACATCCTGACAGCACCCCTGAAGGTCCATGGCATTGGCAACAAGGCCGAGCGGCGGAAAATTGTCGAGGACATAGTCCAGCGTGTAGGATTGCCTGGAGATGCTCTCGGCCGCTACCCGCATGAATTTTCCGGCGGGCAACGCCAGCGCATCGGCATCGCCCGGGCGCTGATCCTCAATCCGGAACTGGTCGTCTGCGACGAGCCGGTGTCGGCGCTCGATCTCTCGATCCAGGCGCAGATCCTTAACCTGCTGGTCGACATGAAGCGGCAGCTCGGGCTGTCCTATCTGTTCATCTCGCACGATCTGTCGGTCGTCCGCTATTTCGCCGACCGGGTGCTGGTTATGTATCTCGGACGCATTGTCGAAAGCGCCGACAATGCGACGCTGTGGACCTCGCCAAAGCATCCCTACACGCGCGCGCTGATGGATGCCGTGCCGGACCCGGCGCGCCGACGTCAGGCCGCGCCGATCCATGGCGATCTGCCGAGCCCGCAGAACATCCCGAACGGTTGCCGCTTTCACACGCGCTGCCCGCTGGCGACGGACCTGTGCCGTTCGCAGGAGCCGGCATTCCGGGCGATCTCGCCCGGACACCACGTCGCCTGCCACTACGCCGAACCAACCATCAACTGAAATTCAACGGAGCAGAAAAATGTCCGACTACCGCTATCTTGGCCGCAGCGCCCTGAAGGTTTCGCCGCTCAGCCTCGGCACGATGATGTTCGGCGGGCCGACCGAGGAGACGGTCGCGCATCGCATCATCGACAAGGCGCGCGAGCAAGGCATCAACTTCATTGACACCGCCGACGTCTACCACAACGGCAAGTCCGAGGAAGTCGTCGGTCGCGGCATCAAGGCGACGCGCGATCATTGGGTCGTGGCGACCAAGTTCGTCAACTCGCATGACAAGGGGCCTAATCTCGGCGGCCATTCGCGCAAATGGGTGATCCAGACGGTCGAGAACAGCCTGCGGCGCCTGGGAACAGACTATATCGACCTGTTCTACTTCCACCGCGCCGTCTTCGATGCGCCGCTGGAGGAGCCGGTGCGGGCGATCGCCGACCTGATCCGCCAGGGCAAGCTGCGCTATTTCGGCGTCTCCAACTTTCGTGGCTGGCGCATCGCCGAAGTCGCGCATCTGGCCGATGAACTCGGCATCGACCGGCCGGTGGCCAGCCAGCCACTCTATAACATCGTCAACCGCACCGCCGAGGCCGAACAGCTGCCGGCGGCCGCCTATTACGGTCTTGGCGTCGTCTCCTACAGCCCGCTGGCGCGCGGCGTGCTGACCGGCAAATACGAGCCGAACCAGGCGCCTGCCGCCGACACGCGGGCCGGCCGTGGCGACAAGCGCATCGCCGAGACCGAGTGGCGCCCGGAATCGATCGAGATCGCCAGGCAGATCGCGGCGCACGCAAAGTCACGCGGCGTCTCGGCCGCTGATTTCGCGCTGGCCTGGGTGTTGAACAACCGGCTGATCACGGCGGCGATCGCCGGCCCGCGCACCGAGGAACAGTGGGACAGCTATGCGAAGGCATTGGACTTCAGGCTGAGCGCCGAGGACGAGGCCTTTGTCGACCGCCTCGTCACCGCCGGCCATGCCTCAACGCATGGGTTCAATGATCCGAGCCATCCGGTCGAAGGCCGCGTGCCGCGTTCGGAGCCGGCCGCGCCGATCCCGCTGACACGGCCTCTGCGCGCCGCCTGACGGTCGCCGACGAAATGGCGGGGCCGGCGGCCCCGCCCGCGTTTCCAATTGCTTTGGACAGATGAGAAGCCCATGAATTTCCACGTCGAACGGCTGCGCCAGAACATCGTCGTGCTTTCGGGCAACACGCACAGGCCGTCGAAGTCGCGGACGCTGGCGCATCATCTCGGCAAGGCGCTGCGCGAAAGATTGTCTGTCACGGTAAATTTCCTCGATCTTGTCGATGCCGGTCGTGGTCTGGGTGCTGCGTTTACGCGAAAGGAATTGACGCCGGAGGCGCTGGATGTGGTGGAGGCTGTCGAGCATGCCGACGCGCTGATCGTCACGACGCCGGTCTACAACGGGTCCTATGTCGGCCTCTTCAAGCATCTGTTCGATCTCATCGATCCGCTGGCACTCGTCGATCGGCCGGTCCTGATCGGCGCGACGGGTGGTGGCCAGCGCCATGCATTGGTGGTCGAACACCAGCTCCGCCCGCTGTTCGGCTTCTACTCGGCGCTGACCGTGCCAAGCGCCGTGTACGGCAGCGACAGCGATTTTTCCGATGGCAAGCTTGTGGATCCGCTGGTCCTGGCGCGGGCCGGGCAGGCCGTGGATCAATTCGTTGCCCTGCTTTCAGCGCGCCAGCCGAAGAGCCAACCGGTCCGGGCGGCTTCGGGCTGACGGATATCGGGTTCGAGCAGGTGCCGGATGCCTTGGACGGCCAAATAAGCAGAACGTTCGGTGTTTTGGCCGACATCGGCGACGGAACCATACGGAACGATACGGGAAGATTTCTGATTTTGGCCCACGAAAAAGTCAATGAAATCAATGCTTTTGATGCATCCTCCGGGCCCACCATTGTTATTATTTATCAATGACTTAGCGGTGTGTTTTGGTTCGGGTAGCCAAGTAATAACTGGCGAACCGCCGTCCATAGCGTTTGATTTTATTGACTTATGGTGGGCCTCCGGAGGCCGCAGATGTGTTGCCAGCCGCCGGTGGAGTGTCAGGATCGTTTATCAAGTGCTTGAACGACGCCGGCACGGTGTTCGGAATAGAAATCCGCCCATAGTCCCGTCGCAATCAACCTCGAATTACTGTCTGGATGCTACATCGGCCATCGCCGCACCCCACCCTGCGGCGATCTCGTAGCCCATGCGTGAGAAGCCGAATTCGCGATCGAATTTGTTCGGCGCTTTGACACGCCAGTTCTTCATGACCTCGCCCGGGAGGCCGCCAGCAGCGGTGACGACCAAGTCACGCTCGCCGGCGCGGAGTTCACGACGGCGATCATTTGGCGTAGCTGGGAACAGGCCGGCGACGTCAGGCAAGACCGTCCGGCTGCACCTAGGAAGTTAGTCGCGACCCACGGCGGACCGCTCCGTACGCGCGCGCTGCGTACGGCAAGCTGCTAGCCTCAATCTCCGGATGAGATCAGAGTCGCTCAGACCGGGTCTTCAGGATCTGGTACAGCACGTT
Organism: Mesorhizobium sp. M0590; assembly: GCF_040320905.1. Classification (NCBI taxonomy): domain Bacteria; kingdom Pseudomonadati; phylum Pseudomonadota; class Alphaproteobacteria; order Hyphomicrobiales; family Phyllobacteriaceae; genus Mesorhizobium; species Mesorhizobium sp. M0590. The sequence continues at coordinate 87,408 of NZ_JAMYQN010000021.1, forward strand.
TCGGATGCGCTGCCAAACGGTTAGCCGGTTGATCACGCCTTCGCCTCCTGTTCATCGCAGATGAATGGGCTGCGGTTCAGATGATCTGTGCCGCCAGCGCCACGCCGACCAACGACGTGCCGACCCCTGCCGTGCGGATGGCTCGCGGCCAGCGCCGAAGTGTTAGGGCGGCTAACGCGCCGGTCGCGTGAAGAGCCGAAGTAGCGACCACGAAGCCGACCGCATAAGCGATGCCGCTGGCCGTCTCGGGAATTTCGAGGCCATGGGCATTGCCGTGGAAGAGGGCGAAGAGAGCGATCAGCGAGGCGGCCACAGCGAGCGGAAGCGGCTTGGCAAGCGCCATCATGGCGCCGAAGACCAACAGCGATAGCGTTATGCCGGTTTCCAGTGAGGGCAGGCCGATGCCGGCGATACCGAGCAGGGCGCCAGCGACCATCGCCGAGACAAAGCACGACGGCACGATGATGATCCCCTTGCCGCCGGCGCGAGCGGCAATGATGCCGACAGCCATCATCGCCAATAGATGATCGATGCCGGCCAGCGGGTGCTGAACGCCGTCTACAAACCCGTGGGCATGAAAACCGCCGCTATGGGCGAAGGCCAACGAGGGGATGAGTGTTGTGGGGGCTGCCAGGGCGAGTCTGCCGAAGAATGAAAGCGTTCTGTTCATGGTTCTGGACCTGTTTGATAGGAGTGCGATCGGTTCAAGGCCGGTGCTCATTGTCCGCCCCTGGCATGGTGAATTGTGCGGCGCCGGACCTCTCGGCCAGAAGCCGCGCCTCGCCGAAGTCAAGGGGCGTTTGTGCCTTGCCGTTGTGGTAGACGAAGGCTAGGCGGCGCCGGCGCGACGTCAGTTTCGCGGGCAGCGGGTGATAGGTGACGCCGGCGCCACCAATCAGCGGCATGACGGCGCCGACATCGACCATGTCCTGCGTCTCGACGCGCAGAAGATGCAGCCGCACGCCGTCGGCGGTCTCGCCGACGAACGGAATCCCGGCGAGGCGCAGGAAACTGGAGGGGTCGGGCGCCCGCGAAAACCCTTCGAGAAACGCGATCTCGAGGAGATCGAGATCCGTCGCCGGCGCGTCGGCGGGTTCGGGCGCATGGTCGTGCGGTAGATGCGGTGTCTGCCATTGCAACGGCTTGCCGGCCGGCCCGTTGTGGCCGACGGGGTGGGGATGGTGATGATGACCGTTCGGCTCGTGATGGTGACCGTCGCCATGGTCATGGCTGTGGTGGTGATGATCATCGTGCATGGTCAAAAGCTCGTCGGCTTGTCGATGATGGATTTGTGTTTGCCGAGATTGCCGTGCGCGACCATCGAGCCCAGCGCCTCGACGACAACCCGCACGCCAAACAGCGCCGTGATGTCTGACGTGTCGTAGGGCGGCGACACCTCGACCACTTCCAGTCCGCAGATGCCGGGCGCCGACACTAGCCCGAGCAGCTTCAGTGCCTCGCGCGGCAGGAAGCCACCGGGCTCCGGCCAGCCCGTACCCGGCACGAAACCGCAATCGATGCTGTCGACATCGAAGGAGATGTATACCGCGTCGGTGTCCTTCCATGCGAGCTCGAGCGCGATCTCCGCCGCCTTCTCCAGCCCCATCTGTTCGATATCGGAAATCGTCAGCACGTTGGTGCCGCGCTTCCGCGCCTCGGCGACGCCGTAGCGCGGCACCTGCCAGCCGCCGATGCCGAGCTGCACCAGATTGGTGGCCGAGACGTTCGGCAAGTTGGTTGCCCAGTACCAGGGCGTCGTGTGCATACGTTCGTCGAGATCCTTTTCCTGAATGTCGATGTGGCGGTCGAAATGGATGATGCCGATGCGCTTGGAGGTCACGTCGGCGATACCGCGCACGCACGGAAATCCGATCGCATGGTCGCCGCCGAGCATGATCGGCAGCGCCCCGGAAGAGGCGACATGGCTGACGCCCTTGGTGATCTGGTCGAAGCTCTTTTCGAGATTGGCGGGGATGGTGAAGACGTCGCCGGCGTCGCAAAGCGTCATCTGCTCGCGCAGGTCGACACCGAGCTCGTAATTGTAAGGCGTGTAGAGCGCCGAGATGCGGCGCATGCCTTGCGGCCCGAAGCGGGCTCCGGGCCGGTAGGTGGTGCCGCTGTCGAAAGGAATGCCCATGACGGCAGCGTCATATCTGCCGACATCGCGGACGTTCTCGACATAGGGCGCCTTGAGGAAGGTGTTGATGCCGGCGAAATGCGGCAACTCGCCTCGCGCGAATGTCGGGATCGACTTGTCGATGATCGAATCCGATCCGGGCAGGCCCATGTCGAGTGCCCATTTCTGTTCCTTGCGCCAGCCATCCTCGGGCAGCTTTCCTTCCGCCTCGATCGACTTCCAGCCCTGCATGTCGCGGATCTCGAAGTTCGGATGGTGGAAGCGTTGGCGTGGCTGGTGGTCGGTGAGCCCGGCGCGACGATGCCGGCGTTCTGGACTATCTCTGTGCATGAAACCTCCTTCACGACGCCGTCGTCGCGATTGCGCTATCCAGTCGGGTCGTCCCGACCATCGCGGCCACTTCGGCCACGTCTCGTGCGGAAGCCCGGTGCTTGCGGTCGAGCTTCAGATCGTAGGTGATCGTCGCGCCATAGGCGGACGGGAACTGGGGGTCGTGGCGCACCTTGTCGAAGACCAGCACGCGGGTGCCGAGCTTGAATGCCTCGCCGATATCGTGGGTGACCATGACCACGGTCATGCCGTGCTCGGTCCAGAGCTCGGTGAGCAGCTCATGCATCTCGATGCGAATACCGGGATCGAGTGCGCCGAACGGCTCGTCGAGAAGCAGGATCTGCGGCCGGCCGAGCAAGGTCTGCGCGATCGCCAGCCGCTGCTGCATGCCGCCAGAAAGCGTGGCCGGATAGAGATCGCGCGCATGGCCAAGCCCGACCCGTTCCAGCATGGTTTCGGCTTCTTGCCTGGCGCTTTTGCGCCTGGCGCCGAAGACGCGGCCGAACGGTCCGCCCGAACGGAAGTCCTCGACCAGCAGCAAGTTCTGCAGCGCGGTCAGATGCGGGAACACGGAATAGCGCTGGAAGACGATGCCGCGCTGCGGCGTCGGTTCCGGCACGATCGGCTGGTCGCCGACGACGACCACGCCGCCACTTTGCTGTTCCTGGCCAAGCAGGATGCGCAGGAATGTCGATTTTCCACAACCGCTGGCGCCAACCAGCGACAGGAATTCACCCGCTTCGGCGGAGACATTGACCCGTTCCAGCACGCGGGCGTCGCCGTAGCTCTTCTCCAGCCCATGGACGAGGATCCGGCTCATCTGGTCCGCACCGGATGCGCCCAGGGCGAGATGATGTGAGAGAGCCGCACGAGCAGCCAGTCGGTCATCACCGCAAGCAGCGTGATCCAGGCGACGTAAGGCAGGATGACGTCCATCGATAGGTAGCGACGAACGAGGAAGATGCGGTAGCCGAGCCCCTCGGTGGAGGCGATGGCTTCTGCCGCGATCAGGAACAGCCAGGCCGGCCCAAGCGCCAGCCGTACGCAAGTGATGAGGCGCGGCATGACCTGTGGCAGCACCAGCCTGAGCACCATGGTCCAGCTGTTGCCGCCGAGCGTCTGTGCCTTGGCGACGAGCTCCGGCGGCAATTCCATCACCCGGTTGGCGATGTCGCGCACCATGACCGGTGCGACGCCGAGAGCGATCAAGGTGATCTTGGCCGTTTCGCCGAGGCCGAGCGCAATGAACAGGATCGGCAGCAGCGCCAGTGGCGGGATGACGCAGACAACTGTGACCAAGGGCAGCAGAAAGGCCCTGACGCGCGGGATGAAACCTATGGCGACGCCGAGGCTGAGCGCCACCAGCGTGGCCATGCCGACTCCGGCGAACAGCCTGATCAGGCTGGCATAGGTGTCGGCCCACAGGATCAGGTCGCCGGAGCGCTTGTCCGGCACTGTCGCCAGGTCTGAAAAGGCCGACCACATCTGTGCAGGGGAGGGCAGCAGCTTGTCGCTGGGATTGACCGCCAGCCTTTGCGACGAAGCGAAGAGATAGGCAATCGCCACGGCGGCAAACGGCAGCGTCCCAAGCAGCAACGCTCCGCCGCGCGAGACCGTCGCGTTGATGAGGCGAAGCCGCGCTTTCGGCCTGCTAAGTTGCAGGCGCGCGACTTCGGGGCCTGCTGCGGCCTGCATGATGCCGGTTCCTCTGGCTAGCATGTCGCGCTCCCGCGTCAGAGCGTTCCGCCCGCCGCCTCTGCCATAAAGGCCTGATCGAAGCGCAGCTTGACGTTGTTGACGTCGCCCAGCGTCGAGCCGTCGGGGAAGCTCATGCCGATCACGTCGACGCTCGGCGCGTTGGTACCAAGAATGCCGTGGCTGAACAGGAAGTTGCGCACCAGATCCATGGTCTTCGGCAGTTCGGCGCCGTTGGTGAATGCGACCGCCTTGGCCGGCTCGAAGAACATCGCCGTTGATGCAAGCTGAGCGTCGAAACCGGCAAGATCCGTCCCCGACGCCTTGGCCATCTCTTCCTTGGCCGCCTTGCCTTCGGGCGTACCCGACGTCATCAGCGCCATGGCTTCATACCATGCACCGACAAGCGCCTTGCCCAAGGCCGGATTGTCCTTCAGCGTCGCGGTGTTGACGACCATCATGTCGATGATCTCGCCGGGGATCTCAGTCGAATCGAATACCTTGTGGGCGCCCGGCATGGCAGCGATTTCCGAGACCAGCGGATTCCAGGTGACGACGGAGGTGACGTCGCTGGTGCCGTAGGCAGCGACCATGTCGGCATCGGAGGTGTTCACCACCGTAATGTCCTTTTCGGCCAACTCCACCGTCTCCAGCGCGCGCGCAAGTAGGTAATGTGAGACGGAGAGCTCGACGAGATTGACCTTCTGGCCGGCAATATCCTTGAGCGCGGTCTTGTTCTTGAGGATGACCGCGTCGTTGCCGTTGGAGAAATCGCCGACGATCAAGGCCGTCGTGTCGACACCGCCGCCGGCCGGGATCGAAAGCGCATCCATGTTGGTCATCGAACAGCCGTCAAAGCCGCCGGCCGTGTACTGGTTGATGCTCTCGACATAGTCGTTGATGCGGGTGATCTCGACATTGATGCCGTATTTGTCGGCCCACTTCTTCATGATGCCGCTGTCGGAAAGATAGCCCCACGGCATCCAGCCGACATAGATCGACCAGCAAATCTTGAAGTCTTTCTTGGGCGCCGCTTGCGCGGCTGAGATGAAGGGGAGGCTGAGTGATGCGGCTAGGATGATTGTGGCCAGTTTGCGAAACATTACATACCCCTGTTTGCGATCCGGATTGCGTCCGAACGTCTGTTGGGGGGTTCACGGAGCGCGCATCCGGGAGAGGTTCGCGCCAGCAAACCCGTGCAGGGTTCTCCCGGGATTTTGGCCCGCCGTGTTCCGCCAGATGCCTCAATGCATCTCAAGCGGTCGCGTCTCTTGGACCAGCACCGTGATCGACACGGCCGGAACCCTAGACGCTCTGCACATGAATAACGAAGCAAGGGGCGTGCCAGTCCGGAAAGCCGTCCTGAGGCGGCCTTTCCCCGGATTTGCAGGCAATCGCGTTATGCTGATGCCACAAAAGTCATCGCAACGCCGACGGATTAGGCAAGGAAAATCTAGCGTCAACCAATATGAGCAAGCTTGTGCCCTGGGGACCTCCGCTGATCGCACCCTGCTCTATGGTCGCCCACACATACATGCCCAATAGGGACACGTTCGGGAAGGGCGTGAGCGCGCGGCGGATCCGGATGCCAATTGGCGCCGACCCATGTGACGAGTGCGCCCGATCGTGCAAGGGCAATTCGTGAAATAAGCGCGACTGCAATGATGCTAGGCAAGCCCGATCGCGTGTCGGGAGGCAGTTGTGAAAGTTGCGATCATCGGACCAGGCTCGCTCGGGAAGGCCTTGGCGAAATGTCTTGGCCTCGCCGGGCACGAAATTCGCCTCAGCTTCAGTCGTGACGAAGGCAAGTTGCGCGCAATCGCGGCAACCCTCCGTGTTGGCTTCGGTGCCCCTGACGAAGTAGCGAGATGGGCCGACGTAATTGCCCTGGCGACGCCATGGCCGGCTCTCGAGCTGGCGATGGACGCGCTTGGCGATTTGTCGGGCAAGATCGTCTGGGACAATACCAATGCAGTCGCACCTGACCTTTCCACGATGCTGCTAGGCACTACTACGTCTGTAGGCGAGGAGGTTCAGAGGCGCGCGCGGGGCGCCCTTGTCGTCAAGTGCATTCCGACCTTTGCCGAATTGCTTGACAGGGATGATCCGCGTCTCAACGGCGATCCGGTGACGAGCTATGTCGCCGGCAATGACGCAGATGCCAAGGCGGCGGTTTGCCGGCTTCTCGCCGATCTGCCGACAATACCGGTCGATGTCGGCGATCTCACGGCCTCGCGCCTGATCGAGCCGATGATGCTGCTATTGGTCCAGCTCGCCTATCGGCGCGGGATGGGGCCGACAATTTCCTTCAATCTCATTCGACAGGACGGACGGACTCATGACTGATTATCTACCCGCGCGGCGCAAGGCGATTCCAGTAGGACGTCTGCTGATCGATGGCCAATGGCGCGATGCCGTCAGTGGCGAGACTTCGACGACTTTTGATCCGACCACGGAGGCGGCGATCACCGATATTGCGAAGGCGGACGTCACCGACACGAGCGATGCCGTCGCGGCCGCGCAGCGGGCTTTCGAGCAAGGACCCTGGGCGCGGATGCATCATGAGGAGCGCGCCAAGATCCTGTTTCGCATCGCCGATCTAATGGACGAGCGGGCCGAGGATTTCGCGGTGCGCGAGGCGATGGATATGGGTATGCCCTATCGCGATTTCCGCGATATCATCATGCCGCACTGCTCAGGACTGTTCCGCTTTCATGGCGGGCTCGCCATGAGCGCGATGGACGGCGCCTATCGTACCAGCTACGAACCAAATATCAGGATCCTGACGCGGCGCGAGCCGCTCGGTGTGATCGCTGCGATCACCCCGTTCAATTTTCCCCTCGCGCTGTCCTGTTCGAAAATCGCGCCGGCACTCGCGGCGGGTAACACGGTCGTTCACAAGCCTGCGACCGACACGCCCCTGACGGCCCTCGCCTTGGCGCAAGTGATCCTCGACGCGGGCGTGCCGCCAGGCGTCTACAATCTCGTCACCGGCCCGGGCGGCACCATCGGCGACGCGTTGGTCAACGATGCCCGCGTCGGCAAGATCGCCTTTACCGGGTCGACCACCGTCGGCCAGGGCATCATGCGCAACGGTGCCGGGACGATGAAACACCTGACCATGGAGCTCGGCGGCAAGAGTCCCAATATCGTTTTCGCCGATGCCGATATCGATGTCGCGATACAGGCAGCCTTCTGGGGCATCTTCTGGAACAAGGGCGAAGTCTGCGTCGCCGGATCGCGCCTGCTGGTTGAACGCGCCTGCTATGACGAGGTCGTCGAGAAGCTGAGCGCCATGGCGAGGTCGGCGACGCTCGGCGATCCGCTGGACCCTGCGACGATGATCGGGCCGATCGCATCGCGGGGCGAGTATGACAAGGTCTTGAGCTATGTCGAAGAGGGCAAGCGCACCGCGCGACTGGCCGCGGGCGGCGGCACCCGCCAGGTCAACGGCAAGGGCCTCTTCATCGAGCCGACCATCTTCGCCGATGCGACCAACGACCTAAGGATATCGCGCGAAGAGATTTTCGGCCCTGTCCTGCCGGTGATTCCATTCGACAGCGAGGAGGACGCGATCCGGATCGCCAACGATACGAGCTACGGGCTCGCCTCGGGCATCCAGACCAGCGATCTCGGCCGCGCCTTGCGGCTCGCCGACCGGATCAAGGCAGGCACGGTCTGGCTGAACTGCTGGCACAAGTACCATCCTAATGCGCCGTTCGGAGGTTTCAAGATGAGCGGCTATGGCCGCGAGCAGGGCCGCGAGGCGTGGGAAAGCTACACCCAATACAAGACGATTTGGGCGAATCTTGGCGAACCAGTCGAGATGGCGCGATGAGCGTGCGCGATTCCAACCCACTCGACCCGCGGCATCCTAAACGCGTCGCGATGGTCCTTTCAAACCCGGCTGTGTCAACCACCACAGGCTGGCCGGTCGGGTTTTGGTGGAGCGAGTTAACTCATCCCTGGCTCGCCTTCACCGAGCGCGGATATGGAGTCGCGATCTTCTCGCCTGAGGGCGGCAAATGCGAGGCGGATGCGTTGAGCGACCCGCGCGATCCGTCCGGCTATTCGGATACGGATCTGATCTCGCTCGGTTTCCTGTCGACGCCGAAACTGGCGGCGCTGGTGGAGACGACCCGGCCCATCGCAGAGCTGTCGGTCGACGCGTTCGACGCTATCGTCGTCGCTGGCGGCCAAGCGCCGATGTTCACCTTCGAAGGCGCAACTGAGTTGCAGCGGCTGTTCATCAACTTTTTCGCGGCCGGCAAGGTCGCGGCCGCCTTGTGTCATGGCGTCGCGCTGCTGCGCTACGCTCGCCTCTCAACCGGCGAGCTGCTGGCCAAAGGGCGCACTGTTACGGGTTTCGCCAATGTCGAGGAAGACTTCGCCGACAATGCCGTCTGGGAGATGGGCGCGCTGCCACACGGTACGCATCTGATGCCATGGCGGATCGAGGATGAGATGCGTGCGCTCGGCGCGAATTATGTTCAGGCCGGGCTGTGGCGCGATTTTGCCGTGCGCGACGGCAATTTGATCACCGGCCAGCAGAACTTCTCCGGAGCGGCGACCGCCCGTCTTGTCATCGAGGCGCTCGGTGGCTGAGGACCAAAGACCGCTCCTGTCGGTGAAGTTCGGGAGACAAACTCGCCGTCAGGGCGGGCGATGCCAAACGACATCGGCCCAATAGGATCCGGGTCCGTCCAAGAACTCCACCTCAAACAACCACTATCAGCAGCGAGGATGAACCATGGCCGTAGTGACGACACTTGATATTGCCGGCCTGACGGCCGAAGATTATAGCCGCATCCTCGATCGGATCGGCGTGGAGAAACGGCCCGCTGGCGGCATCTACCAGCACATCGCGCATGCCACAGACGATGGTTATCGCATCATCGAGATATGGGACGACAAGGCAGGCCTGGAGCTCTTCTTGCAGGACATATTGTTTCCCGCCGCACAGGAACTGCAAGTTCAGCGTGAAATGACCATTATGACCCAGACACTGCACAACATCTTTGTGCCCCGGATTGGTGAACTGACTGCCCTGGCAAATGATGGGCCTGGTGGACCAGTCAAACGGGCAAAAGTGTAGGCATCAAGGATCGAGGATGCGGCGATCGATCATCGAAGTCCTGGAGGAACTTGCGTCCGGACGCCCGGTACAACGATGGTGACCGCGGCAAGTGCAAAGAGGTTGTTCTTTCCTGCCGGCGACTATCGCCATGCGCCGGCCGGAGTCGTTCAGCTGCGTGTGATTCGCAGCGGTTCATCCTATGCAGAGATCGATCTTGGCCGCGGGCTGCGGCGCGTCTTCACCCGCCCCGGCGACCTGCTGCTCAGTCTTCCCGAGCGTGCCACGCGGTTCAAGATCGAGGAGCCGCGAGAGCTGACGATGATCACCGTTGACTCCGCGCTGGCGTCAAGGCTCCTGGTATCCGCAGGCGGGACCCCCGAGGACCTGGCAATCCTGACCGATCGACCGATACGCGATTCGCTGGTGGCCGAGTTGTGCCGACGCCTCGAAGGCGACCCGCCAGCCAACCCGATCGTCCGCGAATGGACGCTGGGCCTGGTTTTCGCGAACCTGCTCCGTCTCGGGCATGCACGCCAGCGGCAGCAGAAGTCTCCGGTCCTAACCTCGCAGCGGTTCGACCGGGTCCTCGCTGCGATTGACGGCGATCTGGAAAAGGGGGTGTCGATCGACCATCTTGCCGGAATCGCGGGAATACCACGACGCGCCTTCACCGCCGCCTTTCGCGAGGCGACGCAATTGCCGGTACATCAATTCATTTTACGCCGCCGCGTTGATCGCGCGGTCGAGCTTTTGGAAAATAGCAATCTGCCGCTGGCCGAGATTGCTCAGCACGCGGGTTTCACTCACCAGGCCCATATGAATCGCGTCGTGACCCGATTGAAAGGGCTGTCGCCAGGCCGGCTGCGGTCTCGCAGGCGCGACGGCTGACTTGTGATCTATTCCAGCATCGAATGGCGGAGATGTGAGTTGCTGAAACGTCCGTTGGCTAAGATGCCCGACAGTTTGCGTGCAGAGCTCGAGGCCGCAAATCTGATAACTGCTTTCGAGCAACGGCCTCCCTATCAGCGCAATGATTACTTGCATTGGATCGAGCGCGCCCGTCACCCGGAAACACGCCGAAAGCGCATAAATCAGATGATTGACGAGCTTACGAAGGGAGGAATCTACATGGGAATGCAATAAGAGTTGGCATCGCCGCGAAGCTAGCAGATCCGTCAACGATCATCTTCCGATCCGTGGCCTATCGAGATCGGGTGCTTTCCGCATTGATCTTCATCGATTTCCCCACGTTTTTGCGCAGAGGATGCAGAGAGCCAAATAGTGACAATCGAACCTATCCTCCATTTTCGTTTGCGGCAGGTGGCCATATGATCGTGACATCGCAAACTAATAACGTGCTCGGCAGCACGTCGGGAAGGTGGCGCGTCTGGTCGCTCTCGGACGGTTACATCGAGATGCCGGCGGACCTTCTGCGGGACCCGCAGGATAATCCGGTGCCGCAAGCTGCGTTGGCAGGGGCGCTTCGCCTGTCTGTCAATTGCTTCGCCCTCGCAGGTCCAGGCGTTGACGGCGTTCTGATCGACAGCGGAGGAGGGGGCTGGGCCCCGACAGTGGGGCGTCTTGAGCAGGCCATGGCGGAAGCCAAGATCGACCCGGCTTCGATCACGGTCTTGGCGCTCACCCACGCCCATCAGGATCATGTGCACGGACTTTTGACCCCCGACGGCCGAGTGCTCTTTCCAAACTTGAAGGCGATCGTAATTCCCGAAGCGGCTGTGCAGAGCTTTTTCGCTTACGCGCACCTTGCGCAGTTCCGGCCCCTGCTGAAGCCTGTCCAGAATGGCGACCAGGTGGGTGAGCGATTGAGGGCGGTCGCCTTGCCCGGTCATGCTGCCGGTCATACCGGCTACACGTTCGACACGGACGAGGACCGTTTCCTATTCTTCGGGGACATCGTTCATGTGCCGGCCTTGCAGTTCGGCAATCCCGCGTTCAGTTGGGGCTATGACGACGATCAGCTGACCGCGCGCGCAACCCGCCTAAAGGTTTTCAGTGACGCGGCCGAGGCGGGGACGTGGATCGCCGGCGCGCACCTTGGCTGGCCGGGCATCGGTCGCGTGGTGCGTAAGGGCGAAGCATACGGCTATGAGCCGGCAGGAGGACGAGTGACCGGATAGGCGGCCCCGTGCTGGTCGGTTTATACCGCTCTCTTCGCCCAAGGCAAGGATCTCTACGAGCAGCGCGCCGCACTCCGGCGTCCTCAACGGCGGCGGTACCATCGTCCGGCCCACCAAAATATCTGATTCTTGATCCACTGGCGGCCGATCTGCCTGAGGCTTACCGGATCGGCGTCTCGCCGCGAAACAGCGGCTGGTGCGCCCGCATCAAGGCGGCGATCCGGTCGGCGACTTTCCGTACCGGCGGGGAGTGACGTTCCTCGTGATGGGTGACGATCCATTGGTCGGTTTCAAGTTCGGGGATAGGCTGAGCAACGCGAACCAGCCGCGGATCGCCGTCACCGACGAAGCACGGAAAGACCGAAAGGCCGGCGCCGGCGGCCACCAGTTCGCGCACCGAATGGGTGTTGTTGCCGCGTACGGCGATGCGGTCGCCGTGATGGGCTTGCAGCCAGCGCGCCGAGGCAATGTTTGCGCCTTCGCCGGTGACGCCGACGAACAATCCGGCGGCGATGCCGTTGATCAGGTGACGTCCGGAATAAATGGCGTGGGCGACCTTGCCGCTCTGACGGCCGGCCAGCCACTGCTCGGTCGGGCGCTCGCTGCGGATGCCGATGTCGGCGGCACGGCGGCCGATGTCGACCCGGTCGGTGGTGGTGACAAGCTCTACCCTTATGCCGTCATCGACCGTCCAGATCTCGCCGATATGGGCGGAAACGAAGGCCGAGGTCCATGGCCCGGCCGAGACGCGGACAATGCGGTCGGGCAGGTTTCCCTCGCGCCAGCGGGTCAGCGACTGCATTGCCGCCTCGACGTCTTCGGCGCGCCGCAGCAGTTCCTCGCCGACCGGGGTCAGCCGGTAGCCGGTCTGCTGGCGCACGAATAGAGGTTCGCCGATCTGCTTTTCGAGCGCGGTGACGCGTCGTCCAAGGGTGGCTGCGCTGCGGCGCGTGGTTCCCGTCGCTGCGCTCAAGCCACCCAGCCGCGCAACGTCGAGAAACAACCTCAGATCGTCCCAGCCGATATCCATTTTGCAGAAATGAAAAACTCCTTGCGACCGTGGCTGTAGCGCAAAGCGGGCATCGTGCGCAAGTATGCAGGCATTGGAGGCGTTGGACAATCCTGCCTGGCGGGACAGGGGCAAGCGCCTCGGCTGGCCAAGAAGCGAGCGCAGCCCTTTCGATCGCGCATGCGATTCGCGCAGAGGCTTTGCGCTTTCGACCAACCCAGGCGGGCATTCTGCGTGCCAAAGGAGACGATCATGTTGGATGAACTTCGATACCGTTTCGCCCGCTGGATTGCCTATCGCCAGACGCTTGCGAGCTTGAGGCAGGCCCGGGACAGCACACTGGCGGATGCCGGCATTTCTCGCGAAGAGATCCGCGAGCGTGCCCGCCACGCCAGCTTGCGTCGTTGAGGAGCCGGGCATGCAGATGATGATGCTTTGGGGTGGCCGCTCGGTACCGCGCATCGGCATCGGCACTTGGGCGGCGGGTGGCCCCGCGCGTTGGCGTGACACGGCGACAATCTATGGCGAGGTCGACGATATCAGGTCGCAAGCCGCGCTGGCGATGGCTTATGAGATCGGCGCGCGGGTGTTCGACACGGCTGCCGCCTACGGCGCCGGCAATGCCGAACTGATCCTCGGGCGGGCGTTGAGGGGTAAGGACGAAGCCGTCATCGTCACCAAGGTCGGCTATTTCGGCGATCCCGAAACGCGTAAGATCGCACCCGAGGATGCCTCTGCCGCGGCAATCCGGACATCGATCGACAATTCGCGGCAGCGCCTGCAGCGGGATTGTATCGACGTCGTGCTGCTACATATCAACGAGTATCCGATCGAGCGCGCCGGCGAGGTGTTCGATACGCTCGGCCTGTTGCGCCAGGAGGGCAAGATCGGCGGCTTCGGCTGGAGCACCGATCACCGCGGACGGCTTGCCGCCTACGCGCCGCGCGAAGGGTTCGTCGCCGTAGAGAACGACTTCAATGTGTTTACCCCGGCGAACGAGCTGATGGCCGTTGCGGCGCGCGAGAACCTCGTCTCGTTCAGCCGGCTGCCGCTGGCAATGGGGCTGCTCACCGGCAAATACACGCCGGCCATGCGGCTGCCCACCAACGATGTGCGCGGCGGGAATGCCGAATGGATGGTGTTTTTCAGGGATGGCGCCGCCAACCCGCACTATCTGTCAAGGCTCTCGGCAATCCGCGACCTGCTCACCTCGGGCGGACGCACGCTTGCGCAAGGCGCGCTCGGCTGGATACTCGCCAAGTCGGCAATCGCCCTGCCGGTTCCCGGCTTCACGCGGCCCGAGCAGGTCGAGGACAATCTCGGTGCGCTGGAGAAAGGGCCGCTGCCGGCAACGGTGATGGCCGAGATCGACGCAGTGCTGAAAATTGCCGAGACTGCGTAGGGTGTGGTGAATCCGGAATTCGCATTGGCGATAATGCGACCAACTTCGATCTCTCTGCTGTCTGCCGATATCGCATTTTTCTTAGTCAAGCTTCCGTGGCGCAATTGAAGACGGACGGAGCGGCGGACACGCTCGAGTTGAAGGTCCGCCGCTCCGGTTTTCAGATCAAAGAGTGATGCTGCAACGGGAGATGGGTAGCGAGCTGCGCTTGAGCTGCGCCGCCGACCGCGTCGCTGTCGAGAGAGAGCGACCCGGTTGAGCTGTCAAAGATGATGTGGTGGGAACCATCATCCGTGGCCGTAACAGCAGGGGACGTATGCAATGAAAGCCCTCCCGACTTGAGGTCGGCAAGCGCGGAGTGGTCGAGCTGGACTTTGTCCTGAAGCTTGCTGAAGTCGAAGGCATCGTTGCCTCCGTGGCCAGACATGATCTCGGCGGCGGCGCCGTTTTTTGCCTGGGCGCCGACACTTTCATCGGGCTGGACGGTTTGCGCGAACCCGTGGCGGATCAGGCTGGTTGCCGTCTTGTCGGATGGATCGTTGGTCGGGAGAAGTTCCGAGCCGGCCGAAAGAGAATGGCTCAACGAGGCCAATATGCGGTCAACGCTGCTGCCCTCGCTTACCTTGTCGCCGGCATTATCGTGGGTGGTGTCAGTCGAACTGCCATCGCTGGCGAGGAGGTGAGAAAGCGCGGTCTTGTCGTGACTGCCATCGCTGGTGGTGGCACCGGAGGCGGCGGTAGCAGTCGAACTGCCGTCGCTAGCGAGGAGGTGAGAAAGCGCGGTCTTGCTATGGCTGCCATCGCTGGTGATAGCGCCAGAGGCGGCGGTATCAGTCGAACTGCCGTCGCTGGCGAGGAGGGGCGACAGCGCGGTCTTGCCATGACTGCCATCGCTGGTGGTAGCGCCGGAGGCGGCGGTAGTAGTCGAACTGCCGTCGCTGGCGAGGAGGGGCGACAGCGCGGTCTTGCCATGACTGCCATCGCTGGCGGTAGCGCCGGAGGCGGCGGTAGTAATCGAACCGCCGTTGCCGGCGAGGAGATGCGAAAGCGTGGTCTTGCCATGATTGCTATCGCCGGTGGTGGCTTCGGAAGGGGCGGTGGCAGTCGAGGTGCTGCCGCCGGTGATGGTCTCGGCCGGGGCTGTGGCGGTCGAGGTGCCGCCGCTGGAGGTGGCTTCGGAAGGGGCGGTGGCAGTCGAGGTGCTGCCGCCGGTGATGGTCTCGGCCGGGGCTGTGGCGGTCGAGGTGCCGCCG
>NZ_JAMYQN010000022.1:0-99792 GCF_040320905.1 Mesorhizobium sp. M0590
TCCGCTAAACACGGGGGCTGCGCGGCGGACACGCCGACGTCACCGCAATGCCACGCCATTTTGCAGAACTTGACGCACACAACTGCCTGCCCGTCCCATGGCAGCCGTACGATGTGAGGCAAAAACGAGCAATAATCCCGAATGGCTATGTCTTTAGGCGTAGGGATCGGTGCCTCGTTAACGGCGCGCTTGGCGGCAGCTTCCTGAGGCCGTCCTATTCCGGACTATCCCAGCCTTGCCCGAGCCTTCGCCGTCCAGGCGTTGAACAGCCGGTCTGCGACGATGCCGATGAAGGCGATGGCCAGGCCGGCGACGATGCCGCGACCGGAATCGGCCTTGGACAGGGCGATGAACACCTCCTGGCCGAGATCGCGCGTGCCGACCATGGCGCAGATGATGATCATCGCCAGCGCCATCAGGATGGTCTGGTTGACGCCGAGCATAATCTCGGGCAACGCCAGCGGCAGCTGCACGCGAAAGAAGGTCTGGCGCCTGGTGCAGCCCGAAACCTTCGCCGCCTCGATCAGCGCCGGCGGCACCTGCCGGATGCCGTGATTGGTATAGCGGATGGCCGGCACCACGGCGAACGCGACGGTGGCGATCATCGCGGTGACGTCGCCGACCCTGAACAGCATGACCACCGGAATGATGAAGCAGAACGACGGCAGCACCTGCAGCGTGTCGATGACCGGCGTGACGATCTTTTCGAAGCGGTCGCTGCGCGATGCCATCAGCCCGATCGGGATGCCGATCAGGCAGGCAATAAAGGCCGAGATGCCGCACAAATAGACCGTCGCCATGGTCTTTTCCCAAAGTCCGGTGGCGGCGCAGAACGCTGTCAATGCCGCGACCAGGGCGGCGAGGCGCAAGCCGCCGAGCTGGTAGCCGGCAAGGCCGAGGAGACACACCGCGCCCAGCCACGGAAAGCCCTCGCAGAAGGCGCGCACCGGGTTGAGCACATTGAGGATAAGCGCCACGCGGAACGCTTCGATCGTTTCGAAGAAGTTGATGGTGATCCAGTTCACCGCCGCCTTCCACAAAGGCGCGGTGGTCAAGGTGATCGCTTTCGGCACCGCGGCAAAGGCCGGCACGAACAGGCCGAGCAGCGTGGCGACGGCGAGAATGGCGACGGCCAGCGTCAGATTGGGATAGCGCCGCCAGAAACTGGTGCTGGCCTGGTGGCGGACATTGCCCTTGGCGTGATTGTGCGCGATCGCCTGGCTCAGCCGGTCGAGTGCAATTGCCAGTGCGACGATCGCGAGGCCAGCTTCCATGGCCTCGCCGACCTTGAGTGCGCGCAACGCCAAAAGCACGTCATAGCCGAGCCCACCGGCACCGATCATCGAGGCGATGATCACCATATTGAGCGCCAGCATGATGACCTGGTTGACGCCGACCATCAATGTCGGCCGCGCCGACGGCAACAGCACCCGCCACAGTTTCTGCCGTGCCGTGCAGCCGGCCATCTCGCTGAAATCGTCGATCTCCGACGGCACCCGCGACAGGCCGAGCATCGTCGCCCGCACCATTGGCGGCGTCGCGAAGATTGCCGTCGCGATCATTGCCGAGACCGGGCTGTTGCCGAACAGAAGCAGCATCGGGATCAGATAGGCGAAGGTCGGGATCGTCTGCATCAGATCGAGGGCAGGGGAGATCAACAACCTCTCCGCCCAAGGCTTGCGCCATGCCCAGATGCCGGCGAACAGCCCGGTGACAATGCAAAACGGCACGGCGATCGAGATCAAGCCCAGCGTCAGCATGGCGCTGGTCCACTGCCCGAACAGCGCGATGTAGAGAAAACAGCCGCCGGCCAGCGCACCCAGCTTCCAGCCGCCGGCGGCGCGTCCGGCAAGGTAGGCGGCAGCGCAGACGCCGACCCAGGACAGGCGCGGCAAGACGATCATATCCGCGCCATGGCCGATCTTGAAATTCTTGGCCAGAAGACCGAGCGCGAAATCGAGCGGCACGCCGAGCACCGCGGTGATCGAGCGGGTCAGCCAGGAGAAGTTCGACTTCACCCAGTTCATCAGCGCACCGACCCAGTCAGCGACAGGAACGATCGCGCCGGCCGGGTAATTGACCGCCCAGGGCAGGCTTTCCTGCAGCAGGAAGACGATAAGCACGGCGGCGAGCGCGCAGGCCCAGATCGCCAGCCAGGTTTGAACCGGCCGGGGCCTCGCTGCGCTGGCGCTTGCCGTGACCGTCATGCGCCGGCCCCACGACGTTCTATGCCGGCGAGAAGATCGATCACCGCCTGCGGCGTGACTAAGCCGATCGGCTTGCCGGTGCCGTTGACCACCGCGAAGGGCTTGCCGGCAGAGACGATATCAGCCGAAAAACTTGATATCTTGGCATCCGGCGCGACCGTGCCGCCGTACTCGGCGCCGTCGCAGGCGCGCATCAGGCTGCGCGCCGATATCACCTTGGCGCGATCGACGTCGCGGGTGAATTCGGCGACATAGTCGGTCGCCGGATTGACCACCAGTTCTTCCGGCGTGCCGATCTGGATGACCTCGCCGTCCTTCATGATGGCGATCCGGTCGGCCAGCCGGATGGCCTCGTCGAAATCATGGGTGATGAAGACGATGGTCTTGTGCAGCATGGTCTGCAGCCGCATCAGCTCGTCCTGCATCTCACGGCGGATCAGCGGATCGAGGGCCGAGAACGGCTCGTCGAGGAACCAGATTTCCGGCTTCGTGGCGAGGCTGCGGGCGATGCCGACACGCTGCTGCTGGCCGCCGGAAAGCTCGCGCGGATAGAAATGCTCGCGACCGCGCAAGCCGACCAGCTCGATGACTTCCCGGGCCCGCTTCTCGCGCGTCGGCCGGTCCTGCCCCTGGATGCCGAGGGGGAAGGCAATGTTCTCCAGTACGTTGAGATGCGGCAGCAAGGCAAAATTCTGGAACACCATGCCCATGCGGTGGCGTCGCAGCTCGATCAGCGCGGCATCGGAAATCTTGAGCAGGTCCTTGCCTTCAAACTCGACCTTGCCGTGGGTCGGCTCGATCAGCCGCGACATGCAGCGCACCAGCGTCGATTTGCCGGACCCCGAAAGTCCCATGATGATGAAGATCTCGCCTTGGCGGATTTCGAGATCGACGGCGCGCACCGCGCCAACCAGTCCGGCAGCGGCGATGTCCGCCAGGCTGGCCTTGCCGTCGCGCCGGCGGATGAAATCGGCCGCGTCCGCCCCGAACAGCTTCCAGACATTGCGACAGGCAAGCTTTATCGGGCGGGCATCGTTGCCCGCTTTCGCCGCCTGTTCAATCGTATCGGTCATGCGATCGTCCTTCTGGAACACGGGATCGAGACCCGGCCACGGATGGCCGGGTCGTCGGATTTCCAGTCAGACGGTCACTCGGCCCAGGCTTTCCAGTCGGCTTCGTGGGCGGCGATCCAGGCGGCGGCGACGTCTTCCGGCGTCTTGCCTTCGAGATCGATCTCGCCGCTCATCTTGTTGAGCTCGTCGGTGTCGACCGTGTAGTTTTTCGCGACCTTGTAGGCGACAGGCCATTTGTCCTTCATGCCGGCCCAGGAATATTTCCAGATCTCGCCATGCGGCTTGCCGCAGTCATATTTCGCGTCGGGGTTCACACCCCATTTCGGGTCGGTGTAGCACTCTGTCGTATAGTCGGGGAATTCGACCCATTCGCCCTTGTATTTGGCCGGCGCCCAATGCGGCGAATAGATCCACAGCATGATCGGCGCCTTGCGCTGATAGGCCGAGTCCAGTTCGGCGAACATCGCCGCATCGGTGCCGGCATGGATGACGGTGAAGGGCAGTTTCAGCGCCTCGACGCGTTCGTCGTCAAAACCTTCCCATGTCACCGGGCCGCCGAGATAGCGCCCCTTCGGTGTGGTTTCGGCCGTCGAAAAGGCCTCGGCGCATTTCGGATCTTTCAGCGCTTCCCAGTTCGGCAGGCCGGGGCATTTCTCTTTCATATATTCGGGAAACCACCATTCTTCCTTGGCCTTGGGTCCGAGCTTGCCGAGGCGTTCGGTCTGGCCGGTCGCGTCCGAGGCCTTCATCGCCTCGCCGGCCGTCGTGTCCCAGAATTCCAGGCCGACATCGATGTCGCCATTGGTCAGGCCGGTGGTCAGGCTGGAGAGATAGTCGGCGGTCGGATACTCGACGGTATAGCCGAGCTTTTCGAGGATGCCGCCGAGGATCTTGGCGTTCAGATTGACGCTGGTCCAATCGAACAGTGCGATCTTGATCGGGTCGTTGGATTCCGGCGCTGCCGCATAGGCCGAAGATGTCAGTGCGGCTGCGGCAAGTGTTAAGGCTCCCATTGAGAAATTCGAAATCATGCTCCGAAGTGACATGCTTGTTCTCCTGTCAAGCTCTGGTGGACGTTATCGTTAGTTCCCTTCTTGCGTCTTTTTTGATTGTGTTGGAACAGCTGGTCGTTGCGCAAGGCCGTAGGCGCCACAATGCTGCCGAAGCGGATGCCGTAGCAAAACGGGGGTGGTGCCCAAATTGGTGAAGATGTGGCGGGACCGGCCGCGTCATGACTGCCGAAGGATTGCTGCCAAGGCAGTCATCCACGGATCGATCGCCGGTCTTGAGGGGCAAACCATCAAAGTCCCATGATCTCGGCTGTTGGCTCGGCAACTCGCCCAGAGCCACTTTCATGGGATGAAATTATATATACCAACGTTCACGTCGCGCAACGATTAACGCTGGTGCCAATTTCACGGCCCGTCTTTTTACATGGACCCGCAGATCGGTTCGAAAAAAGCCAAGGTTGCCGGTCATCCCGTATGCGAGCCGCGAGGACAGGGTACCGATACAATGCAGCAGACCAAAATGCCTTACTTCTTCGCCAACCGCGGGATCGCCGCCGGCTTGTGACCTTTCAACACCAGATCATATCCGAGGCTTTCATGACCTCTTCCTTGAACAGACTGCGAATTGCCGTGCTCTTTGGCGGACGTTCCGCCGAACATGACGTTTCGGTGCTTTCAGCAACCAATGTCATGAGTGCGCTGCTGTCCGCCAAATACGATGCCCTCCCAATCTTCGTCACGAGCGAAGGACAGTGGCTGCTGAGCAGCTTCCAGGATGGTACGCTCGCAAAACCTGCGGCCGGCACGGAAGTTTGCCTGGTTCCGGGTGGGCGCGGACGGATGATGGCGATCCCGGCCGACGGCACGCCCTATGATCTGCCGAAGATCGACATCCTGTTTCCTGTCCTGCACGGCCCTCATGGCGAAGACGGCTCGGTACAGGGGGTGGCCGAGGTGGCTCGGGTGCCGCTCGCTGGCTGCGGCATCCTGGGTTCGGCAACCGCGCTGGACAAGGACATCGCCAAACGGCTCCTGGAAGCGGCGGGGCTGCCAATCGCGCGCTCAGTGACGATCCATGAAGGTGCGGCGCCCGCCCTCGCTGCACTGGAAAGCGAACTCGGCCTGCCGTTCTTCATCAAACCGGCGCGTCAGGGATCGTCTGTCGGCGTCGGAAAAGTCCATGCCAGCCAGGAATTCGATGGAGCGCTTGCTGAAGCCTTCCGGCACGATTGCAAGCTGTTGGCCGAGGAATTCATTCGTGGGCGCGAGATCGAATATAGCGTGTTGGAGGACCCGGCAGGCGACCTGTTCGTCTCGCGGCCAGGCGAGATCGTGCCGGCCGAAAGCCACGATTTCTACAGCTACGATGCCAAATACATCGACGAGAACGGCGCGGCACTTAAAGTGCCGGCCGAACTGCCGCCGGAGGTCGAGGCAGCCATGCGGGACGTGGCCGCAAGGGCTTTCAGAGCCGTCGGCTGTGACGGGATGGCGCGCGTCGACTTTTTCCTGACACCGGACATGCAATTCTTGGTCAATGAAATCAACACCATCCCTGGCTTCACCGATATCAGCATGTATTCCAAGGCAATGGCGGCGAGCGGCGTCAGCTATTCCGAAATCATCGACCGGCTCGTGGAGCATGGATTGGCACGGGCCGGCCGACCAGTCTGAACGCAGCGAAGGGGCTTTCAGATCCCGGTGGATGGTACGTTGGCCCGCGCCGCCGCTCACGACATGATCAGGCCGCCATCGACATTGATGGTCTGGCCGGTGATGTAGGCTGCATCGTCGCTGGCCAGAAAGCTGACCAGGCCGGAGACATCTTCGCCGCTGCCGGCGCGGCCCATCGGGATGTTCTTCACCCATTCGGCCATCAGCTCGCCGGGCTTGTAGTCGCCCATCAACTTGCCCCATGCGGCGTCGTTATAGGCCCACATATCGGTGTCGATGATGCCGGGGCAGATCGCGTTGACGGTGATCTTCTCCTTGGCCACTTCCTTGGCCAGGCTCTGGGTGACGCCGACGACGCCGAATTTCGAGGCCGCATAATGCGGCGTGTAGATAAAGCCCTGCCGCGCCTGGCCGGATGCGGTGTTGATCAGCCGGCCGCCATCGCCATGCTTGCGGATGCGCGCGATCGCCTCCTGGCAGCACAGGAACACTCCCTTGGTGTTGACCGCCATCACCTTGTCCCATTCGGCCTCGGTCATCGCCTCTATCCTGGCGATTGTGATGACACCGGCATTCTGCACGGAGATATCGACGCGGCCGAACTCCTGCTCGGCCAGATCGTAGAGGGCGACGACTTCGTCCTTCTTCGTCACATCCATGCGCATCGGTGCGACCCTGGCGCCCGCAGCCTTGAGATCGGCGGCGACCTCTTCGACGCGCGCGTCGATGGCGCTGACGACGACCGCGGCACCTTCCGCCGCGAAGCGCCTGGCCATTGCCGCACCAATGCCGCCGCTGGCGCCGGTGATGACCGCCGTTTTTCCGAGGAATCGCTTCTGCATCTTTTCTCCTACCAGCAGACGAAGCCGCCATCGACGATCAGGTCGATGCCGGTGACGAAACTCGAGGCGCGGCTGGCCAGGAACACGGTCGGGCCGACCATCTCTTCCGTCGCCGCCATGCGGCCCATCGGCGTGTCGCGCTCAAAGATCCTGACCTGGTCGGCGACCTCCGGCCGCTTGTTCATCGGCGTCAGCGTGTAGCCGGGGCTGACGACATTGACGCGCAGGCCGCGATCGGCCCATTCCATGGCGAGGCTCTTCGACATGTGGATCACCGCGGCCTTCGACGAATTGTAGTGCGCCTGGGTCAGGCCGCGATTGACGATCGAGCCCGACATCGACGCGATGTTGATGATCGAGCCCTTGCGCCGCGTCAGCATGGCGCGGGCCTCGGCCTGGCAGGACAGGAACACGCCGCTGACATTGACGTCATAGAGCTTCTGCCATTTCTCCAGCGACAGCGTCTCTGCCGGCTCAGCTCCGGCGACGCCGGCATTGTTGACGGCGATGGTCAACGCGCCGAGTTCCATCTCCGTACGCTCGATCGCGGCCGCGAGATCGGCCTCTGAAGTCACCGTGCCGTTCAGCACCAGCGCCTTGCGGCCGAGTGCGGTGATCCGGTGCGCGGTCTCCTCCAGCCCGCCTTTCGAGGCGTGGCCGAAGCAGGCTATGTCGGCGCCGGCCTCGGCCAGCCCAATGGCGATTGCCTGCCCGATGCCGCTGCCGGCGCCTGTCACAAGTGCCACGTCACCATGAAGGTCGAATAATTTCATCGTCGGTCCCTCTGCTCCAACCGCCGTCCTCCGGAAATAAAGGGGCGCCAACTCTGTTGCTGGCGCCCCGCGCGGTCTGGTGCCCGGGAGGATACCACCTGCTGCGCTTTGTTTCGATGGGCTGTTCCTAGCTCGTGGCGAGTTCCATCACGGCGATATTGCTTGCTTCGCTGCGGTCGAGAATGCCGCGTTGCCGGCCGCGGCTCACCACCAGCACGCGATGCGACAGGCCGAGAACTTCCTCGAGGTCGGAGCTCACCACCACCACCGCCATGCCGGAGCGGGCAAGGTCGGCGATGACATCATAGATCGCGGCGCGTGCACCGACGTCGATGCCGCGCGTCGGCTCGTCCAGGATGAATACCTTGGGCGGGCGCGACACCCATTTGGCGATGATCACTTTCTGCTGGTTGCCGCCGGAAAGCTTGCTGACCGCCTGGTTCGGCCGGCCCTTGACGCCGAGCCGGCGAATGCCGGCCTCGGCGAATTTCTGCACAGCCTTCGGGAACACCCAGCCATTCGGCGCGACATGGTCGAAATTGCCGATCGCCAGGTTCTCGCCGATCGTCTGGTCGAGCACCACGCCCTGCGCCTTGCGGTCTTCCGGTACCAGGACGACGCCGGCCTTGATCGCCGCCGCCGGGCCATTGAGATGCACCGGCTTGCCGGCGACGCGCACCGATCCCGATGAGATCGGATCGGCACCGGCGATCGCCCGCACCAGCTCCGTGCGTCCGGCGCCGATCAGCCCGGCAATGCCGAGGATTTCGCCGGCCCGCACTGAAAAGCTGACATTTTGAAAGCTGCGTTCCGGCGAGGACAGGTTCTCGACCTCGAGCAGCGTGTCGTTGCCCGGCGCCGATACCGTAGGGAACATCCGCTCGACACTGCGGCCGACCATTTGCTCGACGACAGTGCGCACCGGAATGTCGGCGCGCTCGTGCCGGGCGACGATGCGCCCGTCGCGCATCACCACCACGCGATCGGCGATCTGGGCGATCTCGTCCAGCCGGTGGCTGATATAGATGAAGGACATGCCTTCCGCCTTGAGCTTGCGGATCTGCTGGAACAGGAGCTCCGTTTCCTCGCCGCCAAGGGCTGCGGTTGGTTCGTCGAAGATCAGCAGCTCGGCATTGAGCGTCAGCGCCTTGGCGATCTCGACCTGCTGCTGGGCGGCGATACGCAGCGTGCGCACCTTGCGCTCGGGCGAGACATCGAGGCCGAGGCGCTTCAACTGGGCCGATGCCCGCGCATTCATTGCCGCGCGGTCGATGCGGCCGCCACGCATCGGCAGGCGCCCGACATAGACGTTTTCGGCGACCGACAGATCGGGCAAGAGCTTCAGCTCCTGGTGGATCATGCCGATGCCGACGTCGATCGCCGCGGCAGGATTGGCGGGGGAATAAGCGTTCCCCCGCCAGGTGATGGTGCCGGCATCGGGTTTCGTCGACCCGGCGATGATGTTCGAGACAGTCGACTTGCCGGCGCCGTTTTCGCCAAGCAGCGCCACGACCTCGCCCGGCCGCACCTCGAAGCTCGCATCGGCCAGGACCTGCACCGGCCCGTAGCTTTTGCAGAGGCCGCTGACGACGAGCCCGTTATGGGGGCTGTGCGTGTGGCGAGGATCGGTGGACATCGTTGCGCTCGTCGATTGCCGGACTGGTCTCAATCAGGGATGCTTGGCGATGAACTGCTCGACATTGTCCTTGGTGGTCAGCGTCGCATCCTGCAGCTGTTCGGCGGGAATGGTCTCGCCGGCCACCAGCTTGATTGCTGCATCGACGGCGAGCCGGCCCATGCCCTGGGTCTGCTGCGTCGCGGTCACGTCGAAGACGCCGTCCTTCAGTGCCTTGAGCGCCGCCACGTCGCCGTCGAAGCCGGCAACCCAGACCTTGTGGCCGGGATTGGCGACCTTGACGGCCTGCGCCGCACCGAGCGCCAGCGCGTCGGCCTGGCCGATGACGATCGACACGTCGGGGTGCGACTGCAACAGATCCTGCGTCAGCTTGAAGCCTTCGTCCTGGTGCCAGCCTTCGCTCCACAATTCGCCGACAACCTTGATGTCGGGATAGCCTTTCAGCGCTTCGCCGCAGCCCTTCGAGCGGTCGACCTCGGGCGTCGTGCCCTTCTGGCCGTGGATGATGATCAACTCGCCCTTGCCGCCGGCCTGCTTGGCGATGTAGTCGCAAACCGCCTTGGCCGATGCCACGCTGTTGGTGGCGATGAAGGTGTCGCCTGGCGCGCCGTCGGCGTTGCGGTCGACATTGATGACTGGGATGCCGGCAGCCTTGGCGGTCTTGGTCGGCACGGTGGCGGCGGTGGCGCCGGCCGGAATGTAGATCAGCGCGTCGATGTTTTGCGTGATCAGGTCCTGTACCTGGCTGACCTGGGTCGCCGAATCGCCCTTGGCATCGACGGTAACGACCTCTATGCCCTTTTCCTTGCCGTAGGCTTCGACGGACTGCTTGATCTGATTGAAGAAGTCGGCCTGCAGATTGGCGACGGCGAGGCCGAGCTTTTTGGCCTCCTTGGCCGAGGCCATGTCGGACAGGCCAAGCAGCGGGATGACGGCCGCGGCGGCAAGCAGCAATGAACGTTTGGTCAGCATGTTTATTCCTCCGTTGATGTTCAATCTGTCCTGCCCGCGCATCGCGGCGCCCCTTGGCCGAACAACTCCCAGTTTCGGATCACCGATCCGTTTTCGCCCGAATATCGGGGCGAATCTCATTGAGCCCAATTCTTCATTGTGCCCCATTCTTCATTGTGCTCGGCGCCGCCACGTGTCGGTGGCCACCGCCAGCGCGATCACCACGCCGATAACCACTTGCTGGATGAAGGGCGAGACACCGAGCAGGTTCAGCCCGTTGCGCAGCACGCCGATGATGAGGACGCCGATGGCTGTGCCGCCGATCGAACCGACGCCGCCCGACAGGCTGGCGCCGCCGATCACCACCGCCGCGATGGTGTCGAGTTCGTAGCCAAGGCCGGAGCTCGGCTGGACGGAATCGAGCCGGGCGGCAAGCACGATGCCGGCGAGACCGGCCAGCACGGCGCAGATCGCATAGACCCAGTTGGTCAGCGACTTGACTGGTATGCCGGACAGCCGGGCGACTTCGGCGCTGCCGCCGATCGCGTACAGGCTACGGCCGGTAGCGCGATAATTCAGGAAGATCGCGAAAATGACGGCAAGCACGATCATCAGCCCGACGGTGACCGAGAGGAATCCGAAATGGCGGATTATCGACAGGCTGGTGAACCAGTCGGGAAAGCCGACGATCTGCGAGCCGTCGGTGATCATGTTGGCGAGGCCGCGCGCCACCGACATCATCGCCAACGTGGCGATGAAGGGCGGCAGCTTGGTGACCGTCACCAGCAGGCCCGAAACCAGCCCGCAAAGGCCGGCGACGACGAGGGCTGCGGCGATGCCGGCCGGCAGGCCGAGATTGAGATAGTCCGGATGGGCGACGAAGCCCATCACCATGGAAGCCAGCGCCAGTACCGAGCCGACGGACAGGTCGATGCCGCCGATCAGGATGACCAGCGTCATGCCGATCGCCATGATGCCGAGCACGGTGACCTGGTCGAGAACGTTGAGGATGTTGCGGACAGTCAGGAAGGTGTCGGTGGTTAGCGAGAGCGCCACGCACAGCAGAACCAGCCCGATCAGCGGGCCCATGGTTCCGGCAAAGACAGCCGAAAACCTTGCGCCCGCCGTAGCCTGCGCGCCAGAGCCTGCCTTCAACTCGCCTGCCTTCAAATTGCTTGCGTCGTTGCTCACAGCCACTTTGTCTCCTCCACAGCAATCCGGCGCTGCATCACCGGGCCACTTTGTTCACCAGGCCCCTCCCTGTGAACAATTTATCTTTAACATGCAATTTTGTTCAGCTAAACTGTTCGTCGGAAAATTGTCAAGACCTGCCCGCTTCATTCGAGCACGGTTTGCGCTGTTCGCCGGTTTGCCTTACGCAATGTCTCGGAAATCTTGGGCATTTCGAAGTCGCCGGATTGGAATATCATGAGCAGAGCCGGCGACTGCGGCAAGGCAAACAGATGACGATCATAGAGAACGAAAGAGCCTCGCGCTTCCCCGACGCCGAACTCAAGGCCCGCGCCGCCTGGCACTATTATGTCGAGGGTCTTACGCAGGAGCGGATTTCCGAAATTCTCGGCGTCGGCCGCATCAAGGTGCATCGCATTCTCTCGGCCGCCCGCGAAGAGGGTGTCGTCCAGTTCCGCATCCGCGACAGCGTTGTCGAATGCGTGATCCTGGAGGAAAGCCTCAAGCAGCGCTTCGGGCTCAGCCAGGCTGTTGTGGTACCGTCGCCGGCCGACCGAAGCAACGCGCCGCTGATGATCGGCCACGCCGCCGCCGCCTACCTGGCCGACCATGTGAACGCCGGCGATGTCATCGCGCTGGGCTGGGGGCGGACGCTGAAATTCGCCATCAATGAATTGCCACGGCGGCCGATCGCCAGGACAACGGTGGTTTCGATGCTTGGCGGCCTCACCCATGCACAGCCGCTCAACCCGACCGAAAGCGCCTGGGATTTCGCCGAGAAGATCGGTGCGGAGTGTTTCCTGCTGCCGGTGCCGGTCTATGCCGACAGGCCGGAGCAGCGCGATGCTTTCATGAGCCAGCGCAGCGTTCAGGATGTTGTTTTCCGCGCGCGCCGGGCAAACATCGCCGTGCTCAGCGTCGGCTCGTTTTCCAGCGACAGCCCGATCGCCAATTACGGCTTCATCAAGCCAAGTGAACTCGAGGAACTGCAGGCGGCCGGTGCCGTCGGCGATATTCTGTGTCATTTCATCGACGCCGAGGGCCGCCCGGTCGACCACGAGGTCAACCGCCGCGTCTGTGCCTATCCGCTGCAGGATCTGTCGGATATTCCTAGCATAATCCTGGTTTCGGGAGGGCAGGAAAAGATTGCCATCATGCGGGCGGCGCTGGCCAACACCAAGGTATCGGTTCTGATCACCGACGAGGATGCGGCCAAGGGGCTGCTCAACCGCTAGATTTCGTCGAGAGCGCCGAGGCGGGTGTGGATGTCGCGCGTCGCCTGATAAAGGTCGCGGTAGATTTCCTTGCGGCTGCGATAGGCGGCGACAAGCCCGTCGACCGGATCGACATGCCTGGTGGGAGCGGCAGCCATTACCTCTGCTGCGGCTTCCGGCGAGGCAAACCAGCCGACAGCCGCTGCCGCCAGCATGGCAGCGCCGAGTGCGGCGGCTTCGTTGACCGGCGAAACCGAGAGCGGCCGCTCGAGCACGCTTGCCATGATCTGCATTAGCAGCGCGCAATTGGTGCCGCCGCCGGCGGCAATCATCGCCGCCGGTCCGCCGGCCTGGGCTTCCATGGCCTCGGTGGCGACGGCCTGCTCGAAGGCGATGCCTTCCAGGACAGCGCGGAAGAGATGCTCCGGCCGGTGATCGAGCGACAGGCCGACAATGGCGCCGCGCGCCGCACCGTCCCAATACGGGCTCATGACGCCGGCCCAATAGGGCATGATGAGCAGGCCGTCGCTGCCCGCGGCAACATCCAGCGCCACTTTCTCCAGCGCTGCCGCCGAGGGCGAACCGGTGGTTCGCACGATCCAGTCGACCAGCTGCATGCCCGATCGCAGCACGGTCTCCAGCATGAATCCGGAGCCGGTCGGCGAGACCAGCGTGCGAAAGGCGTCCGAGGTTTTCACCTTGCCGGAATAGCAGCCGCTGACCACGCCGGAGCCGAGCGAGAGATAGCTCTTGCCCTCGCCGTAGACGCCCATGCCGAGGCCCATCGCCTGGCCGTCCCCAGCGCCGGCAACGACCGGCGTGCCGGCCCTCAGGCCGGTCAGCTGCGCTATGCTTGCGGAAAGACTGCCGCAGACCACGCCCGGCGCGACCAGCTCGGGCAATTGCTCCATCTGCAGTCCGGCGGCCGCAACGAGGCGGGGATGCCAGGTACCTTTCTCGACGTCGAGCAGCCCGAGCGGATCCGCACTTGCGGTGCTGGTGACCAATCGCCCGGTCAGCCGCTGGACGAAGAAACCGTGCACGTCGACCAGTGCCGCTGCCTGGCGAAGCACTTGCGGCTGGTGCTCGGCAAGCCAGGCAATGGCGTAGAGCGCCGGCGTCGGGTCCGGGGGCTTGCCGCTCCAGTCGCGGATCGCCTCGCGGCCGAGTTCGGCCGAAAGCCTGATAACCTGCGGCCGGGCGCGTTCGTCGAGCCACAGGATCGCCGGCATGAGTGCTTTGCCGGCGCTGTCCACCAGCGTGAAGGTCTCTCGCTGGTGAGCGATGCAGATCGCCGCCACCCGCGTAGCGCCGACCGCCTCGGTGACCTGCTTCAATGCGCCAAGCAGCGCCGTCCACCAATGTTCGGCGTCCTGCTCGAAATGGCCGGGCTTCGGATTTGAAAGCGGGTACGGCTCGCGCGCCTGGAACAGCTCCTCGCCGTCGCGCGCGAAGGCAATCGCCTTCACGGCCGTGGTCGAGGCGTCGATCCCGATTACGACATCGTCCATCAGGCGGAGATCCGGCGGGGTCAGGCTGCGTTTGTAACGAACCGTCCGTCCGACTGGTCGAGACGGCGGCGGATCTGGGTTATCACCATCGAATCGTCGGGTACACAATTTTCATAGGTCAGGAAGTCGCCGGTCTTGAGCGGCTTGACCACCTTGGCGCGTTCGGCAAGGCCGAGCGGCAGGGCGCCGCGGGCGCGCGCATCCCCCCAGGTCATGGCGAAGCCGCGATAGTCGTTCTCGCCGATCATGCCGAGCGACTGGCCAACGCCAAGATCGCTCTTGGCGACCGCCACCGCCTCGGCCACAGGATGGTCGAGCGGCTCCATGTCGGCCCGCTTGTAGACCACGGCGCGCGCCGCCGACAGCGGCACTTCCAGGCTGGTCAGATGATAGGGCCGGAAGATCGTGAAATAGGGGCCCTTGCCGACCTTGAGGTCGATCATGCGCTCCAGCACACGCGGATGCCGGGTCTCGATGATGCAGAACACACCGGGCGCCACTCCCTTGCCGATCGAGTAATCGACCACGCCCTTGCGATGCAGCACGCCGCCATCCTCGCGCGGGCAAAGCACGCTGGCCAACTCCTCCAGCGTCGCGGTCGGGCCGTGCATGCCCGGCACGTCGGGCACCAGGCCGGTCGCATTGGCGATCGCCACCATCTCGATCGCCGTCTTCGAGCCGTCGACGAATTCGACCAGCATGCGCGCATTCATGTTGCGCTCGGCCGCCTCCTTCTCGTAGTCGGCCGGCATGGCGTCGATCTTCAGCGGATTGTTCTTGCCCTTGCCGGCGGCGATGATGTTGAAGCCGAGGCTTTTGGCAAAGCCGATGATCTCCAGCGTGCAGGCGGGCTCGTCGCCGGCGGCACCGGTATAGACGACGCCGGCCTTGCGTGCCTCCTCCTTGAGGAAGCGGCCGATGGTGATGTCGGCCTCGACATTGAGCATGACGATATGCTTGCCGTTCTTCATCACTTCGAGCGCAAACAGCGTGCCGATATTGGGATTACCCGTTGCGTCGATGATGACGTCGATCCGGCCGGCCGCCGCCAGCGCATGCAAATCTTCGGTCACCGCGATCTTGCCGGCCTCGATGGCGCGGTCGATCGCGGCCGCATTGCCGGCATGGACGATGTCGGAACGGTCATGGCCAGCGAGCAGCGCCGCGTCGATCGCTGCCTGCGGCCTGACTTCGGAAATGGCGCCGATCCGCATGCCCGGCATCAGCGCGACCTGGACGACGATGTCGGTGCCCATCTGTCCGGCGCCGGCAAGCCCGATGGTGATCGGCCCCTGCTGTTCAGCGCGCTGCAGAAGTTCCGCTGCAAATTGCGGATGGGACATGTCGCTTCCTCCAGTTCCTGACGCGCCGCAGCGTCCAAATCAACGGTTTGAACATTTCTATTTGCAAATGAAAAATATTTCAACCGGCAATTGGGCATTGTCGCTCTGCAATCGGCCGAAGACGATTGGAGGAGCGGTCATCCACACGGCCGTGCCTCCGCAGTCAGAAGGACGCGGCATATTCAGGTTGATTGGGTGCAGCCTTGTTGTAGCTCAGCTGCCGATTTCGAAGAAGGGCGCACCAAGCAGGCCGGGAACGACATCGATGCCGAGGCCCGGCCCATCCGGAATGCCCATACGGCTTCCCGAAACCGGCGGCATGTTGGATGCGGTGCGCACCGTCACCCATTCGTGGAAGGCGATGGCGTGCAGCCGGCGCTCCTCCGGCGTCGACAGCGACAGATGCGCCATGGCCGATGTGTCGATCTCGGCGCCGCCAGTGTCTTCGACCGTGATCATGAAGCCGAGGTCGACGGCAAGGTCGCGGATCTGGCGCGTTTTGGTGACGCCGCCGAGGCGCGAGATCTTCAGCGTCAGCCCGTCGGCCGCGCCCTTGCGGTGGATGTCGAGCATATCGTCCAACGAGGCGACGGATTCGTCGAGCACCATCGGCTTGTCGAGCGAGCGGCGCACCGACAGGCATTCGTCGATCGTCGTGCAGGGCTGCTCGAACGTGTAGTCGATGGTGCGCGTCGCATCCACGAACTGGCGCGCCTCGTAAGGGGTCCAGCCGGCATTGGCGTCGCAGAAGATGACGGTGCCCTTCGGCACCGCGGCGGCAACGGCTGTGACGCGTTCGATGTCGTCATGGACGTTGCCGCCGACCTTGACCTGCAGCCGTTGAAATCCTTTCCCGACGATGTGCTTGGCAAGTGCGGCCATCGCGTCGACCGTGCCGTGGGTGACGACCTTGTAGAGTTCCGCCGTCTCGCTCTCGCGGCCGCCAAGCAACGTGACCAGCGGCACGTCGGCGGCGCGCGCCGCGAGATCCGAGCATGCCATGTCGAGCGCCGACTTGATGTAGGGATGGCCCTTGAACACCGTGTCCATCAACCTGTTGATACTGGCAAGCCCGCGTGGGTCATGGCCAATGAGATGCGGCGCGATCTCGACGACGCCGGCGCGAGTACCCGCAGCGAAGGCAGGCGAATAGAAATTGCCAAGCGGCGCCATCTCGCCCCAGCCGGTGAGCCCGCTATCGGCGGTGACGGCGACGATCACCGCGTCGAACGCATCGGCGACACGCCCCTTGGACATGCGGTAGGGCCCGTCCACGAAGGGCTGCACGACATGGTAGGCCTTGATGGTTTTGATCTGCACGTTTTCTGTCCGTTGTCTGTGTTCCGGGATGTCCGTCAAATTTGTCGGGCTCAGCCGCCTTTAGGTCGGCCGGCACGATCGGCGCCGGCGCCCTTTGAGCCGCGCTGTTCCAGCCCGCGCGCATAGGCGAGCAGTTCTTCGAAATCCAGGTCGATATGGTCCTTGGCGTGGCGCTGTGCGGCGCGCATGTCGCTGCCCTTGAGCAGCCGTACATAGGTCTCGTGAGCATCTACGGGAGGCACCGGCTCGTTGCGCGCCCGCTGGTGCAGCGCGAAATACATCTGCAGCCGGCTGGTCAGCCGCTGCCAGGTTTCCAGCAGCACCGAATTGTCGGCCCATTCGTGGATCAGGCCATGCAGTTGCAGCGCTGTTTCGATCTGCCGCGTCGTGTCCAGGTCGCGCGTCGCCTGCTTCACCGCCGCATGGCGCCGGTCAAGCTCGTCGAAGAAGCGCTGGTCGCGAAGCGGCCAGGTCCGCTCGATGGCGAACTCGTCGAGCACCTTGTTGAGCGAATAGGCGTCGTCGATGTCCTTGGCGGTGACGTTGATGACGAAGGTTCCGGCGTAGGGGATGCTGGTCAGGATGCCTTCCTGCACCAGCTCGCGCATTGCCTCGCGCAGCGGCGCGCGGCTCACCCGCATCTGCTCGGAAATCCTGAGTTCGTTGAGCTTCTGTCCCGGTTCCAGCCGGCCGGTCAGGATCGCCCGCCGGAGCAGCCCCACGATCTCGGCCCTGCGTGTCGTATCCGCGATCGGACTGAAATCCAGCTTTGCCATTCGGCTGCTCCAGGGAACCGAAAGCAAGACAAGCAGATTGTCGACAATCTTACAAGAGCTGGATTCTCGATCCTGGAGACATTGGCGCCCTTCCGGCCTCGGCCAGCCTGACCATGCAAGCCGACCAGGTCCCGGCCGCTGAGCGTCAGCTGGCTTCTCGCAGCGGGAAACAACCTGGTGCGTAGCCTTCGCAATGTCCATTGACGACTGGGAAGGTTTGTGTCACTAGCAGTGACATGAATTCACAAACGATGACTCAGAAATACGAGAGCCCGCTGCGGGCAGAGCAGGCGCAGGCCACGCGCGAGCGCATCCTCGCGTCCATTCGAACGATTCTGGAGCAAAATCCGTACAGCCTCCTTGGCTTCGATGAGGTTGCCGAGGTTTCGGGCGTAAACCGACGGACCATCTTCCGCCATTTCCCGACGAAGGAAGCGCTTTTGGAAGCCTTTTGGGCCAGCACCAATGCCTCTCTGGGAGTGCGGTTCTGGCCTGAGCGGGAGCAGGATCTGATCGATCTTCCTCCCGACCTTTTCGCCTCGTTGGACGCAATCGAAGGCGTAGTCAGAGCCTCGCATGCGAGCGCTACCGGGCGCGAGATGCGCCTGCAAGCCAATGGTGAGCGGCAACGTGCCTTTCAGAGCAGCCTTTCGCAAGTCGCAAACGGAATGGACCCGAAGGCGGCGCGCCAGCTTGAGGCCGTGATCCAGCTCCTGTTCAGCGCCACTGCCTGGCAGACGATGAAAGACTACTGGGGTCTTACCGGCCGTGAGGCCGGAGAGGCAGCCGCCTGGGCAATTCGCGCCTTGCTCAATGCGGCAAAATCGCAGCAAGGCGCTGTTCGAAAGGAAAAAGCAAGTGACTTGGCATAAGACCAAAGCGACGGTCCATCCGGCCGATTCGGTTCAAGGCTTCTGGGTAATGGGCGATCAGGTCGCTGTCCGGGCAAAGCTCGCTGGGACGGCACTCAACGTGATCGACGTCACGGTACCTCCTGGAAGCGGCACGCCGCCCCACACGCATCCTTCCGCGGAAATTTTCCGCATTCTCGAGGGCACCCTCACGATATGGACAATGATCGATGGGGTCGCGCAAGAATATGAGGTGGAACCCGGTGATGTCGTCACCATTCCGGGCAACGCGCCCCATGGCTATCGCAATGCTGGTCCCGTGCCGGTTATTTTCATGGCGATCGTCGACGACGAGATGATCGCATTCTTCGAAGAGGCTGCATCCAAGGACGCGCCCTCCGGCCCGCCGACCGCTGGCATGATTAACCGCGTGATCGAGCTTACCGGACGCCACGGGATCCGGATCCTGCAGGCGGCCTGACCGGCGAAACCGTTGCGCCAGGATTTGACCTGGAAGACGGTGCCTTATGCCGCCTAAATCCAGCAGTCCATCCATCCAGGTCGAAGCGGGCGTTCGCGCGAGTGATACGTGTAGCCGCGACAAGCCGTCGGCTGGATGGATGTCTCGTTTGCTGATCCACAAACTGCCTTCACAGTTGGAGAGCGCCTCTATGCTGCCATCGTCGCCAGAGCCGCCGTTCGCACTACGGCTTGAATCGGCCGTGTCGAAAACATCAGCAAAAACGGCGCCCTTGGCGTGGGAGCCGAGGGCGCCGCGGGACCGGAACCTGATGGGGGTTATCAGGTGGCCGGTTTCTCGGGCAGCGGCGAGATCGGCATTCCCGGGCCGATCTTCTGCAGATTGCCGGTAATCACCCGGTCGCCTTCGGCCACACCGCTCAAGATGGCGACCTGATCGCCATTGGTCGGTCCGAGCGAAACGATACGCTGGTCGACCGTGTTGTCCTTGCCGACGACATAGAGGTATTTGCCGAGCTGGCCTGAGCCGAGTGCCGTCTGCGGTACCATCAGCGCATCGGGCTGCTCTTTGACGTGCAGCCGGACGCGGACATATTGGCCGGGCAGCAGCGTGAACTTGCCGTTGCCGACCGTCGCCCGTGCCGTGATCGTGCCGGTCGATCGATCGATCGTGTTGTCCATGAAGGTAAGATCGCCCTTCTGGCGCGGTTCCGTTTCACCGGGAAGCAGGACGTCGACACTGATCGGTCCCGCGGCCCGGGCTTCCTCGATCTGTGTCAGGTCCGTTTCGCTCGGATTGAAGGTGACGTAGATCGGATCGAGTTGCACCAACGTGTTGAGCACCGTGCCGGCGACGCTGACCAGCGTTCCGACGGAAGCCTGGCTGCGACCGATACGTCCCGCAAACGGGGCACGGATTTCGGTGTAGCTCAAATTGAGCTCGGCGGTCCGTACGGCGGCTTGATTCACGGCGAGCGAGGCCTGTGCCCCGCGCAAGGTGCTGGTGCGCTGGTCGAACACGTCCTTGGCGAGATAGCCGCTCTTGGCGAGCTCGCTGCCGCGCCCGAGATTGGAGCGCGCATAGTCGAGCGTTGCCGTGTCGCGCTGGACCTGCGCCTTCGCCTGCTCGAGGGCAGCCTGGAAATCCTCCGGCGCGATCTTGTAGAGAAGGTCGCCCTTCGCAACGTCGCTGCCGTCGGTGGCGACCTGCTCCTGCAGATAGCCCGGCACGCGCGCCTGCAGCGTGATGCTGCGGATCGGCTCAACCCGGGCGGCGTAGTCGAGATAGATCGGGATCGTCTTCTTGACGACGCTCACCACCGGCACCGGCATGACAAAGGCTTCCGGCTTGGGTGTCGCCGCCCCGGCTGTGCCCGCGTTGAGGCTGAGGCTGCCCATGTCGAGCAGGTGAACGCTCGCCACCGAAATCGCCCCAAGGGCGACGGCCGTTCCCAGCGCGATTTTCCATTTACGCATGATCAATTCTCCAGTCCTATTCGGCCGCTTCGGCCAATGGCTCGAAGGCGGGTTCGGCAGTTGGTTGTTCGGTCGCTTCGGAAACCGGTTCGCTCTCGCCGCGGCGCTCGCGCAGCTGTTCGATCACCGCATAGAAGACCGGCACGAACACCAGCGACAGGATCGTCGCCGCGACCATGCCGCCAAAGACGGTGGTGCCGATCGACTGCCGGCTTGCGGCACCCGCACCTGTAGCGAACATCAGCGGCAGCACGCCGAGGATGAAGGCGAAGGCGGTCATCAGGATCGGTCGCAGCCGAAGCCGCGCCGCTTCCATCGCGGCGTCGACGATGCTGAGGCCTTCTTCGCGCCGGCGCCGGGCAAACTCGACGATCAGAATCGCGTTCTTGGCCGCCAGTCCGATCAGCATGACGAAGCCGATCTGCGAATAGACGTCGATCTGCATGCCACGCAGCCACAGCACGACGAACGCACCGAACAGTGCGAGCGGCACCGCCAGCAGCACCATGAACGGCATCGCCCAGCTCTCATATTGCGCGGCGAGGATCAGGAAGACGAAGACGATCGCGAGACCAAAGACGACGGATGCGATCGATCCCGCCTTGAGCTCCTGATAGGTGATGCCGGTCCATTCGTAGCCGAAGTCTCTCGGCAACGCCGTGGCAGCGGCACGTTCCATTGCCGCCACCGCCTGGCCGGACGAAAAGCCGGGCGCGGCGCCGCCATTGATCAGGGCCGACGCATTGTTGTTGTAATGTGGCACGGTCTCGGGGCCGACGACGGGCACAAGCTTGCCCAGCGTGCTCAGCGGCACCATCCCACCCGACGCATTGCGGACATAGAGCCGCGATATGTCGGCCGGACCGGCGCGAGAGTCCTTGTCGGCCTGTATCGTCACCCGGAAGGTGCGGCCGAACAGGTTGAAATCGTTCACATAGAGCGAGCCGAGATAGATCTGTAGCGTGTTGAACACGTCCGGCAGGTTGAGCCCGAGCAGCTTCGCCTTGGCGCGATCGAGATCGTAGTTGAACTGCGGCGTCGAGGTCGAGAACGACGAGAACAATTGCTGCGGGTTGAGCTCGGGCTGCTTGCGCGCCTCGGCAATCACCGCTTGCGTCGCATCGTTGAGCGCCACGCTGCCGCGCCCGGTCAGGTCCTCGACCTGGAACTCGAAGCCACCGGTGGTGCCGATGCCCGGGATCGACGGCGGGTCGAAGCTCAGCGCAAAAGCCTCCGGAATTTGCAGCAGCTTGTTGCGCACGTCGGCGACGAGCTTAGACGCGCTCTGATCGGGGCCGCGTTCGTCCCATGGCTTCAGGATAGCGAATTCGACCGCCGAATTCGACTGCGCGGCACTGGTCAGGAAGTTCAAGCCGCTGATCGAGCCGACGATGTCGACGCCGGGCGTGTTCTGCAGGATGTCGCGTGCCTTTTGCGCCACCGCGTCGGTGCGTTCCAGCGAGGCCCCGTCGGGGAGCTGGATGACGACGAAGAAATAGCCCTGGTCCTCGACCGGAAGGAAGGTCGAGGGCAGGCGCTGCCAGACGAAATAGGTCGCGACAAGTCCGGCCGCGAACACGCCGAGCATGATCCAGCGCAGGCGGATGAGAATACGGACCCCATTCGCATAGGCATGCGCCAGCCGTTCGAAGCCCATGTTGAACCAGCGGAACAGCACGAACTGTGTTTCCGGCCGGTGGCGCAGGAAGGCCGCGCTGAGCGACGGGGTAAGCGTCAGCGAGACGAAGGCCGAGATGCCGAAGGAGATCGCCACCGTCAGGGCGAACTGGTTGTAGAGCCGGCCGGACACGCCGGGAATGAAGGCAACCGGCACGAACACAGCCATCAGCACGGCGGTCGTGGCGATGATCGGGCCAGTGACCTCGGCCATCGCCGTTCGCGTGGCAGCCAGCGGTTTGAGGCCGGCCTCAAGTTGGCGTTCGACATTCTCGACGACGACGATGGCGTCGTCGACGACGAGGCCGATCGCCAGCACCATGCCGAGCAGGCTGAGCATGTTCAGTGAGAAGCCAAGCATGTGCATGACGGCCAGCGTCGCCACCAGCGACACCGGAATTGCGATCGTCGGGATGATCGTGGTGCGCCAGCTTTGCAGGAAGATGAACACCACGGCGACGACCAGGACCAGCGCTTCGCCGAGCGTGATCAGCACGTCGTGCATTGAGGCCGAAACGAAACGTGTCGTATCGTAATGCATGGCGTAGCTGACGCCCTTCGGGAAACGGGCCGACAGCTCCTGCATCTTGTCCTTGACGCGCTGCTGCAGATCGAGCGCGTTGGACCCCGGCATCTGGTAGACCGCGAGCACCACCGTCGGGTCCTTGCCGAAGAAGGCCGACGACGAATATTGCAGCGCACCGAGCTCGATGCGCGCAACGTCGCGCAGCCTGACCAGTGAGCCGTTGGCGGTATTGGCCCGCACGACGATGTCGCCGAACTCCTTGGGATCGCTCAGCCTGCCGACGGCGTTGACCTGCATCTCGAAGGCGGTGCCGGCCGGAGCCGGCGACTGCCCGATCTTGCCGGCCGCCACCTGGACGTTCTGCTCGGCGACGGCGTTCTGCACGTCGACGGCAGTAATGCCGAGATTGGCGAGCTTGTCGGGGTCGAGCCAGATGCGCATCGAATAGCGCCGCTCGCCGAAGATCTGCACGTCGCCGACGCCGGGCAGGCGCTTCAGCGGATCGACCACCTGCAGATAGGCGAGATTGCTCAGCGCGACCGGGTTGACGGAACCGTCCGGCGAGGTGAGGTCGACGATCAGGACGAAGTTCGGGTTCTGCTTCTTGATCGTCACGCCGCCCTGATTGACGATGGCCGGCAACGAGGAAGCCGCCTGCGAAACGCGGTTCTGGACGTCGACGGCCGCCGTGCTCAGATCGTAGCCGACGTCGAAGGTGATGGTGATCGTCGAGGAGCCGTCATTGGAGCTCGACGACGACATATAGGTCATCCCCTGGACGCCGTTGATCTGCTGTTCGAGCGGCGTCGTCACCGTGTCGGCGACGACCTGCGCGCTGGCGCCCGGGTAATGGGCGCTGACCACGACCTGGGGCGGCGTGATGTCGGGAAACTGCGAGACGGGCAGGAGGAAATAACAGATCCCTCCGGCGAGCACCATGATGATGGCGATCGCCGACGCAAAGATCGGACGATGAATGAAGAAGTTTACCATGATATGCACGCCTCGCCCGATGCTCTGGCCCGGCCAAACGCCCTGGCCACCCTGGACAGCCGCCGGCTGCGCGTTGAGCCGGAATCTTCGAGAAAGCCGAAATCTTCAAGGCGGCGCGGCGCATTGCGGCGCTCGGCCTGTTCGTCCGCCAGCGCACGCAGCATCGCCTCGAAAGACCGCAGGTCGACGCGGTCGGCCTTCATCAGCATGCGGATCATCGGATCCCTCACGACTTCATCGATCGTCAGATCATTGCGCTGCGACATCGAAGCGGCTCCTGGTTTTTGGCGATCCGCGGCAAGCCGCGGATCGGGTGTTTTCTTGCTCGCCGGCCGAGGCCGTGAGGTGCGGTTCGTCCCCTTGCCGATCGGGGCAGGGCTGATGGCCGGCACTTGCGAGTTTGACATGATGCAATGCGGGTGTTACAGGTAAGTAACATCTCTAACGTTACAGACCGGTAACACCCTAGTCAAGAGGTGCACCGAGGGAATTTCGGGAAACGCAATCACGGAGGTTTTGATGACAGACGTTGTTGTGGAGCGTGTTCGCCCCCGGGACAGGATCCTGGAGACGGCACGGGACATGTTTCACAAGCATGGCATTCGCGGCGTCGGCATCGACGCCATTACCGAGGCCGCCGGCACCAACAAGATGACGCTCTACCGGCATTTCGAGTCCAAGGATGACCTGATCATCGAATGTCTGCGGGCGACCGCCTGCAGCGCCAACGCGATGTGGGAAAAGTTCGAGGCCGAGAATCCGGGCGACAAGCTGGCGCAGCTGCATGCCTGGGTCAGGATGGCGGCCGATTGCCTGATGTCGGACCGTCGCGGTTGCGACATGGCCAACGCCGCCATCGAGCTGAGCGAGGCGGATCATCCGGCAAGGCAAGTGATCAAGGAACTCAAGGAAGCGCAGCGCGAGCGGCTGGTCTCGCTGTGTCGCGATGCCGGCATCGGACAGGCCGAGCTTCTTGCGGACACGCTGTCGCTGTTGCTCGAGGGCGCCCGCGTCAGCCTGCAAAGCGTCGGCGCCGAGGGCCCGAGCGCGCAGTTCGTCCGCATGGCGGAAGGCCTGATCACGTCTTTCAGGGCCAGATAGTCTCGCAAGCGGCGAAACGATACGTGGCGTTTCGATTGCGGGCCGCGCCGCCGGGTGATGTCTCGTCCCATCGCGATGTGCCATCTCGCGTCTCCTGTGCCGATCCTCCGCACCATGGCCGGCGCGGCGTTGTTTGCTGGTCGTGAGGCAGGATAGGGCCGCCGGCGAACCGGTGAGAGTGACAAGTGTGACAGGATTCCGCCCGACAAGCCGCGGCGGTCGCAGCGAAGCACATCGATCCGCGGATCAGCAATCGTGTCCGGTGCCAGTCACGATCCCAGCATCGCCCGCTATCCCGGAGCCGGAACAAAAAAAGCCCGCTGCCGGGAGGAGGTGGCAGCGGGCTCGATTTCGAATACGGCACGGGAGGAGGTGTACCGCACTCAGCGTCGGCATCGCATCTGGGAGGAGTAGATGGCCGACACCTGCGAAACTATCGATTGCCCAATGATTCGGCAACCACAAAAGTTGCATAGGTGATGTGCAGATTTGCGGTATCAACCGAATTTTAACGATCGAGGCCCGAGCGACCATCGCCTCGCGCGACATCACTGCACCGGGACATTTTCCTTGAAGATCAGGCGCGGCTCGATGAATTTCCGCGTCAGATAGGGCGCCGACGAGGCGATCGAGCCGAGCAGGCGAATGACCGACTGTTCGGCGATCAGCCGCGCATTCTGGTCGATGACGACGTCGAGCAGATCGTCGACGAGATAGCCGCGCGTCTCGCGCGTCAGATCATGGCAGATGAACACCGGCTTCGTCTGCGGCCTGACTTCGAGCAATGCTTTTGCCACGCCCGAGCGCCCGGCGCCGATACAATAGATGCCGAGCAGCTCCGGCTCGTTGTGCAGCGCCTTCATGGTCGCGGTATAACTGACCTCCGGCTCATCGTTGATCTCCACGGCGCTGGTGACGGTTAGGTTGGGGAACTCCTCGCCGAGCACGGAGCGAAAGCCCATCTCGCGTTCCTCATGGCCGCGGTAGGAGCGTGAACCGACGACCATCGCCAGGTGGCCCTGGCGGCCGCCGAGGAACCGTCCCATCAGCAGCGCCGCCGTACGGCCGGCCACCCGGTTGTCGATGCCGACATAGGCCGAGCGGGGCGCGCCCGGAACATCGGACACAAGTGTGACCAGGCGGATGCCGGCCTCGACGATCTCGCGCAAGATGTTGCGCGTTCTCGGATGATCGATGGCGATGACGCCGACGCCGTTCGCCTTGAGCGAGAGGTTTTCGACGGCCGCCTGCAAGGCGCTCGGCGAGATGCCGGCGAGCTTGTGGATGCGGCAGGAGGCGACCAGCGGCAGGCGCGCCGCATAATCCTCGATGTGTCTGGCCAGATCGGCCATGAAGGCATTGCTGCCGATCGGCAGGAAGAATTCGAGATGCGCCGGCCGCGACGGCAACGCGACCTGGTCGACGACCGGCAGATAGCCGAGCTGCTTGGCCGCCTCCATTACGCGCTGCCGGTTGGCGGCACTCGCCCCCGCCCGATTGTTGAGCACGCGGTCGACCGTCGCGGTCGACAGGCCGCAGCTTCTCGCAATATCCGAAACGGTGGCTTTCATGTCGCAACCATATGGCGATGCGATCCAGTGCCTCGACGATCAGGCCGACCCCCGGCTGCTCAGCCGGGCCGTTGCGTGCCCTCGACCAGCGCGTCATGGATCTCCTTGTCCGACATGCCGGTGATGACGCGTTCGACTTCGGCGACGCTGGTCTTCTTCGGGTCGATATCGTCGGCGACCACCTTACCGCGGCGCATGACGACGATGCGGTCGACCACCTGGAAGACATGATGGATGTTGTGGGCGATGAAGATGCAGGAATGGCCGGAATCGCGGGCACTGCGCACGAAGCTCAGCACGCCTTGCGTTTCGGCGACGCCGAGATTGTTGGTCGGCTCGTCGAGGATGATGAGGTCGCTGTCGAAATGCATGGCGCGTGCAATCGCCACCGCCTGCCGCTCGCCGCCGGAGAGCGAGCCGATCGGCGTCGTCGGCGGGATGTTCTTCGAGATGCCGACCTGCTTGAGCAGGTCGCGGGCAACCACGTTCATTGCCTCCTGGTCCATCCGATTGAGGAAGCGCGGCGGCTTGATCGGCTCGCGCCCGAGAAACAGGTTGCGGGCGATCGACAGCTGCGTCACCAGCGCCGAGTCCTGGTAGATCGTCTCGATGCCATGCGCGATGGCGTCGCTGGTACTGCGCAAATTCACCTTCTTGCCGCGGATGAAGATGTCGCCGCTGGTCAGCGGGACCGCGCCCGACAGCACTTTGATCAGCGTCGACTTGCCGGCGCCGTTGTCGCCGAGCAGGCCGACGATCTCCCTTTCGTTGACATGGAAATTGGCATCAACCAGCGCCTGCACGCGGCCATAGGACTTGCGGATATTTTCCATGCGGACAAGCGGTTCGGCCATGGTTCAAGTCCCTGCCTGATGCCGGCGTTCCAGCCATGAATGGAGCGCCATCATGCCGAGGATGATGGCGCCGATGAAAATATTATAGGCAAGGCCCGGCACACCGATCAGCACGATGCCGTTGCGCATCACGCGCAGGATCAGGATACCGAGCACCGTGCCGATGATTGTGCCGCGCCCGCCGGTCAGCGCCGTGCCGCCGATCACCACCATGGCGATGACTTCGAGCTCGTAGCCGGTGCCGCTGTTGGGGTTGGCCGCCGAGGTGCGCAACGAGGAGATGACGCCGGCAAGCGAGGCCAGGATCGACGACAGGATGAACAGGCCGATCTTGACGCCGCTGACATTGACGCCGCGCGCCCTTGCAGCACTCGGGTTGCCGCCGGCTGCCTGGATCCAGTTGCCTGTCCGGCTCTGCGTCAGCACGTAACCGAGCGCGATTGCGGCGGCGATGAACCAGAAC
Organism: Mesorhizobium sp. M0590; assembly: GCF_040320905.1. Lineage (NCBI taxonomy): Bacteria > Pseudomonadati > Pseudomonadota > Alphaproteobacteria > Hyphomicrobiales > Phyllobacteriaceae > Mesorhizobium > Mesorhizobium sp. M0590. The sequence continues at coordinate 27,514 of NZ_JAMYQN010000022.1, forward strand.
AGCGACATGTAGATACGGAACGGCCCGATGAAGAAATCGCCGACCAAGGCTTCCGCCAGCCAGCTGCCCTCGGCGCTCCAGGTCCGCTGCGGAAACCCGTTGGTGACGAACAAAGCGGTGCCGCGCACCACCAGCAGCATGCCCAGTGTCACCAGGAAAGACGGGATCTTCAGCTGCGTCACGAACCAGCCATTGACCAGTCCAATGAACGCAGCGACCACCAGCGCAATGACGAAGGCGGCTTCGAGCGAGGCGACGCCGCTGTTAAACAACGTCCACATCAGGACCGGTGAGAAGCCGAACACCGAGCCGACCGAGAGGTCGAATTCGCCTGATGTCATCAACAGCGTCATCGCCAGCGCGATCAGCCCGAGCTCGACCGTGAAGGCCAGCGTGTTCGAGATGTTTTGCGGCGACAGGAAGTCGTGGTTGATGCCCCAGAACACGGCGATCTCGACGACGAGCAGCACAAACGGCCCGAACTCGGGCCGCGCGATCGATCGTTGGATAAGAGAACGATTTTCCACCTTGGACCCGCGATAGGATTGGATTTGGCCGCGACCGCAACCGGCTTCGGCGGAATGATGAGACAGTCACGGCCGCCGAAGCGGCCGTGACCAACTCGATCGCGGATTTATTTGCCGGACAGGATCTTGTCGTAGACTGCCGCGGTGTCCTTCTCGTAGAGCGCGCCGGTGATCACGTCGAAGCCGGGCGGAATACCGCTCGCCGCCATGTTGGCGAGCGAGAGCGCGACGTAGCTGGTCGCCTGCGGATCCTGCCACTGCGCGGCATTGACGTAGCCGTTCAGCACTTCCTGGGTGGTGTCGAGCGAGTTGCCCCAGCCGACGACCGGGATTTCGCCCGGCTTGACGCCGACCTGGTCGAACACCCGCTTGACCGAACCGGTGACAAGGTCGCCGAGGCCGATGACCGCCTTGACCTTGGCCCTGTTGGCGGTGAGGTAATCGACCATGCGGTTGATCACTTCGGCCTGGTCGAGCGTCGCTTCGGTGATTTCATAGGTGATGCCGAGCGGCTCGAACACGCTCTTGATGCCTTCCTCTTCCTGGACGCCATAGGTGGCGCCGGGAATCTCGACCGGCATCCAGACGAAGTCGCCCTTCTTCACAAGGCCCTTGTCGACCAGATACTGCGCCCAATGTTTGCCGAAGGTGACGTTGTCGCCGCCGACATAGGCGTTGAAGTCCGCCTTCGGGTCGGGCGTGTTGAAGTTGATGATCGGGATGTTCGCCGCCCGCGCTTCCTTGGCGATCTCGACAAGGCTGCCCGGATCAGGGCTGGTCGTGGTGATGCCGTCGGCCTTGGCGGCGATTGCGGCGCGGACAGCCTCCTGCTGCGACGCCACGTCGCCATTGTGGAACGACGTGTTGACGGTGTTGCCGGTGTCCGCCGCCCATTGCTTGGCGCCGGCAAGGAAGTATGTCCAGACCGGATCGGCCGGGCCGCCATGCGAAATCCAGTAGAACGTCTTGGCCTGTGCCGCGGCCGGAATGGCCAGCGCCACCATCAAGCCAAGTACAAGCAGTCTTAGCCTCGTCAGCATTTGATTTCCTCCCATTTGAACCGAACTCCTCCTCCGACGACGATCACCGCGAAAAGCCGTGCGCGGCCAAAACGGTGGTCGCATTTTGCCAGCGTCGACCTGGCCGCATTAGAGCATTCCCTTTTTCGATCGATGGCAAGCCTCGATTGCCAATGGACGTTGGCGCAAGGCACCGCGCCATCAGCAATCCCATCAGATTGCATCAGTTTGGCTGATATTTTCCAGGCGGCCGACGATCGGCCTTGCGACCGTCATGCAATGCTGCGCGGCGGCGCGCCGAGCACGGATTGCTCTAGGTCGATAAGCGTCCCGGTCATCAGCCCGGAGGCGTCGCTGAGCAGGAACAGCGTTAGCTGGGCGACTTCGTCCATGGTCAGCAATCGACCAAGCGGCAGGCCGGCGGCAGCGATCTTTGCCCAGTTTTCGCCCTTGCCCAGCGTGCTCGCCTGCATCTCTTGTTCGGCCGGCGTCGCTACCCAGCCCATGTTGATGCCGTTGACGCGGATGCGATCGGAAAGATGCGCGTTGGCAATGTTTCTGGTCAGCGTCGAAAGCGCGCCCTTGGTTGCGGAATAGATGGCAAGGTCCGGCGCACCGCAATGCGCATTCACCGACAGTATGTTGACGATGGCGCCCGCCGCCCGCCGTGTCTTCATGTCGGCTACGGCCGCCTGCATGAGGAAGAACGGCGCGCGCGCATTGACGGAAAACAACCTGTCCCAGTCGTCGATTGTGCCAGTTTCCAGCGAGGCCCGGTCGGTGAGGGCCGCGGCGTTCACCAGACAATCGATGCGGCCGAGTCTTTTGATCGCTTCCGCCATGACAGCTGCAGGCGCGGCCGGATCTCCAAGGTCGGCCTGGATGAAGACGACGGGCCGGCTTGGTCGTGAAGCTCTTCGGCGATGCGTCTGCCACGCTCGGCATTGCGGCCGACAATGGCGATCCCTTCGCCGCCGTCGGCTGAGGCCAGCCGGGCGATGGTCTCGCCAAGCCCTTGCGTTCCGCCGGTAACGACAAGGTTTTTGCCCTCAAGAGCGACGATCAATGGACTCTCCCGAATGCCGACGAGCAGGTAATTTCCAATCAGAGAATTCTAGAATCTATCGGATGTTAGGCTGCGGGACTAGATGAGGTCGGCCCTTGCGAGGTCACGCATCAGGTGGCTGGCGCCGTAGGTCCAGTGTGGGCAGTCGGGCGACAGCCGCACGCGGTTGACCAAGGCGCCGAATTTCTCCGACGAGATGGTGACGATGTCGCCGACCTTGTGGGTAAAGCCCTTGCCTGTTTCGCCCCGATCCTTCGACGGCACGAACATGGTGCCGAGATAAAGCGCCAGCCCGTCGGGGTATTGATGATGTGGCCCCATGGCGGCGGCGACCAACTCTTCCGGCGAGCGGCTGATCTCGGCCATCGAACTGGCGCCCTCCAGCGAGAACCCATCCTCGCCTTCGACTTTCAACCGTACGATCGCCTGCTTCACGTCGCCAATGGAAAATGTCTCATCGAACAGCCGGATAAAGGGGCCAAGTGCTGCCGAAGCGTTGTTGTCCTTGGCTTTGCCGAGCAGCAGCGCCGAGCGCCCCTCGACGTCGCGCAGATTGACGTCGTTGCCGATCGTCGCCCCGACAATCCTGCCGCTGCCGGCGGCAATCATGGCGATCTCCGGCTCCGGATTGTTCCATGTCGAAACCGGATGCAGGCCGACATCGGCGCCGAAGCCGACCGAGGCCATCGGCTGGCACTTGGTGAAGATCTCGGCATCGGGGCCGATGCCGACTTCCAGATATTGCGACCAGGCGCCGCGCGCAATCAGCTTGGCCTTGATCTCCATCGCTTCCGGCGAGCCGGGCTTGAGCTTCGACAGATCGTGGCCGATCAGCCCGGCGATGTCGGCGCGAATGGCGTCGGCCTTTTCCGCCGAACCGCGCGCCTGCTCCTCGATCACCCGTTCGAGCAGGCTGACGACAAAGGTGACGCCAGATGCCTTGATCGCCTGCAGGTCGACGGGGGACAGCAGATACGGTTTCCCCGGATCGCGCGCTGTCTCGAAACTGTTAGCGGCAATGGCATCGAGCGGGCCGATCGGCCGCCCCTTGGCCGAGCGGACGTGCCCCGCCGGATCCGGCAATTCGCAAACGTCGCGCACGGTCGGCGCCACATTTGACGTGATGTCGAAGACCGTGCCGTCACGCACCGTGACCACCAGCGGATGGGAAGCATCGCTCGCCCGGGCGCGGCCCACGAAGAGGCCTTCGGCGGGCAAATGTGTGGCGTTCGTCATGGCTTACATTTCCTGTTGTCTTGTCCTTCGGCCGCGGCACTTTCAACAAATTCCCGCCAAAGGTCTATCCCGCTTGCAGGGCGAGCTTTGTCAATTCTTTCAAGCGGTCTTCGCATCGCTGGACCTTGATCGAGCCTGACGTGCGCCAACGGCGACGGAAAACGCTCTTTCAAAATAATGAAACCGTCGCTAGGGTTTTCACCTACTGAAATCTCCAGGTGACGCTTGCCCGTACGGTTTTCCGATCCAATCTGGCAGAAGCCGCGGACAGCCACCGCGTTCCAGTCGCTTTTTCCCGCCGGCCAATGCGTCGATGTCGTTATCGTCGGCGGCGGTATCATGGGGCTGTCGACAGCCTTGCACGCTGCCCGGTTCGGCCTTGCTGTCCAGGTGCTGGAGGCCGGCGAAATTGGCAATGGCGCATCCGGCCTGAACGGCGGTCAGGTCATTCCCGGCCTGAAATACGATCCGGATTGGCTGCTGGAGCATTTTGGTCTCGAACGCGGCGAAGCGCTCGTCAACTTTGCCGCCTCGACCGCTGACACCGTCTTCGAATTGATCCGCGACGAAAGACTGGCGGTGCCGTTCGTCCGCAATGGCTGGATCCAGGCCGCGCATACCGAGACCGCGCTGAAAGCGGCGGCGAACCGGGATCGGCAGTGGCGCGCCCGCGGCGCCGATGTCCGGCTGCTGAGCGGGACGGAGATCGCGACGATGACCGGCGCGCAAGGCTATCTCGGCGGCTGGCTCGATCGCCGCGCCGGTGTCATCGATCCGCTCGCCTACACGTCGGAACTGGCGCGCGTCGCTGCAGCGGCGGGCGTAAAGATCGCCGAGCGCCAGAACGTGATGCAGATCAGCAAGAATGCTGGCTTTTGGCACGTTTCTACGGAAAGCGGCGCCGAACTCCAGGCCAAGGCGGTCGTTCTGGCGACCAACGCCTATACCGGCGACCTGCTCCCCGGCCTCGCCGAGACGATCGTGCCGCTGCATTCCTTTCAGATCGCGACAGCGCCGCTATCGTCCAATCTCGCGGCGGCGATCCTGCCGGAAGGGCAGGCGGTGTCGGATTCGCGCCGCATCCTCGTCTATTATCGCAAGAGTGCCGACGGCCGGCTGGTGCTCGGCGGGCGCGGCCGCATGGCTTTGCCGAACGGCCCGGCCGACTGGGCGCATCTGGAACGCGCGCTGCTGCGGCTTTATCCGGCGCTGTCAGACATTGCCATTGAAAAGCGCTGGTTCGGCCGGGTGGCAATGACGCCGGACCATCTCCCGCATATCCACGAGCCAGAGAAGGGCCTGCTGGCGGTCGTCGGTTGCCAGGGCCGCGGCATCGGCCTGATGACCGCGCTTGGCGAGCGCATCGCCTCCTATTTGTCGAGCGGCGACACCAGGCAATTGCCGTTCCCGGTCTCGCCGATCCGGCCGATCCCGTTTCATGCGTTTCGGCAGGTCGGCGTTGCCGCGACGATCGCCTGGTACCGGATGCTGGACGCCTTCGAACGCTGACGTTCATGCCCAAGCGTGAAACAGCTTGACAGCTTCACGAATATGAAAAAAGTTTAGTCGATTTCAAATTATGATGGGTAGTCGATGTCGACCATCGCCGCAACGCAGCCGCTGCCGGAAACCCGGTCTTCGCCGGGTTTTCGCTTCGCCATGCTGCTGCCCGGCGGGTTGGTCACCTTCTTGCTGATCCTTTTCGCCCTCGGCCTGGTGTTCTTTCTCGCCTTTCGCGGCAATGACGGCTCGCTGCTGGGGGCTGGTTTCACCCTTGCGAATTTCGTCACTGTGGCCACCGATCCGCTGTACTGGACGGTGACGCTGCGCTCGCTGGGCATCGCCGGGCTGGTGACGCTGGCAACCGTCGTCACCGCCTATCCCGTTGCCTACTATCTGGCTTTCCATGCCGGGCGGCGGCGTGGGCTGCTGCTGTTCCTGCTGACCCTGCCGTTCTGGACCAGCTATCTGCTGCGCGTCTTCGCCTGGAAGATCGTGCTTGCCTATAATGGCGTGCTGAACTCGGCGCTGATCGAAAGCGGCATCTGGTCGGAGCCGACATTGGCGTTCTTGAATACGCCGGCAGCGGTCGTCGTCACGCTTGCCCACGCCTATGCGCCGTTCGCCATCCTGCCCATCTATGTGGCGCTGGACACCATCCCGAAATCGCTGCTCGAGGCCGCTTCCGATCTCGGCGCAAAACCATTCACCAGTTTCCGCCGCATCGTGCTGCCCAATTCGATGCCGGGCGTGCTGGCGGCCGCTCTCGTCGTCTTCGTGCCGACCGTCGGCGATTATGTGACGCCGGCGCTGGTCGGCGGCCCTGCCAGTACAATGATCGGCACACTGATCCAGGCCGAGTTCGGCAAGGCCAATGACTGGCCGTTCGGCGCCGCACTCGCCGTCGCCGTCATGCTGGTCATTCTCGCCGTGGTGCTGGTGGTGCGCTTCGCCGACCGGCGATACGGCAGCCGCACATGAACACGGCGCGCCTGGACGCAAAGCAAGGCGGCGGCTGGCTCGGAGCCTACGTCCTTGCCTATCTGGTGTTTCTGTATCTGCCGATATTGCTGATCCCGCTGTTTTCATTCAACAATTCGATCCAGGCGGCATTTCCGCTGCAAGGCTTCACGCTGGAATGGTACGGCACGCTGGTCGGCAATTCGGCGCTGTCCGGTGCGCTTGCCACCAGCCTCGTCATCGGCGCCATTGCCGCCACCGGCGCAACACTCTGCGGCATCACCGTGTCCTATATGGACCTCTACGGCCGCTCGCCGCTGGCCGCCACGATCAGTGCCATTGCGCGGCTGCCCATCCTGATCCCCGGCGTCATCGTCGGCATCTCGCTGTTGATCCTGGTCAATCTCGCCGGTTTCGGGCCGTCACGCATTGCCATTGTGCTCGGCCATGTATTGGTGGCGCTGCCGACGACGGTGGTGGTCATGCGCAGCCGCTTCGCCGCCATCCCGAAGACCATCCGCGAGGCAGCGCTCGACCTCGGCGCCTCGGACTGGACGACCTTCAGACGGGTGATGCTGCCGCTCAGCCTGCCCGCCATTATTTCGGCGTTCATGCTGGCCTTCCTGACCTCGTTCGACGAGTTCATCGTCGCCTTCTTCCTTGCCGGCACCGAGCCGACGCTGCCGCTTTATATCTGGAGCCAGCTGCGCTTCCCGAAATCGCTGCCGACCGTCATGGCGCTCGGCACGGCGATCCTGGCCGTGTCGTTCGTCATCGCCGCACTCGCCGAAATCCTGCGCCATCGCGGGCTTGCCGCCGCTCAGCGGCCAGCGCCCGCCAGCCTGTCAAAACCAGAAGAAACCGAAAGAGGAGAACTGCAATGGCATTCGACTTGAAATCGATAACGACAAAGACAGCGAAAACCGGACTGGCCGCCTTCGCGCTGGCGCTTGCATCGACTGTCGCCTTTGCCGGCGACAAGCTGCAATATTTCACCTGGTCGGGTTACGAGCTGCCCGACTTCAACAAGAGCTTCCTCGCCGCGCACCCTGATGGCGTCGAAGCCTCGATGTTTGGCGACGACGATGACGCCTTCACCAAGGTCAAGGCCGGCTTCCGCCCCGATGTCGCGCACCCTTGCTATGACAAGGTGGCGCGCTGGAACAAGGAAGGCCTGCTGCAGCCGATCGACACCAAGCGCATCAAGAACTGGGATTCGATCTTCCCGGTCTTCAAGAACCTGCCCGACCTGCAGGCCGGCGACGGCAAGGTCTGGATGGTGCCGTGGGACTGGGGCAATACCTCGATCCTCTACCGCACCGATCTGGTGAAGAACCCGGAAGCCAGCTGGAATCTGCTCTGGGACAAGCAATATGCCGGGCGCATGGCGACCATCGATGCCGTCCACGACACACCGGTGGTGGCGGCCCTTCTGGCCGGCGTCAATCCATTCGACATGACACCGGAACAGATGGACAAGGTGGCGGAGAAACTGCGCGAGCAGCGCCCGCTGCTCTCGAACTACACCACCGACATGACCTCGGTCGAACAGGCACTGGCGAGCGGCCAGCTGGTCGCGGCCATGACCTGGAACGCCTCGGCCACCTCGCTGAAGAAGCAGGGCGTGCCTGTCGAGTTCATGAAGCCGAAAGAAGGCATGCTGACCTGGGCTTGCGGCTTCGTCATGCTCAAGGACGCCAAGAACGTCGACCTAGCCTATGACTTCATCAACAGCCGGCTGGAGACGGATTCCGGAAAGTATCTGATCCAGGCCTACGGCTATGGCAGCTCGACCAGCTCGGCTTTCGCCGCCGTGCCAAAGGAGGAGTTGGAGAAACTGCAGCTGCCGTCCGATCCCGAGGTGATGCTGAAGACCACGATCTTCACCGGGCCGATGAAACAGAATGACGAACTCGCCAAGATGTTCGAGAAGGTCAAGGCAGGCGGCTGAGTTCGCTCTTCCTTCTCCCCTTGTGGGAGAAGGTGGATTGGCGCGCAGCGCCAAGACGGTTGAGGGGTGTTGGAAGGAATGAGGCGTTGGTGTTTTCTGGAACACCCCTCATCCGACCGAGCTTCGCTCGGCCACCTTCTCCCACAAGGGGGAGAAGGAAAGACCGCGCGGCGCCGGCCAAAAATACTGTAACAAGGACGAACGAATGGACATGCTGGACGAAGCGGCTGAGAAGCCGAAGGACGACGCCGACGTCAGGGTCGGCCGGCGCGTGCGGGCGCTCAGGCTGGAGCGCAATCTCTCGCTGGCCGAACTTGCCGCCAAAGCCGGTGTCTCGATAGGTGCGCTAAGCCAGATCGAGCGCGGCATGTCGTCATTGCGGGTCCGCGTGATCTGGCCGCTTGCCGCCGCCCTCGATGTAGAGCCGTCGGCGCTGATCGCCGACGGCAATGATGTCGGCAACGATCTTTATTGTGTGCGCGCCAACAGCCGGCGTCAGATCCCGGTCAAGTCGGAAGGCATCGCCAAGGCGCTGCTGTCGCCGCCGGCCGCCACGCTGACCGGCATGCTGGTGACCGTGGAAGCCGGTGGCGGCACCGCCGAAGCCTACGCTCATGCCGGCCATGAATTCGGCTTCGTCCTGTCCGGCGAGGTCGAGCTGGTGGTCGATTCGACCAGGTACGGGCTGAAGGCCGGCGACAGCTTCGCCTTCAAGAGCACGTTGCTGCATGCCTTCCGCAATCCGGGCAGCGAGCGCTGCCAGATCCTGTGGGTCAACACGACCAAACCGTCCGAGGTTCGCGATGGCGCCTGATCCGCTCGTCCGGCTGGACAAGGTCTCCAAGATTTTCCCCGGCGGCATCATCGGGCTCGACGCCGTCGATCTTGACATTGCCCGCGGCGAGTTCCTGACCTTGCTCGGACCGTCCGGCTGCGGCAAGACCACCAGCCTGCGTGTCATCGCCGGCTTCGAGAGCCCGTCGAACGGCAGGGTCCTGCTCGAAGGCCGCGACATCACGGCGCTCAGGCCCTTCGGCCGTCCCGTCAATACCGTGTTCCAGGACTACGCGCTGTTCCCACACATGAACGTTGCCGAAAATGTCTGCTTCGGCCTGTCGCTGCGCAAGCTCTCCGGTGCCGAACAGGCAAAGCGCGTCGGCGCAGCGCTCGACATGGTCGGCCTTGCTGAAAAGCTCGGCGCCCGCGTGTCGGAATTGTCGGGTGGCCAGCGCCAGCGCGTCGCGCTTGCCCGCGCGATCGTCTGCGAGCCGCGTGTGCTGCTGCTCGACGAGCCGCTGTCGGCGCTCGACGCGCATCTGCGCGAGCAGATGCAGGTCGAACTGAAGCGACTGCAGTCGCGGCTTGGCACCACTTTCGTCATGGTCACGCACGACCAGACCGAGGCGCTGTCGATCTCAGACCGCATTGTCGTCATGAACAAGGGCCGCATAGAGCAGATTGCGCCGCCGGCGACCCTTTACGATCGACCCGCCACCAAATTCGTCGCCAGCTTCATCGGCACCATGAACCTTCTGCAGTCGCGCTTTGTCGGCCGTGACGGCGAGCGCTTGCGGTTCATCGCCGGCGCTCTGCCGCTGGAAGCGATTTCGGATAAAGGCGAGCTGCCTGGCGAGGGCACGGTGCGCACCATTGGCGTGCGTCCGGAGGACCTTTTGGCCACGACCGAGGCGGCGGCCGGTACTGCACCGGTGCGGGTGAACAGCATCGTCTTTCACGGCCGCACCTTGCGCCTTCATGCAGAGTTGGGGCAGGGGACACAGGTGGTGATCGACGCGCCGCGCCGGACAGAGGGTTTTCAATTCAGCGTCGGCGACGTGGCGCATATCAGCCTGCGCCGTGGTGCCAACTGCCCTATGCTGCCTAGCTAGTCTCACTCATTTCCAGAAAACCGGAGCACGGCCCATGAGCAATCATCTCAATTTTTTCATCGGCGGCAAATGGGTCGGCCCCGTGGTTCCGGCAACGCTGGATGTGATCGATCCGTCCACTGAAGAGGCCTACACCAAAATCTCGGTCGGCTCGAAAGCCGATGTCGACAAGGCCGTGGCTGCAGCCAAGGCGGCATTCCCGGCCTTTTCGCAAACGACCAAGGCCGAGCGCCTGAAGCTGCTGAAGCGTATCCTCGAAGTCTACAATGAGCGCTACGAGGACATCGCCCAGGCGGTCAGCCAGGAAATGGGTGCGCCGATCAGGTGGGCGCGCGAGGCGCAGGCCTGGGCGGGCAGGGCGCACATGGAAGCCACTATCAAGGCGCTGGAGGATTACGAGTTCAGCGAGAAGCGCGGCACCACCATGGTGGTCAAGGAGCCGATCGGCGTCTGCGCGCTGATTACACCGTGGAACTGGCCGCTCAACCAGATAGTCTGCAAGGTGGCGCCGGCCATCGCCGCCGGCTGCACCGTCGTTTTAAAGCCTTCCGAAATCGCGCCGATCAGCGGCATCATCTTTTCCGAGGTGATGGACGCCGCCGGCACGCCGAAGGGCGTCTACAATATGGTGAATGGCACCGGTCCGGATGTCGGCCAGGTCATGGCTGGCCATCCCGACGTCGACATGGTCTCGTTCACCGGGTCGACCCGGGCCGGCATCATCGTCGCCAAGACGGCGGCCGAGACCGTCAAGCGCGTGGCGCAGGAGCTGGGCGGCAAATCGGCCAACATCGTGTTGCCCGACGCTGACTTCGAGACGGCGGTGCGCAAGGGTGTCAACGCCTGCTTCGGCAATAGCGGCCAGTCCTGCGATGCGCCGACCCGCATGCTGGTGCCGGCCGCCCGTCACGACGAGGCGCTGACGATCGCCAGGAAGGCCGCCGAACGGCACAAGGTCGGCGACCCGCGCTCGGAGGAGACCAAGCTCGGGCCGGTGGTCAGCAACATCCAGTTCGACAAGATCCAGCGGTTGATCGAGGCCGGTATCGCCGAGGGTGCGACGCTGGTCACCGGCGGCCCCGGCCGGCCGGAGCACCTCAACCGTGGCTACTATGTGCGACCGACCGTTTTCGGCCACGTCAGGCCTGGCATGACCATCGAGAAGGAGGAGATTTTCGGGCCGGTCCTGTCGGTCATCTCCTACGATGACGATGATGATGCGGTGAAGATCGCCAACGACACCGTCTATGGCCTGGCTGCCTATGTGCAGTCCGGGGATATCGACCACGCCCGCAAGATTGCCAGCCGGCTGCGCGCCGGGCAGGTGTCGATCAACTATCCGGAATGGGATACGTTCGCGCCCTTCGGCGGCTACAAGCAGTCCGGCAACGGCCGCGAATACGCCGACTGGGCGATCCACGACTTCCTCGAGATCAAGGGCATCATCGGCTACGGCGCCTGAGCCTTCGACATCTGGCATTGCGCCAACCATCGAAATTTGTTCCGAGCGTTGGTGCCTTCGGCACCGGCGTTCGGCTGAACGGCCACAACGATTGCGTGGCCGCAATGTGAGTGCGAAGCAGGGTCGCCTCAGATCGTCTTGAGATAGCCGGCCAACTGATCCGCCACCGTGCCCCAGCCGTCGTAGAAGCCCATCTCCTCGTGGCTGTTGCGCGTGGCTTCGTCGCGGTGGATGGCGGTGGCGGTGTAGCGCGTCGTCTCGCCATGCGATTGCAGCGCTATGACGGCTGTGATGAATGGGTCGCCTGACGGCCGGTAGCCGGGCAGCAGCGCATCGGTCCACACCAGCCGCTCGTCCTGGACGATCTCGAGGTAGCAGCAACGCCTATCGTTGACCTCCTTGCCGTCGGGCGACTGCATGCGGGTGCGGAACAGGCCGCCGGGCCGCAGGTCGATCTCGCAATCGGTGATGATCCACGGCTTCGGCGTGAACCATTGGCTGACATGCTCGGGTCTCGTCAGGGCCATCCACAGCAGTTCTCGCGGCGCCTCGATCGTCCGTTGGAGCACGAGGTCGAGCTTCGGATCGGGTTGGAACAACGGGACCATATTCATCTGTCTGTCTCCTTGAGTTTCAGCACGTAGTCGTCGAACTGGTCGAGACGGCGCTCCCACAGCGCACGCTGCTCGGCCAACCAGTTTTCCGCGAGCTTCAACGGCTCCGGCGCGAGCCGGTAGGTCCTGACGCGGCCGGCCTTTTCCGAATGCACCAGCCCGCAGCCTTCCAGAACCCTGAGGTGCTCGATGAAGGATGGCAGGGCCATCTCGAACGGCCGGGCAAGCTCGCTGACCGAGGCGGGGCTTCGGTTCAGTCGCTCGACCACGCGTCGCCGGGTCGGATCGGCGAGCGCCCGGAAAATGCCGTCAATGGGCGGGGGGCTTTCGGTCTGCAGGCCCGTCATGTCGTTTCCTTGCCTCGGCTATTTCGTGAGAAAATTAGCTCGGGAAATAGTTAGGAAGATTCCTTACTATTGGCAAGCGCGAAAATCGCAGACGGCCGGCGAGGCCGCTGGAAAAGTGAGAGGCGCGGTTTTAGGGTGCCGTCAGATTCGACTGGTCCGAGGACGCGTTTTGACGATCACCATGTACGGCATCACCAATTGCGATACGGTCAAGAAGGCGCGTTCCTGGCTGGCGAGCCACGATGTTGCCTATCGCTTTCACGACTACAGGGCAGACGGCCTTGACGCGGATCGGCTGAACGGCTGGTCAGGCAAGGTCGGCTGGGAAATTCTGCTCAACAAGGCGAGCACAACGTTCCGTGAACTGTCGGACGAGGACAGACTGGGCCTGGACGAGAAGAAGGCCAAGGCGCTGATGCTGGCCAAACCGACGATGATCAAGCGTCCGGTGCTGGAACTTGGCGACAGGGTTCTCGTCGGGTTCAAGCCCGATGTTTATCAGCAGGCGGTGAGTGGGAAGTAGAACCGACCCGCCGCGATCCGTCGCGCCCCCCTCTGTCCTGCCGGACATCTCCCCCTCTGGTGGGGAGATTGGATGTCACTTCGGCTTTTGCTAGTCTCCAAAGAAGGGCGCTTTCGGCGAAGCTGCCAATCTCCCCCCTTGAGGGGGAGATGGCCGGCAGGCCAGAGGGGGGCGCTGTCCCGCCGGCGTGGCTAATTGATCCCACGTAAATAGCTCGCCAGTGCCACCGCATTGTTGTGCGCCTCGTCATGGGCGCCGTAGAGCAGCGTCACCTTGCCTTCACGGAGCAAGGCACGTAGTTCCGCCACCGCCTCGCCGTTCCGGTCGAGCTCATCGCGGTATCGCCGCTGGAACTCCGCCCAGCGCGCCGGCTCATGGCCGAACCATTTGCGCAACCCATTGCTTGGCGCGATGTCCTTTAGCCAGAGCGTCAGCGCCGCGTCCTCTTTGCGGACGCCGCGAGGCCATATGCGGTCGACGAGCACCCGCTGCCCGTCATCGGGCGCCGGCGGCTCATAGATGCGCTTGACCGCGAGCTCCATTGCCAACTCCGCATGGGCCAGCAGGCGCCGCTGCTTGCTGGCCTTCGTTTAGAGATCCCGGGCCTAAACCCACTCGCCCTTGCGCATCACCGGCACGCGGCTGCCGTCCTTATGGACACCGTCTATGTCGATCTTGTCCGAGCCGATCATCCAGTCGATGTGGATGAAACTCTTGTTGCCGCCGCGCGCCGCGATCTCGTCCTGGCTGAGCGAGGCGCCGTCGACGAAGCACTTCGAATAGCACTGGCCGAGCGCGATGTGGCAGGCGGCGTTCTCGTCGAACAGCGTGTTGAAAAACAGCAGCCCGCTCTTGGCGATCGGCGAGGAATGCGGCACCAGCGCCACCTCGCCGAGACGGCGCGAGCCTTCGTCGGTATCGAGCACCTTTTGCAGCACATCCTCGCCCTTCGTGGCCTTGGCCTCGACAATGCGGCCCGCCTCGAAACGCACCGCAATGCCGTCGATCAGGGTACCCTGATAGGACAGCGGCTTGGTGCTGGTGACATGGCCTTCGACGCGCCTTGCATGCGGCGTGGTGAAAACCTCTTCGGTCGGGATGTTGGGGTTGCAGGTGATGCCGTTCTTGGCGGTCGAGGCGCCGCCCATCCACTCGTGGCCGTCGGCCAGCCCGACGGTCAGGTCGGTGCCGGGGCCGGTGAAATGCAGTGCGTGGAAATTGTGGCCGTTCAGCCATTCGGTGCGGCTCTTCAACGCCGCATTGTGCGCCGTCCAGTTGCCGATCGGGTCTTCGACATCCACGCGCGAGGCGGCAAAGATAGCGTCGGCGAGCTTGGCCACGGCGACGTCTTCGGCATCGTCCGGAAATACCTGCTTGGCCCAGGCCTCATCGGGATAAGCGACGATGTTCCAGTTGATGTCGAAGCCGGTGATCTTCTCCAGCGCCGGCTGGTAAGCCATCGAATTCGCCTTGTTGGCACGCGCCACCTTTGCCGGGTCCTGCGCCGAAAGCAGCGACGGATCCTCGCCGCGCACGGCAAGCCTCGCCGCATTGTTGGCGAAGGCTTTTGTCATGCCTTCATAGAGCCAGCCGGCGGCGCGGTCGAAGCCGGCGTCGGCGCCGTAGCGGAAGCGCGCGAGAGTGATCTCATCGTCGTTGAAGATCGGCGTCACCAGGCCCGCGCCTGCCTTGTAGGCGTGCTCGACGATCCGCCGCGTCAAAGGCAGCGCGGCAATAGACGAGGTCAGCACCAGATCCTGCCCCGGCTGCAATTGCAGCCCGACCTTGACGGCGACCTCCGCCAGCCTGTCGAGCTTCACCGGGTCGATGCTTGCGGAAACGCCGCGCGAATGTGTGGTCATGATCCTGCCTGCCGTGATTGGGGACTGTTTCTTACATAGACCGGCGCTGCCGACCTTTCCACTGTGATGTGCCGGCAGGTTTAGCGCGTGCTCTCGAGCGACCTGAACTGCGCCATCGTCGCCTCGATCTCTTCGCGGATCCAGGTCTTGAAATCCCTGACCTTACGGCTTTCGCTCTTGATGGCCGAGGTCACCAGCCAATAGCCGAGCCCGCTCTGGGCGCGTATGCCGAACGGCGCAACGAGACGGCCGTCGGCCAGCGCGTCGGCGGCCAGCAACTGCCAGCCGAGCATGACGCCGTGGCCGGCAATCGCCGATTCCAGGCACAGCATCGGATCGGTGAAGCGCGCGCCCTTCATGAAGGTGACAGGCTCCACTCCGGCCGCTTCGAACCAGCTCTCCCAACTGATCATCGATCTTTCGTCCGTGATCGCACAGGTCAAAGCAAGGTCCTCGATCGATTTCAGCTTGCTGGCGATCACCGGTGCACAGACCGGAAACACCTCCTGCGCCAGCAGCAATTCGGCCCGCCCGCCCGGCCATTTGCCGTCGCCGAGCCGAATGGCGACGTCGATGTCCGAACGATCGAGATCGGCAAGCCGCACCGAGGCATCGATGCGCAGAAGCACGTTCGGATGCCGGGCGAAATGCCGCGACAGCCGCGGCAGCAGCCATTTCGAGGCGAAAGCCGGCGCCACCGAAACCACCAGCGTGCACTCCGAGCTTTCATCGGCAAGCGCCACCGCCTTTGCGAGTTCGCGGAAGCCTGCGCTGAGCCGCGCGGTAAAGACGGTGCCGAATTCCGTCGCCACCAGGCCAGCTGGCGTTCGTTCGAATAGCGCCCGGCCGAGCTGCTTTTCTGTTCGGTTGATCTGCTGGCTGACGGCGCTGACCGAGACGTTGAGCTCGCCGGCCGCCGCCGCGAGCGAGCCCAGGCGGGCAACAGTTTCCACGGCGCGCAAGCCGTTGAGATGGACGCGGTTCAGAGTAGCCATACAGTTTTTCTAAACTGGAGCGGCTGAAATCTCAATTGCCAGACGCTAAGGAACGGCGGATTCTAAGTGGGCTACTCAGAGTGAGGAGGCAAATCCGATGAAGATTTTGTCATGGCTTGGCGCCTTTTCCCCGATCGGGGCGCAGCCGCACCGGGATGACAGCCAGGCCACCAGCTGGGTGACCGATCCGCTGTCGCATCCGGTGCTCGACACCATGTCGGAGCGCGAACTCGCCGACATGCCATTCAGGCTGACCGCGTGTCGTACCCGCTTCGAGACGGCGCCAAGGACCTGCTGCGGCTGAACAAGGACTTGCTGGCACTTCAGGTGAGCCGGCCGCCGACGCGGCTGCGCAACCCTTCTGGCCCAACAAAAGGCGGATTGTCTGACCGGCAGGCGCACCTATTGTGCATCGCGATGAAAGCCGCTTCGCCCTTGCGCCTGGCAATCGCCGGCATGATTGCCCTGGCCGTCGCCATGGGAATCGGCCGCTTCGTCTATACGCCGATCCTGCCTGGCATGATGGAAGAGCTCGGCCTGTCGCCGGCTGATGCCGGCTGGATCGCATCGGCCAATTATCTCGGCTATCTCGTCGGCGCGCTTGCCGCCACCGGCGGCTGGGCGCAAGGCCGCGAGCGCCAGCTGATGCTGGCCGGCCTTGCCGCCACCGCGATCCTCGCCGGCCTGATGGGCCTGAGCGGCACCATGCCCGGCTTTCTCCTCATCCGCTTTCTTGCCGGCCTCGCCAGCGCCTTCGTGCTGGTCTTCATGACCAGCATCGTTTTCGGTCATCTCGCCGCGGCCGGGCGAAACGACCTGCAGGCGCTGTATTTCGGCGGTGTCGGCCTCGGCATCGCGGCGTCCTCGGCGCTGTTGGCAGTCCTCGTCACCGAACATGCCGGCTGGGCGGCGGGCTGGCTGTGGTCCGCGGTGATTTCGGCCTGCGGCTTTGCCGTCGTCGCCTTGCTGGCCGGCGGCACCTCGGCCGCGAACAGCACCACCGGGAGCGAGCCGGCACTGCCGAAAGACCGGTCGCTGGTGAAGATCATCGTCGCCTACGGCCTGTTCGGCTTCGGCTACATCGTCACGGCAACGTTCCTGGTCGCCATCGTCCGCCAGGGCGGCGGCGGCCGCGTCTTCGAGGCCGTGGTCTGGATGGTCACCGGACTTGCCGGTTTCCCATCGGTCTGGCTGTGGCAGAAGCTTACGGCTAAAATCGGGCTCTATGCCACCTACGCCCTGGGGTGCCTGGTCGAGGTGGTCGGCGTCAGCGCCAGTGTCGTCATGGGCGGGCGCACCGGGCCGCTGCTCGGCGGCCTTCTTGTCGGCGGCACCTTCATCGCCATAACCGCGCTTGGCCTCCAGGCCGGACGGCAGCTTGCCCCGCAAGCACCACGCCGGATGCTGGCGGTGATGACGGCCGCCTTCGGCCTCGGCCAGATCATTGGCCCGATCGTCGCCGGTCTGCTTGCGCAGGCCTCGGGTAACTTTTTCCTTGCCTCGATCGTGGCCGCCGCCGTCCTGCTCGCCTCGGGTGCGATCGCCTGGTCGGCTGCGCCAAAATCGCCATGATTATGGTCTTGCTCGGCGCCGGGCGTTGGGCACGGGCATTTTCTTTCCCGCTAATGTGTGACTTTATGCCCGCTGAACCCGCTGATTTGCGCATCGACCGAGGATTTCGCCACAGTGTTCGTATCGTTTTTTCCGCAGCCGAAGCTGTTCTTCAGTTCGGTCGCCGTCTGGAGCCTCGCGGCCGTTCTGTTTTGGTTTTTTGGAGGAGAGCAACTTGGAGCAGTGTTTGGACTGCCCCCGATGGCCGCCGGCGTCGACAAGATCATTGGCGTGTCGCTCTTTTGGTCGAAGCCATTTCTCTGGTTCTATATATATTTTGCGGCTGTCGTCCTCATCTTCTACGGCTTTTGGGCCTGGTACCGACCTCATCCATGGCGGAATTGGTCGATCCTTGGCACCTCACTGATTCTCTTTGTGATCTATTACCAGGTGCAGGTAAATGTCGCCTTCAATGACTGGTATGGCCCTTTCTACGATCTTATTCAGAAGGCTTTAGGCACACCGTACTCTACGACGCCGTGGGACTTCTATATCCAACTGCTGACAATCATGTGGATTGCGCTTCTGGCTGTGACCGTTGGCGCCCTCAACCGGTTTTTTGTAAGTCATTGGATATTTCGTTGGCGCACCGCAATGAACGAATACTACATGACCAACTGGGAAAGATTGAGGCGCATCGAAGGTGCGTCCCAGCGTGTTCAAGAAGACACGATGCGCTTCTCCAGCACGATGGAGGATCTGGGCGTAAGCTTAGTCGGGTCCATCATGACACTGATAGCGTTCCTTCCCGTGCTGCTGCATCTCTCTGAAAACGTCACGGAACTGCCGATTGTCGGCACGGTGCCTTACTCCCTGGTCGTTGTAGCAATCCTTTGGTCGGCCTTCGGAACTACTTTCTTAGCTGCGGTAGGAATCAAACTGCCGGGTCTCGAATTCCGCACCCAACGTGTCGAGGCAGCCTACCGCAAAGAATTGGTCTATGGTGAGGACGATGCAGATCGCGCCCAACCGCCAACTGTCGCTGACCTTTTTAGAAGTGTAAGAAGCATCTATTTTCGTAAATACTTCCACTACTTATATTTTAACGTCGCTAGAATATTCTATCTACAGATCGACAATATATTTCCATATATTGTTCTTGTCCCTACGATGGTCGCGGGAAAGATCAAGCTCGGCGCTCTGAACCAGATTCTCAACTCCTTTGAGCAGGTCCGATCTTCATTTCAGTATCTGGTCAATGCCTGGCCGACGGTCGTGGAACTGATCTCGATCTACAAACGCTTGCGCGCCTTCGAGGCCACGCTCGAAGGCGAGCCGCTGCCGGAAATCGACCAGCGTTATCTCGAACGTGAGCAAGCCGGCTTGCGTCCGGAGGATCAGCCGGCAAGCTGAGATGGGGCAGCGGCGATCACTTGCGGCTCAGCCGCCCACCGCTGCCTGTCTTTCGCCTCGCCGCGAAACGTAGTC
Organism: Mesorhizobium sp. M0590; assembly: GCF_040320905.1. Classification (NCBI taxonomy): domain Bacteria; kingdom Pseudomonadati; phylum Pseudomonadota; class Alphaproteobacteria; order Hyphomicrobiales; family Phyllobacteriaceae; genus Mesorhizobium; species Mesorhizobium sp. M0590. The sequence goes on from NZ_JAMYQN010000022.1 coordinate 46,504, forward strand.
GCGAAAACTGATGCACTCGACATCGGACCTGGTGCAGACCTCGCCGGCAAAGCGTTCCAGCGCGTTCCAGTAGGCGCCGTCGTTCATCAGCGTGAAATGGAAGCCGAGCTCAAGCGGAATGCGCTTGCCCTGGTATTGCGCGTCGAAGGCGGCGCGAAAGGCCTTATAGGTCCGGTCGGCAAACTCTTCTGCCATGCTCGGCCGCTCGAAGCCGCCGGAATGCCTGACATAGAGATTGTAGTCCATGGCGATCACACGCCTTGAGTTCGGCCCTTCCGGGATCTGCGGCAGCGAAAAGCGCGTGATGCCGTTGACGGTTGGCGGCTCGACCGGCCCACGCGAGACGCCGCTTGCGTCGAGCAGGAAACCGGCCGCGGGCAGCGCCTCGTAGAGCGCCTTGTTTGCCGACAGATAAGGCGCGCGGAAGCCGACCACCGATTTGCGGGCGAAATCGCGCCAGCCCTTCGGTTCGGGAGCGATGCCGTTGATCGAATAGGCGTTTTGGAGAATGTGCTTGAACGAGCCGAACTCGCTCAGCCAGTCGGCCTTGCTCCAGTCCTTGCCGTCGAAGTGCCCACAGCCATGGCTGCCGATGTCGTGGCCTTCCGACGCCGCAAGGTTGATCTGCTCGAGGCGCTCGGCGATTTCCTGTTTGGAGGCGGCAAAGCCGATGTTTGATTTGCCGGCTGTCTTGCCGGGTGCGGTGTATTCCTTGCGCGTCTCGGGCGACAGCAGGAACACGCAGGAGACAAAATAGGTGAAGTGCGCACCTGTGCGCGCGGCCAGCGCCCGGCTGCGCTGCCACTGCGAAATGTCGCGGGCGCTGTCGAATGAGATGATCACGACCTGTTTCGGCTTTGCCGGCGCCGCCGGCGGGTCGGCGCAAGCCGCGCCGGCAGCAAACACGGCAATGGAAAACGCAATAACGCGGGACAAACGGGGCAAAGGCATCTGACCGGATCAAGGAATGTAGAAGCGACGCCTACCGGTGAAATATGGCACGGGTAGGATCGACCTGTACGGCCGCCGTTGGCCGCGACTGCCTCGTGAATAGGCGATTTTCCTGCCGAACCCCTTCCATGCCGGCAAAATTTCGCTAAAACGCGGGCTCATCAACCGCCCCGGCCGGGGCATGAATGGTTTTGATCCATGTCGGACGACAGTTTTATCCGCGAAGTCAACGAAGAGATTCGTCGCGACCAGGCGCATGCGCTGTGGGATCGTTTCGGTCCCGCCTTGCTCGTGCTGGCCGTGCTGGTGGTGCTCGGCACTGCCGCTGTCGTCGGCTACCGCTATTGGGACGAAACTCGCGCCAACCGCTCGGGCGATGCTTTTTCGCAGGCGCTCAAGCTTGCCAATGACGGGAAGAACGACGAGGCGCTTGCCGCTCTGGAGGCGTTGGAGAAGGACGGCTACGGCGCCTATCCGCTGCTCGCCCGCATGCGCGCGGCAACCGTCAAGGCGGACAAGGGTGACGTCGACGCCGCCGTCAAGGATTTCGACGAGGTCGCCGCCGACACCAAGATCCCCTCCGGCATTCGCGACATGGCTCGTCTCAGGGCAGCGCTGCTTCTGGTCGACCACGGCTCTTTCGCCGATGTCTCCAGCCGCGTCGAGGCGCTCACCGCCGACACCAACACGCTGCGCCATACGGCGCGCGAGGCGCTTGGCCTTGCCGCCTGGAAGGAAGGCAAGGCGGCGGATGCATTGAAGCTGTTCGACCAGATCGCCGCGGATGATGGCGCCCCGCGCAACACGCGCGAGCGGGCGACTTTGATGTCCGAGCTGATCCGCGGCTCGGGCGGCGTGTCGTGATAGTCCATGACCTTCAAAGTCGCCATCATCGGCCGGCCTAACGTCGGCAAATCGACCCTTTTCAATCGGCTGGTGGGAAGGAAGCTGGCGCTTGTCGACGACACGCCCGGCGTCACTCGCGATCGCCGCGTCCATGCCGCAAAGCTCTACGACCTGCATTTCGACGTCATCGACACCGCCGGCTTCGAGGATGCGGCTGCCTCGACGCTGCCCGGCCGCATGCGCGCCCAGACCGAGATCGCCATCCGCGAGGCCGACCTGATCTTTTTTACGATCGATGCCAAGTCCGGGCTGATGCCCGACGACAAGACGTTCGCCGAGATCGTGCGCAAGTCCGGCAAGCCGGTTGTCGTCGTTGCCAACAAGGCTGAGGCGCGCGGCGCCCAGGGCGGCATGCTGGAGGCCTGGGAGCTCGGCCTTGGCGAACCGATCCCGGTCTCGGCTGAACACGGCCAGGGGCTGCCCGATTTGCGCGACGCGGTGATCGCGGCACTTGGCGAGGCGCGCGCCTTCGGCGAGGACGAAGAGGCCGGCGAGGATGAGGTCGCCGCCAGCGAGGTGCTGATCGGCGAGGACATCACCGACCCGGACGCCGAGCCGAGCTATGACGACACCAAGCCGATGCGCATCGCCGTCGTCGGCCGCCCCAACGCCGGCAAGTCGACGCTGATCAACGCACTAATCGGCGAGGAGCGGCTGTTGACCGGCCCTGAGGCCGGCATCACTCGCGATTCCATCTCGGTCGACTGGGACTGGCATGGCCGCCGCTTAAAATTGTTCGACACCGCCGGCATGCGCCGCAAGGCCAGGATCCACGAAAAGCTCGAAGTGATGTCGGTGCAGGACGGCTTGCGCGCCATCCGCTTTGCCGAAATCGTCATCATCGTGCTCGACGCCACCATTCCCTTCGAGAAGCAGGATCTGCAGATCGCCGACCTGATCATCCGCGAGGGCCGTGCCCCGGTGATCGCCTTCAACAAATGGGACCTTGTCGATCATCCCCAGGAGTTGCTGGCCGAGCTGCGCGAAAAAACCGAGCGGCTGCTGCCGCAGGCGCGCGGCATGCAGGCGGTGCCGGTGTCGGCCGAGACCGGGCGTGGCCTCGACAAGCTGATGGATGCCGTCATCCGGACGCATCGAGTTTGGAACAGCCGTGTGTCGACCGGCAAGCTCAACCGCTGGCTGGAAGGCATCCTGGCGCATCATCCGCCGCCCGCCGTCGCCGGGCGTCGGCTGAAGATCAAATATGTCACGCAGGCCAAGACGCGGCCGCCGGGCTTCGTCGTCTCCTGCTCACGGCCGGATGCGATGCCGCAATCCTACGTCCGCTATCTCTCGAACAGCCTGCGCGAGGCTTTCGACATGCCCGGCGTGCCGATCCGCATCGCCTTGCGCACCTCGGACAATCCTTTCGCCGGCAAGGCAAAGAAGCGCCACTAGATCATCATTGGCGGAACCTTGCGAGACGTCGGCGGGACAGCGCCCCCCTCTGCCCTGCCGGGCATCTCCCCCACTTGGGGGGAGATTGGCCGTCCTCTCCGCTTTCGCCAATCTCCAACATTGAAAGAGGGGCGGGACGGCGAAGCTGCCAATCTCCCCCTCGTGGGGGAGATGTCCGGCAGGACAGAGGGGGGCGCGAAGGATCGCCAGCATTACTGGATTCTTCAACTGACGAAGTCATGGTTGCCTACAGCCAATCGCAAATGTTGATGGTCTGAGAACCCTGTTGGCAAACAATAAGATGGAGCGCCCTGCGGCCCTTTCGGCTCGTCGGCGTTAAGCTACGCTCCTTAGCTTTTCATAGGCTGGCGCATCTTTCGGCAACGCTTCCAACGCTGCCTGCAGCAGGATGTCGCCAAGCCGCGCTGCCACGGGGTCGGGCTCGGCCTCCTTGCGATGCAGGAATAGCGCCATCTTGGGCAAGGCGGGCAGCCCGGCGATCTCCGGCGTCATCGCCCTGACGGTGGCCGGCAGGCCGATATCGGTGCGGATCGTCAGTCCGAGCCCGGCGGCGACGGCTGCCCAGATGCCGCCAAGGCTCGGGCTGGAGAAGGCCATCCGCCATGCCAGGCCGGCGCGGTCGAGCGTTTCGGTCGCCACGCTGCGCAGCAGGCACGGCGCTTCGAGCGCCACCAGCGGCAACGCCTCGCCATCGCGCAGGCTGGTCTCGATCTGTTTTGCCGGGCCGATCCAGCGCATCTGGACGTCGGCGACATGCCGGCTGTAGGGCAGCGTCGCGCCATTGTGCCAGGCAAGCGCGATATCGAGGCTGCCCGAAATGATCCGTTCGGCAAGCTCATGGCTGCGTGCGATCCTGGCCTCGATCTTGACCTTGGGATGGGCGCGGGCGAAGCGCCCGAGCACCTCCGGCAGCACCGCCTCGCCGAAATCCTCCTGTAGCCCAAGCCGCACCCAACCCTCCAGCTCGACATCGTGGATGGCGGAGGCGGCCTCGTCATTGAGCTCGATCAGCCGCCGCGCGTAGCCGAGCATGGTCTCGCCCGCGTCCGTCAGCGCCAGGCCACGCCCAGATTTGCGGAAGATCGGCGTCGCCGCCTGCTCCTCCAGCTTCTTCAATTGCGCACTGATTGCCGAGGTCGAGCGGCCGAGCCGGTCGGCGGCCTTGGCGAAGCTGCCCAGCTCCATGCCGGTGACGAAGCTGCGCAGGACGTCGAGATCGAATGTCACGCGTCGCATGCCAATAATCCTGATATTCGGGACATTATGTCAAAAACTTCCTGATATTCAGTACGAAGCTATGGCGGTAGAGAGAGCGCGTCAAGACCGAATGCAGCCGACCCATGCAGGAGCTGAACCATGTCCGCTGTCGCCACACGAGCAGATTGCAAACCGCTTCGCCCGGCCGCCGTTGCCGCCCCGTCAGAAGCGGCGGCACTTCGAGCCAATCATCGCTGGAAGGTGCTGGGCATCGGCGTCGCCGCCAATGCCTGCTTTTCCGCGACCTTCTCCGGCATTCCGGCGACGGCGGTGTTCCTGCGCTCGGGCTACCATCTCTCCAATGGCGAACTCGGCCTGGCGCTTGGCCTTCTCGGCCTGGGCGTGGCGCTGAGCGAATTGCCGTGGGGGCTGCTGACCGATCGCTGGGGCGACCGCCGCGTGCTGCTGACGGGGCTCGGCGCGACCGCGGTTTGGCTGCTTGTCATGGCCGCGCTGGTCGTGCCGTCACCGGCCCATATTCCCGGCATCGCGCTTCTCGCCGCTGCCCTGCTGGTCACCGGATTGCTCGGCGGCAGCGTCAACGGCTCCAGCGGCCGCGCCATCATGGCCTGGTTCGGCGAAGGCGAGCGCGGCTTTGCCATGAGCATCAGGCAGACGGCGGTGCCGCTTGGCGGCGGGCTTGGCGCGCTCGTGCTGCCAGCGCTCGCTTCAGCCCATGGCTTCACGGCAGTCTTCGGACTTCTGGCGGCTGCATCCGCGGTCTCGACCTCGCTCGCGTGGCGCTGGCTGCATCAGCCGCCGGCGCATGACGATGCCAATTCGGGCAGCATGGCATTGTCGGCCGGCCCGGCGCCGCTGCGCAACCCGGCCGTCTGGCGCATCGCAACAGCCATCGGCCTGCTTTGCTTTCCGCAGGTGGCGGTGCTCACCTTTGCTTCTGTGTTCCTGCATGATTTCGCCGGCATGGGAACAGCCGTGATCAGCGCCAGCCTGGCTGCCGTGCAGGTCGGCGCCATGGTCATGCGCGTCTGGAGTGGCCGCTACACCGACCGTCACGGCAACCGCCGGTCGTTCCTGCGTCTGTGCAGCATGCTGAGCATGGCCGCCTTCACCGTGCTTGCGGCGCTCGTCTTGTTTTCGGCCCAATTCTTGTCAGGCCAAGCGCCGATGCTGTCGCCGGCGATCGTTGCGATCCTGGTCGTGGCCGGCATCTGCGTCTCCTCCTGGCACGGCGTTGCCTACACCGAGCTTGCGACGCTGGCCGGCGCCAGCCAGGCCGGAACGGCGCTCGGCCTCGCCAACAGCCTGGTCTTCATTGCCTTCTTCCTGGTGCCGATCGCCATTCCCGGGCTTCTCGTGCTCTGCTCGTGGGCAGGCGTCTGGTTGGGTGCGGCTATTTGCGCGCTGATCGCCTGGCCGATCTTTCTTCCGTCAAGCGATGGCCGCAAAAGCGCCTGACTTCGACACGAGATGGGAAAACAACGTTCTAAGCTGTTAACGCCCCATCAAGGTTAATGCATCATTGTAGCTCTCCAGTGGGGTCCGTTGCGTTTCTGGAGAGTTCCGTGCATCGACGTGTTTTGACGCGGCTTGTCGCCGCCGCCGGTGAGAAAAAGCGTTCCGTCCTGTCTCCGTTTATTATTGGCCTTGGCATCTGGATCGGCTTTCCGACGGTCGCTGCCTATCAGGACATGACCAGCCTGGTCTCCGGCCTTGAGGCGCCGAGCGTCCGCTGGAACGCCTATGTCGAGAAGTCCGTCGCCGGCTCCGTTCACGCCGCCGAAATGCCCTTCCTCGATTCCAGCAGCACCGGCTCGCTCTCCGGCTCCGGTGTCCAACTGCCCGGCATCGGCGCCGTTTCGTTTCGCGGCAAGGGCGGCATCGCCGGTACGACGCCGGACGAGAACCGCATCACGCGTGCCGACAAGAAGGGCCGCATCATCCAGGTCTCGCCCGTCTCGCCGCCGAAGAACTTCAACGCCGGCTCTATCTTCGAGCGCACCTCCTCGCTGCTCCGCCCAAGCATGGACAGCGGCCTGAGGATGGCCTTCGCCAAGCCCGAGATCAAAGGCAAGGAAATCCAGATCGCCGCCGCCTTCCACACGCGCGTCGACAAGAAGCCGGATCCCGGCGTGCCGGCGATGCTTGCCGCGCTGGTCAACAACGATCATCCCGACGTGCTGGCGACCGCCTACGCCTCGTCGGTCCCCGATTACGCCAAGGCGTCGCCTTTCGAGGCCTTGCTGCAGGACGAGGACCCGAACGATGGCCGCTTCATTCCGCCGCTGAGCAAGGGCGATCATTCTTGGATGCAGACGCCGCTGCCGGCGAGCGTCTTTTCCAAACCGGAGCAGGCCTGTCTCGCCAACGGCATCTATTTCGAGGCGCGCGGCGAAGCCGTGCGCGGCCAGGCCGCCGTCGCCCAGGTCATCCTCAACCGCGTCCGCAACCCGGCCTATCCGAACTCGATCTGCGGCGTCGTCTACCAGAACGACAACTGGTTCAACCGCTGCCAGTTTTCCTTCGCCTGCGACGGCCGGAAGAAGCGGGTCGACAACCCCGCCGCCTACCAGACCGCCCAGGATGTCGCCATGGCCGTCACAGCCGGCAAGATCTTCATTCCGGAAGTCGGCTCGTCGACCCATTATTACGCCAACTACGTCCATCCGGGCTGGGCGCGGACGATGCAGAAAATGACCAGGATCGGCCTGCACATCTTCTACCGCACCTATGGCGGCGGCTGGAGCTGAGTGCTCGGGCAGCCCTTGCATCTTTCGCGCGAGAGCGGCCGATCGAAGGCCCGTCGCCGTAGGGATTCGGCCGCAGCCCGCCAGAGGCCGCGTCGGGCACGATGTCGCACCCGAGCAAGTAGCTGATTTATAACAAAAAAATACTTGAGCTTGAACGTCCGCCCGTGGCTTGACGGGCGCGGACCCTCTAACTATGTTGCCGGCGACTTTAAGAAGCGGACGGACGGTGACGGTCTGACCGGGCAGGGGGGTTGCGTGGCCGACAAGAATGGGCCAGACGGAACCGGAAAAACCGGCCGCGGCAAGCAGCATGAAGCCGATATCCGCGACGAGGATCTTGAGCGCCGCCGGCGCGACCTTGAAGCATCGCTTGCGGCAAGGCGGCCGGACCGGCTCGAGGGGAAAGACGACGCGAAAGCGGGCAGTGCGGCCGGGTACGGCCAGGCGCTCAAGCTGTCCAGCGAGTTCATCGCCGGGATAGTGGTCGGTGCGGCTCTCGGCTGGTTTATCGATCGCGTGGCGGGGACAACGCCATGGGGTCTGATAGTCGGGCTGCTGCTGGGTTTTGGCGCCGGCGTGCTCAATGTCCTGCGTTCAGCCGGGCTTGTGTCGGAATTCGGAACGGGCGACAAGCCGCGCGATCCGAAAGAATGAATTGAGGCGCCGCATGCCGGCGCATTGAACAGAATGCTGAAGCCGTCTGCGGCTTTGATGGGGATTTAAAGTGGCTGCTGACAAGGTCGATCCGATCCACCAATTCCAGATCCATCCGATCATTCCGATTCACATCGGCGGCTACGACCTGTCTTTCACCAATTCGGCTCTGTTCATGCTTGCGACGGTTGCTGTCGCATCGGCGTTTCTCTACCTCAGCACGTCGAGCCGCAGCCTCGTCCCGGGCCGCCTTCAGTCGGTCTCGGAAATGGCCTATGAATTTGTCGGCAATATGCTGAGGGACGCCGCGGGCACGCAAGGCATGAAGTTCTTCCCCTTCGTGTTCTCGCTGTTCATGTTCGTGCTTGTCGCCAACCTGCTTGGCCTGTTCCCTTATTTCTTCACCGTCACCAGCCACATCATCGTCACTTTCGGCCTCGCTGCGCTGGTGATCGGAACCGTGATCGTCTACGGCTTCATGAAGCACGGTCTCGGCTTCCTGAAGCTGTTCGTGCCGAAAGGCGTGCCCATCGTGATGATGTTGCTTGTCGTTCCGATCGAAGTGATTTCCTTCGTCTCGCGCCCGGTCAGCCTCTCGGTTCGTCTGTTCGCCAATATGTTGGCCGGCCACATCACGCTGAAGGTGTTTTCGGGATTCGTCGTCAGCCTCAGCGCTCTCGGCACGCTTGGCATTGCGGGTTCGGTCCTGCCGCTGGCGATGGCCGTGGCTTTGACGGCTCTGGAGTTGCTCGTGGCGCTTTTGCAGGCCTACGTCTTCGCCGTGCTGACCTGCATGTATCTTAACGACGCCCTGCACCCTTCGCACTGATTTAGAGTTTCCGGCATTGCCGCCGGATGGAATCGCAACGGAATTTTAGATCCAAAGGAGTTGAATAAATGGACGCAGAAGCAGCAAAGTACATCGGCGCCGGCATCGCATGCCTCGGCATGGGCGGCGCGGGCATTGGCCTCGGCAACATCTTCGGCAGCTATCTGGCGGGCGCGCTGCGCAACCCGTCGGCCGCCGACGGCCAGTTCGGCCGGCTGATTTTCGGCTTCGCCGTGACCGAAGCGCTGGGTATTTTCTCGCTTCTCATCGCGCTTCTCGCCCTGTTCGGCTGAATGCTTGTTCGGCTGAACATTGGCAAGAATTGAACAGGCCGGCCGCGATCCTGCGGCGGGCCTGAATTTCGGGGATAGCCCATGTTCGTGACATCTGCCTTTGCGCAAGAGTCCGCGCCCGCCGTCGAAGGCGGCAGCGCTGGGACCGGCGTGCCCGCCGAGGCGCACGGCACGTTTCCGCCATTCAATCCGGCGACGTACCCGTCACAGCTGCTGTGGCTGGCAATCACCTTCGGGCTGTTCTATCTCTTCTTGAAACGGGTAGTGATGCCGCGCGTCGGCGGCATCATCGACGTTCGCAACGACCGCATCACGCAGGATCTCGATCATGCTGCCCGGCTGAAAAGCGAGGCCGATGCCGCCGTTGCCGCCTATGAGCAGGAATTGGCGGAAGCCAAGGGCAAGGCCAATGCGATCGGCCAGCAGGCCAACGATGCGGCCAAGGCGGAAGCCGAAGCTGCCCGCAAGACGATCGAGGCAGCGCTTGACCAGAAGCTTGGCGAGGCCGAGGCGCGCATATCTTCCATCAAGGCCAATGCCATGAAGGAAGTCGGCACGATCGCCGAGGACACCGCTTCGGCCATCGTCGAGGCGCTTGTCGGCGGCAAGGCCAGCAAGGCCGAAATCGCGGCCGCGGTCAAATCCGTGGCCGGGTGAGGAGCATCATGGACGCCACATCTCTCGCGACGCTTTGGGCAACGGTTGCCCTCGTAATCTTCCTCGGCATCGCCATCTACATCAAGGTGCCGGGCATGATCGCCAAGGCGCTCGATGCCCGCGCCGACAAGATCAGCAGCGAGCTCGAGGAAGCGCGCCGGTTGCGCGAAGAGGCCCAGCAACTGCTCGGGCAATACCAGCGCAAGCGCAAGGAAGCCGAGCAGGAGGCCGCGGCCATCGTCGCCGCCGCCAAGCGCGAAGCCGACATGCTTGCCGCCGAGGCGCACAAGAAGACCGAGGACTATGTCGCCCGGCGTACCGCCTTGGCCGAGCAGAAGATCGGCCAGGCCGAGCGCGAAGCAATCGGCGAAGTGCGCGCCAGCGCCGTCGATATCGCGGTAGAGGCCGCGCGCGCGCTGCTGGCCGGCAAGATCGACGCCAAGGCCGGCGCCGACCTGTTCAACGCCTCGCTGCACGATTTGAAGTCGAAGCTGAATTAAGCGACTTCGTCGAGAAATTCATCGAAAGCCGCCCGGGAAACCTGGCGGCTTTTTGTTAGCGAAAGCGGCCAAGCGCGTAATCTCCCCCCTCGAGGGGGAGATGGCCGGCAGGCCAGAGGGGGTCGCCGCGCGTGAAGCGCCAGCCTTCTCTTTCGTCCCGCATGGCGTCGCGCCAGGACGTACCGACCCCCTCTGTCGCCTTCGGCGACATCTCCCCCTCGAGGGGGGAGATCACACCTAGCCGAATCGCTCAATCCAAACCCGAAAAACCCTCTTCCTCCAGCACCTCGGTGCCGCCGAACCGGAACGGCGCGAAGGAGGCGCGGTGCAGCCGCGCCACTGGTCCATGCAGATCGATCGCCGTGCGATGGCGCACAGTGGCGTAGCCCATATGCAGTTCGAAGCCGTAACGCGCATGATGGCTGCCGCAGCCGCACATCATGCGGTCGCGCATCACCTTGGCGACGATCGAGGCTGCGGCGATCGACTGCGAGCGCTGGTCGCCCTTGATCAGTGCTTTGCCCTCGCAGGGCAGGCCGGGCGGCACGTCGCGGCCGTCGGCCAGTGCCAGCTTCGGCCGGATTGACAGGCCGGCCACTGCACGGCGCATCGCCTCCAGGCTGGCCTTGAGGATGTTGGAGGCATCGATGCCTTCGGCGCTGACCGACGCCATCGATACGGCGAGCGCGGAGCCGAGGAGTTTCAGGAACAGCGCCTCACGCTGCAAATGCGTCAGCCGCTTGGAATCGTCGAGGCCGTCGGGGATGTTGGCTGGATCGAGCACCACTGCTGCCGCCACCACCGGCCCGGCGAGCGGGCCGCGGCCGGCCTCGTCCATCCCCGCCACCGGCCAAAGGCCTTCGGCCATCGCCTTCGTCTCGAACGAGAAGTCGGGTTTCTCGACGATTTCGAAGAGAAGCGGAGAATCGGAACGCGGGCGAGCCATGGTGCGGCGAGGTTCGCATCGGCTCCGATTCTCCGCAAGTCCCCTCCGGGTCGGGCGGGGCACCGGACCAGGAGGGGGCTACCGTCTGCAAGCCCGGGGACAGGACAGGCCGGACGGGATTTTTCGCCTGTTGCCGGCCGTTTCAACCGGCTGGCGCGAGACGCTTTGTCACAGCAGCATCAACTGCTCGGTTGCCTTGGCGGCGGGGACGAACTGGTCAGTCCTGAGCGAGCGCCGCTCGGCGTTGAGGCCGAGCCGTTTGGCAGCGATCTCGAAACGCCGGCCGATCTGCCAGGCATAGGGCCCAGAGCCTTTCATGCGCTTGCCCCATTCCGAATCGTAGTCCTTGCCGTCGCGCATCGAACGGATCAGCGACATGACGTGGCGATAGCGATCGGGATAATGGCGCAGCAGCCAGTCCTTGAAGATCGGCGCGACCTCCAGCGGCAGGCGCAGCAGCACATAGCCGGCCTCGCGTGCCCCCGCTGCCTGCGCCGAATCGAGGATGCGCTCCATCTCCGGGTCGGTCAGTCCGGGGATGATCGGCGCGACCATCACCGAGGCCGGAATGCCGGCGTCTGAAAGCTGCCTGATCGCCTCCAGCCGCTTGGTCGGCGTCGACGCGCGTGGCTCCATGGTGCGCGCCAGCATGCGGTCGAGCGTCGTCACCGACAACGCCACCTTGGCCAGCCCGCGTTCGGCCATGCGCGACAGAATGTCGATGTCACGCGTCACCAGCGCCGATTTGGTGACGATGCCGACCGGGTGCCCGCGCGCCTCCAGCACTTCGAGGATCTCGCGCATGATCCGGTATTGCTTCTCGATCGGCTGGTAGGGATCGGTGTTGGTGCCGATGGCGATGGTGCGCGGCTGGTAATTATCCCTGGACAATTCCTTGTCGAGCAGCCGGGCCGCATCCGGCTTGGCAAACAGCTTCGATTCGAAATCCAGCCCCGGCGACAGCCCCATGAAGCTGTGCGTCGGCCGCGCGAAACAATAGACGCAGCCATGTTCGCAGCCACGATAGGGGTTGATCGAGCGGTCGAAGGAGATGTCGGGCGATTCGTTGCGGGTGATGATGGTGCGCGGCTTCTCGACCTGTACCTCGGTCTTGAACGGCGGCAGCTCCTCCAGCGAATTCCAGCCGTCGTCGAACACGTGCCGGCTGACCGGCTCGAAACGGCCGGACGGATTGATGCCCGCCGACCTGCCGCGATTGCGGTCCGGGCGGACGCGCATGCCGCTCTGCTCGATCATCGCATTCGCCATCTCGGCCCTGCCAGCGCCGAAGGCTGCAATATCGGCACGCACGATCTGTTCCATTTTGGCCCTTTCCCAGGGACTGTCCGCCCGCTGTCGAATCGCTCTGCTCATGAATGTATTCCTATCGCATAGATGAGAACAAAGCAAGAACTTTCTCGCGGCGCGCCGCAAAAACTGGCGCTGCCCACCGCTTTCCGCTATTCGGCTAAACATGCTCAGCGTCCTGATCGAAACCCTGAATGACGAGGAGGGCCTTGCCCGCACGCTCGCCTCGCTGATCGGCGGCGCGGTCGAAGGCGTGGTGCGCGACGTTCTCGTCTGCGACACCGGCTCGACCGATCAGACGCACCGCGTCGCCGAACATGCCGGCTGCCACTATGTCAGCGGCGGCATCGCCGCCGGCATCAGGCAGGCCAAGGGCGACTGGCTGCTTTTGCTGGAACCGGGCGCGCGGCTGGGAGAGGGCTGGATCGACGAGGTCGTCGCCCATACCGCCAGGCAAACCATGGCGGCGCGGTTCTCGCGGGCACGCGGCAGCCGCGCGCCGTTCCTGTCGCGGGTCTTTGCCGGAAATCCCGCTCTCGCCGAAGGCTTGGTGATCAGCAAGCGTCAGGCCGCCGCGCTGTCGAAGAACGCCCGCAGCGCCGAAGCGATCGCCCGCGGCCTGGCGACCAGGAGGCTCCACGCCGAGATCTGGGTCGCGCCGCGGAAGTGACGGCTTACCGTCCCGGTTATGGGAACTCCGCCCAAGCACATTTTCTGGCGGGTCGTCGTTTATTGTGCATTGCACAAAATCTGGCCGGGGGTTACCATTCCCAGCGATATGGGCGAATAGGGTTTGGGGTGTGCCGGAGCGGCGACGACTAACGTCGATGCTGTTCCATCGACATTTTGAGGACCCCGATGACCCTTTCAAGCCCTGACAAGTCCGGCGCTGCAAGCCTCGAGGCAATCGCACGCAACGGCGGCACGCTGCGCCGCATCGCCGCCCGCATCCCGACCTATCTTTCCGACCTTCGCGAGAATCCGGCATGGCTGCCGATGTTCATGCTGGCCCGCACCATGCCGGCGCGGCGGCTGCACTGGCGCGGTGCAAAGCCCGTTCGGCCGGCGCGCAAGGTCGGTGAAACGATGTTCGCCGGCGTCGATCGCGATGCCGTCGTCGGCGCGCTGCGGACGGAGGGGCTCTATTCGGGCCTGATGCTGCCGGCCGCCATCCATGAGGAGATTGCCCGCTTCGCCGAGCGCACGCCATGCTTCGGCAATTTCGACCGCCGGCTGGAATTCCTGCCCGAAAAACACGCCGATGCCGAAAAGCATTTCGGCCGTCCGCTGCTCAGCGGCCATTATTTCGAGCGGGTCCTCGACTGCAGCGCTGCGGTCGCCGTGCAGCGCGATCCGCTGCTTCTCGATATCGCAGCGCACTATCTCGGCAGCCAGGCCAAGCTGATCACCACCCGCGTCTGGTGGAGCTTTCCGACCGGTGGCGTCTCGGACGCCGACAAGAACATGGCCTCGCTCGGCAAATACCATTTCGACCTCGACGACTGGCGCATGCTGAAGTTCTTTTTCTACCTGGTGCCGGTCGACGCCGACACCGGGCCGCATGTCTATGTCCGCGGCTCCCACAACCGCCGCATCCTGAAGCATCAGCTGACGCTGCTGGTCGGCCATTCGGCGGAAGAGGTGCTGGGCGTCTATGGCGAGCAGAGCCCGGTCACGCTGACCGGGCCGGCCGGCCTCGGCTTTGTCGAGGATCCGTTCGGCTTCCATATGGGCACCGTGCCGACGCGCACGCCGCGGCTGATGATGGAGGTTGGCTTCGGCGTCTCGCCGCCGTCGCGCCGGCGTTTTCACGGCGAGCCGGTCATTCGCTAAACCGAGGTCGCTTGGCTGATACCTCGGTTCGTCTCAGCCGCGCCGCAAATGCTCGTCCAGCCGCGGCATGATCTCGACGAAGTTGCAGGGCATGTGCCGGTAGTCGAGCTGCGGCTTCAAGATGCCGTCCCAGGCGTCCTTGCAGGCGCCGGGCGAGCCCGGCAGCACGAAGACGAAGGTGGCATTGACGACGCCGCCGGTCGCCCGGCTCTGGATCGTCGAAGTGCCGATCTTGTCGTAGGAGATGCGGTGGAACACTTCGGAAAAGCCGTCCATGCGCTTTTCGAAGATCGGCTCCAGCGCTTCCGGCGTCACGTCGCGGCCGGTGAAGCCGGTGCCGCCGGTGGTGATGACGACATCGATCGCATCGTCCTTCGACCAGCCCAGGACCTTGTCGCGGATCTTGTCGCGGTCGTCGGTGACGATGTCGCGGGCGGCCAGGACATGGCCGGCCTCGGCAATGCGGTCGGCCAGCGTCTGCCCGGATTTGTCGTCGGCGAGGCTGCGCGTATCGGAAACGGTCAGCACCGCGATGCGCACGGGAACGAAGGGGCGGCTCTCGTCAATCCTGGCCATGGGCATCAACCTCCGATGTCACGCTTCGCGTCGCTGCGACAAACCAGTCGGGATGGCGGCTGCGAATATCGACAGCCGCGCGCTTGGCCACATTGCCGGTCTCGAACAGCCCGAAGCAGGTGGCGCCTGAACCGGACATCCTGGCAAAACCGGCTCCGGCCTTGTTGAGCACGGAAATCGCCTTGCCGATGGCGGGCTGGATTGCGCGCGCCGCAGGCTCGAGATCGTTGCGGGTGATCTCCAGCCAGTTGCGGATGCCGTGGAAGTCGAGGTTGCGCGGCAGCGGCGGCAGCCCCGCATTGTCGCGGCGGCCAAGCGCCTCGAACACGTCGGCCGTCGAGACGGCAGTGCCGGGATTGACGAGCACCAGACCCAGCGCTGGGAAACCCGGCACGAGCGTCAGCTCGTCGCCGACGCCGCGGGCTATCAGCGGTCTGGCTGCGAGGCACATCGGCACGTCGGCGCCGAGCGACAGGCCGATCCGCGCCAGTTCGGCATCGCCGACATCAAGTCCCCAGGTCTGGACCAGGGCGCGCAGCACAGCCGCCGCGTCACTCGATCCGCCGCCGACACCGGACGCGACCGGCAGGTTCTTTTCGAGCCTGATGGCGACAGCCGGTGCGTGCTGGGGACCGGCCTCGCGCCGCAGTGCATCGCGCGCTCTCACCACCAGATTATTGTCGTCGACCGGCACCGCGGAGGCGTATTTGCCGGACACGGAAAACCCATCGCTGTCGGCAAGTTCCGTCTCGATGCGATCGCCGAAGCGCGTGAACACAGCCAGGCTTTCGATCGTGTGATAACCGTCGGCGCGCCGACCGGTGACGTGCAGCGCGAGATTTATCTTGGCGTGCGCATGCGACGCCCGGATGCTGGCCTCGGCGTTCACTGGCTCGGCCGCGAGGGGGACGACGGTCAATCCTTGGCCAGACGGTATTCGCCGGTCTTCGGGTCCTTGACCAATGTTCCCATTGTACCGTTGGCGGCCTGCTTTTCGGTACGCCGCACCTTGGCGGTCACCCGCTCGGCTTCTCTGACGAAGGAGCGGTAGCCGAAATAGGCGGCAATGCCGACGACGGCGAAGAAAATGATCTGCGGCATGTCAAACTCCTCCCTCGCAAGGCCGGCAAGGCGGCCGGTCGGGTCGGTTGATGATTTATGCTAGACGCTTTCACCAGCTTTTCAAAGCCCGAAGCGCGCCCACAGCGCGCGCTCTTCCGCCGCATCGATGACGCCGCTTGCCGCGGCGGCGGCGATATCGGGCGCCGAAAAGCTCGAGCCGAACAGGCCGAAGCGGCCGAACAGGCCGCGCGGCGCGGTGATCAGCTTGAGCTGGGTTTTCGGCCCGAAACGGCTCTTCAGCACGCTGCGCATGTCGCCGAGCGCATCGACCAGCCCGAGCTCTAGCCCTTTTTTGGCCGTCCAGAACAGGCCAGTGAACAGGTCGGGATCGTCCTTGAGCTTGCTGCCGCGCCTGTCCTTGACGAGGTCGATGAAGGTCTCGTGGACCTCGAGCTGCAGCGCCTTCAGGCGCTCGACGTCTTCCTTCTTTTCCGGCTTGAACGGGTCGAGCACCGCCTTGTTCTGGCCGGCGGTGTGGACGCGGCGCTCGACACCGATCTTCTTCAACAGCTCCGGAAAGCCGAACGAGGCCGACACCACGCCGATCGAGCCGACGATGGACGACGGGTCGGCAAAGATCTCGTCGCCGGCGACCGCGATCATGTAGCCACCCGATGCCGCCACGTCCTCGACGAAAACCAGGACCTTCTTGTTCTTCTCGCTCGCCAGGTCGCGGATGCGTCTGAAGATCAGCCGCGACTGCACCGGCGAACCACCTGGCGAATTGATCGAGATGGCGACCGCCGGCGCGTCGAAGGAAAACAGCTTTTCGAGAAGGCCGGCGGTGGAAGCGAGCGACAGGCTCGGCCGGAACTGGCCGCCGCCGGGCATGATGGTGCCGTGCAGCCGGATGACCGGAATGGTGACGACGGCGGAGCGCCAGGATTTCGGCAGCAGGCGGTTGAAAAGGCGTTTCACGAGGGGGCGGTCTCCGGTCGATATGCTTGAGGCATGTAGGAATTCGTCGGCCAACGGCAATGCCGTCATCCCGGCAATCAAAATGGATCAGTCTCCGAACAGCGACGCCAGCCCGTTATTGATCAGCTCTGCCCGTTCCGAGGGGCCATTGCCTGAATAGGCATGCAGCATCAGCGGCGGCCGGATCGACAGTTTGCCGCGTGCGCCGAGTGCTGCCCGGACGACGATGCGGATCGCCGCCGCTTCGGGGCGAGGGTGAACGGCCAGCATCTCGGCGTCGCCGAAGCGGCCGGCAATGGCATCGAGGATGGCGCCGAGCTGTTCCGGCCGGGCGATGACGGCCAGCCCGCCGCCCGGTCTGACCACCGCGGCCGCGCTGCGGATCCAGCTGTCGAACAGCCCATCCTCCGAGACATGCGCGGCCTTTCTCAGCGGATCGGGCGTCGCGCGATCCTCGGCGGCATTGAACGGCGGGTTCATGATGACGAAATCGAAGCTGTTGTCCTCAAGGCCGGCGGCCGTTCGCGCCCGGCCCGACAGCGCGACATCGGCGACAAGCACCGAAGCGCGGTTGCTGAGATGCGCATTGCCGGGATGGGCAAGCGTGGTGGTGGCGAAGGCCGCCATTTCCGGGGAACGCTCGACAAGCACGGCCTCTGCAGCGGGGCAGCGCGACAGGACCGCCAGGCCGGCGGCACCGGCACCCGCGCCAAAGTCGGCAAGCCGCCCGGCGAACGAGGACGGCACGGCAGCCGCCAGCATCATCGCATCCATGCCGGCGCGGTGGCCCGCCTTTCTCGGCTGCACCAGCCAGAAGCGACCGCGATGGAAGGCATCGACCGTATGAGCCGGCATGTCCGGGACAAGGGCAGCGGGCGACGCGGACATTATTTTTGGCGGATCTCGTTGGCGATGCCGGCATCCGTCAGGATGCGCCGTGCAGCATCGGCCTTGTCGGCGTCCACCATGACACGGCGGGGCAGGATGCCGATCGAGCCGTCGAGGACGCTCATATTCTGGTCGGCGACGAAACAGCCGATGCCGGCATCGCGCATCAGCGATTCGACAAACGAAATGATGACGGCGTCGTTGGTCCGGATGAGCTCTATCATCGGATGAAACTCGCAGTTTGCGGCGTTGATGTAAACGTAGGCGTGATCATGTACCAGAGCCGGCGCGCCAATTCGCCTCTTGCCGCGCCGGTGGGTGACACCCTAGAGTCTGCCCAGGGACCAAGTTGCCGTCGTGCATATCGAGGTTGGGAGTTTTGCCGTGGGTGTCGTTCTCAACATTGAAAACGGGAAGCGCGAAGCCGCCTCGATAAAGGACCTCATCGACCTGACCGCGGCCGACATGGGGCGCGTCAACAAATTGATCCTGTCGAAGGCCGGCTCCGATGTCGAGATGATTCCGGAGATAGCCAACCATCTGATCTCGTCGGGCGGCAAACGGCTGCGGCCGATGCTGACGCTCGCCGCCGCCCAGATGTTCGGCTATTCCGGCGACGGCCATGTCAAGCTCGCCACATCGGTCGAATTCATGCATACTGCGACACTTCTCCACGACGACGTCGTCGACGAAAGCGGCATGCGGCGCGGCAAGAAGACGGCGCGTATGATCTGGGGCAACCAGGCCAGTGTTCTGGTCGGTGATTTCCTGCTCGGCCAAGCCTTTCGCATGATGGTCGATGTCGGCTCGCTTGAAGCGCTCGATATCCTGTCGAGCGCGGCTTCGGTCATCGCTGAAGGCGAGGTGATGCAGCTCGCTGCCGCAAAAAACCTCGAGACCACCGAGGATGAGCATTTCGCGGTGATCAAGGCCAAGACCGCGGCGCTGTTTTCGGCCGCCGCCGAGGTCGGCCCCGTCATCGCTCAGGCGACGCGCAATGATCGCGCAGCACTCCGCTCCTACGGCATGAATCTCGGCCTTGCCTTCCAGCTGATCGATGACGCGCTGGATTACGGCGGCACCAGCAAGGACCTCGGCAAGAATGTCGGCGACGATTTCCGCGAGGGCAAGGTCACGCTGCCGGTGATCCTCGCCTATCGGCGCGGCACCAAGGCCGAGCGCAGCTTCTGGAAACGCGCCATCGAGGACAATGCCGCCGACGATGCCGGGCTGGAGAAGGCCATCGGCCTGATGCTCCGCCACGGCGCAATTGCCGACACCATCGGGCGCGCCCGCCATTTCGGCGAGATCGCCCGCGACGCGCTGGCGCCGCTCGAGGCGACGCCGCAGAAATCGGCGCTGATCGACGTCATCGATTTCTGCATCAGCCGGGTGAATTGAGAGGCATCGGCGGCCCGCGCTTGTTCTCATCGAGCCTTTGCCGGAAGAACCATTGCTGCCAGCAGGCTAACGACAATGCCCGCCGCCGCGAGCCAGAAGGCGACCTGGATGCCGTCGGCGACGGCAATTTTCAACGCATTGCCGGACAATTCGCCGATTTGGTTGTTCGCAATCGCAATCAGCACGGCCATGCCGATGGCGTTGCCGACATTGAGCGTCGTCGAAGCCATCCCCGAGGCGACGCCTTGCTGGTCATGGGCAACGCCGGAAGCGGCGGCAATCCACATTGCGGTCCAGACGATGCCTTGTCCGACGCCGGAGACGATCAGGCCGGGTACGAGGGACAGATAGCTGCTGTCGGCAGTCGCGCCTGATACCATCAATGCTGTGCCGACCGCGCCGACGATCATGCCGCCGACCAGGGTGCTGCGCGTCGAAAAGCGCGTTGCCAGACGCTCGCCGGCTTGCGTACCGGTGGCGATGGCGACCGACGGCACGAGAAAGGCGAGGCCCGTCTGCAAGGCGGTGAAGCCGTGCACGTTCTGCAGCAGCACGGTGAGGAAGTAGGGCAGCGCGCCGAAAGTGGCCATGTAGAGGAAGGTTATCGTCATGCCGGCGACAAGGCTGCGGTTGTAAAACAGGCGCAGCGGCATCAGCGGATCGGCGCTGTTGGCCTCGATCACGGTGAAGGCGATCAGGAAGAATGCCGCCAGTGCCGCGCTGGCGATGATTGCGCCAGAGCCCCAGCCATATTCAGGTCCCTGAACCAGGGTGAAGACAAGCAGCGTCGCGCCGGCGGTGACGGTCAGTGCGCCGGGCAGATCGAAGCTGCGGTGCTCGTGCCGCTTGCGATCGCGCGGGATGATGGCGAAAGCCGCGATGATGGCGATCCCGGCCAGCAGCACGTTGACGTAGAAGACCGACGGCCAGCCGAAGGCGCTGGTCAGAAACCCGCCGGCAAGCGAACCGAGCGTCAGGCCGCTGGCGCCCGCGCCGCCCCAGACGGCGAGCGCCCGGTTGCGTTCCGGCCCTTCGGCGAACAGGCGGTTGATCAGCGACAGCGTCGCCGGAAACAGGAAAGCGGCGCCGATGCCTTGCACGGCGCGTGCCGCGATGATGATTTCCGGCGACCAGGCCAGGCCACCGACGAGGGACGAAAGTGCGTAGAGCCAGAGCGCGAAGATGAAGACGCGGCGCTGGCCGATCAGGTCGGCGGCCCGGCCGCCGAACAGCAGGAAGCCGCCGGTGAACACGGTGTAGGCGCTGACCACCCACTGCAGGGTCTGGCCTGAAAATCCGAGGCCAGCGCCGATCTCCGGCAGCGCCACGAAGACGATGTTGAGGTCGAGCGAGATGATGAGCTGCGCGAAGGCGAGCAACGCCAGCGTTGCGCCATGTTTCGCCCTGCTTGCTCCCTGCGTTATCGCCCCGAGCGGCGCGCCTTGATCGAGTGAACTCATGTCGGACTCCTTGTCGACAATTATTTAATGATCGACAAAGAATTGAGATTTGCAATCCGAAGTCAAGCAGATTATTTGTTGATCGACAAAAATTGGAGACCGCCATGGCAGGCAGGCCAAGGGAATTCGACCGCGACCAGGCGCTGGAGAAAGCCCGCGACGCTTTCTGGAGGCGCGGCTACGAGGGCACCTCGATGGCCGATCTCGTATCGGCGCTTGGTCTCGCATCGGCGCGCATCTATGCCGCCTTCGGCTCGAAGGAGGATCTGTTTCGCGAAGCGGTGGCGCTTTACGAGGCCAATGAGGGCGGCTTTGCCACGCGCGCGCTAGAGGAAGAACCAAATGTCCGGCGCGTCATCCAGCGCATGCTTCGCGACGCCGTAGAAATTTATACGAGGCCGGGGCGGCCGCAGGGCTGCATGGTGGTGACGGCCGCCACCAATTGCGCCGTCGAAAATGACGCCGTGCTGCAATGGCTGGCGGAGCATCGGCTGGCGCGTACCGCATCGATCGTCGAGCGATTGAAAAAGGCCGTGCGCGATGGCGAATTGAAGCCGGATACCGATGCCGAGACGCTGGGTGACTATTACGCCACGCTGATGCACGGCCTTTCGGTCCAGGCACGCGACGGTGTGCCGAAAAAGCGGCTGCACGATCTTGTCACCGTCGCCATGCAGGCGCTCGACGCAAGCCTTTCGCAAGCGTCCTGAGTTTTCAGGGCCGTGACGCCGGTTTCCCATTGCCGGATTGCCGCAATGCGGTCGTGCGACCTCTTTCGGCATGGTTTATTAATTGCTTGACCCGATTGTGAATTCGGGCCGGGTTGAAGCCCGACCCCAAAAAGGCCATGCTTTACCTGTAAAGATCGAGTCTACGGCGATCCCGCTGACGCGGAGATGGCGTTTGGCTGAAAGGGATATGATGCGGCAAGGATATGCGCGCTGGCTGACGGGGCTGGCAATCGCGACGGGCATGGCGATCTCGGCTTTGCCGGCGCATGCCAAACAGACCGCCGAGCCGGTCAGGATCACATCCTTCTCGGGGGCCTATCTCGCCGCCAGGATCGCCGACGGCGACAACGACCTCGACAGTGCCATCTCCTATTACAAGCAGGCGCTTGCGTTCGATCCGAACGATACGGGACTGCAGCAGAGTCTGATGCTGTCGCTGATCGCGCAGGGGCGCTTCGACGAATCCCTGGTCTATGCCGACAAGCTCAAGGCGGTTCCCGACGTCGAGCGCTTCTCGCGCCTGGCGCTGGCCATCGATTCCTTCCACAAGAAGGATTTCTCCAAGGCCGAATACTGGCTCAAGCTGTCGCTCGAATCCGATCTCGACCGGCTGATCTCCGGCGTCATGACCGGCTGGGCCAAGCAGGGTGCGGGTGACGCCGGCGAGGCCATGGCTTCCATCGACAAGCTGCAAGGCCCCGACTGGTTCAGCCTGTTCAAGTCCTTCCACCGTGCCTTGATTGCCGACGCCTCCGGCCTGCCCGACAGGGCGGATGCGCTCTACACCGCCACCGTGCAGGACACGGCGGCAGGCGGTGCGGCCCCAGAAACATGGATGCGCAACGCGCAGGCCTACGCCTCTTTCCTCGCCCGCAAAGGCGACAAGGCCAAGGCGCTGTCGGTGCTCGACAAGGCCGAGGCGTTCGCCCCCGGCAAGGTCGAGATTGCGGCGCTTCGCGACAAGATCAACAAGGGCGAAAAGATCGAGCCCTTCGTTGCCGGTCCGTCGGACGGCGCCTCGGAAATCCTGCTCGATCTCGCCACCGCGCTCAACCGCGGCGGCGGCGAGCCATTCGTGCGGCTTTATCTGCAATATGCCCTGGCGCTGCGGCCCGACAACGACGCGGCGCTCGTTCAGCTTGCCGCCGTTGCCGAGCAGTTGAAAGATGGCGAGGGCGCCATCGCGCTCTATCGCCGCATTCCCGCTGGCTCGCCGCTGAAGGAGCTTTCGGACCTGCAGCTTGGCCTCAACCTTGCCGATCTCGACCGCAACGACGAGGCGATCGCTCACCTCAAGGCCATCGTCGATGCGCATCCAGACGACATGCGCGCCTATCTGGCGCTCGGCGGCGTCTATTCCTCGAAGGAGGATTTCCGCTCCGCCGCCAATCTCTACGACAAGGCAGTCGAGGTGCTGAAGACGCCGACCGCCGCCAACTGGAACATTTTCTACCAGCGCGGCATCGCCTATGAGCGACTGAAGGAATGGCCGAAGGCCGAGCCGAATTTCCGCAAAGCGCTGGAGCTCTACCCCGACCAGCCGCAGGTTCTGAACTATCTGGGCTATTCCTGGGTCGACAAGAACATGAACCTCAAGGAAGGCCTCGCGATGATCCAGAAGGCCGTCGACCTGAGGCCGAGCGACGGCTACATCGTCGATTCGCTGGGCTGGGCCTATTACCGCCTTGGCCAGTTCGACGATGCGGTGCGCGAAATGGAACGCGCCGTTTCGTTGAAGCCGGAGGATCCTGTGCTCAACGATCACCTCGGCGACGTCTACTGGCGCGTCGGCCGCAAGCTGGAAGCCACCTTCCAGTGGAACCAGGCCCGCGACCTGAAGCCGGACCCGGACGTGCTTGCCGCCTTGCAGCAAAAGCTGATGAAAGGCCTGCCGCCGATCGAATCCAACACGGCGCAGGAAACCCCGAACGTAAAGCCCGTGCCGGCGCCCGCGCCCAAGGGCTGACCCTTCTTTCCTTCTCCCCTTGTGGGAGAAGGTGGATCGGCGCGCAGCGCCGAGACGGTTGAGGGGTGTTGGACGGATTGCCGTCGGTGCCAAGCTGGAACACCCCTCATCCGACCGAGCTTCGCTCGGCCACCTTCTCCCACAAGGGGAGAAGGGAACACCTTCAAAGGCCTGACCCCCGCTGCCTTGACGCTTGCTGGCCAGGCATCTAGGACGTGCCGGCATCCCGCCTTTCCCGCCGGAGGCCGCCGTGACCGTTGATATCCCTGCCCACATGCACCCCAGCCGCTCGTTCCAGGGGCTGATCCTGACGTTGCATAATTATTGGGCGGACTATGGCTGCGTCGTCCTCCAGCCTTACGACATGGAAGTCGGCGCCGGCACCTTCCATCCGGCAACGACATTGCGCGCGCTCGGCCCAAAACGCTGGAACGCGGCTTATGTCCAGCCCTCGCGCCGCCCCAAGGACGGCCGCTATGGCGAGAACCCGAACCGGCTGCAGCACTATTACCAATACCAGGTGATCCTGAAGCCCAATCCGCCCAATCTGCAGGAGCTTTATCTCGGCTCGCTGGCCGCGATCGGCATCGATCCGCTGCTGCATGACATCCGCTTCGTCGAGGACGACTGGGAAAGCCCGACGCTGGGCGCCTGGGGGCTGGGCTGGGAGTGCTGGTGCGACGGCATGGAGGTGTCGCAGTTCACCTATTTCCAGCAGGTCTGCGGCATCGAATGCGCACCGGTGGCGGGCGAGCTCACTTACGGGCTGGAACGGCTGGCCATGTATGTGCAGGGCGTCGACAATGTCTACGACCTCAACTTCAACGGTCGTGAAGGCGCCGACAAGGTGACCTATGGCGATGTCTTCCTGCAGGCCGAGCAGGAATATTCGCGCCATAATTTCGAATTTGCCAACACCGCGATGCTGCTGCGCCATTTCGAAGACGCCGAAGCCGAGTGCAAGGCGCTGCTACAAGCCGGCGCGCCTGTCTTCCCCCTCGAGGGGGAGACGCCCGCGAAGCGGGCAGAGGGGGTCGCCTCGGAAGGCACCGCAGGTCAGGCGTCGAGCAATGCACGAGCGACCCCTCCCGGCCAGACCTTGTCTGGTCCCCTCAAGGGGGAGGGATATCACCGCATGGTCTTCCCAGCCTACGACCAGTGCATCAAGGCCAGCCACGTCTTCAACCTGCTCGACGCACGCGGCGTCATTTCGGTCACCGAGCGCCAGAGTTACATCTTGCGGGTGCGCAATCTGGCCAAGGCCTGCGGCGAGGCGTTTCTGCTGACGCAGGCGGGTGGAATGGCGGCTTAGCTCCAGGCGATTTCGACAGGGGCGCTGATTGGGCAACGTGCCTTGGCCGCTTGCACCGGCTATTGTCCGCAACGCTTGTCTGACGCCGGGCATCGAGAACGTGCCATGCACCTGCGCTGTAAAACAGGCGCTGAGCGCGAGGATCTGCAGGAATGTCGATGCCGTTTTCATGCTCGTTCAGCCAATAGCTCTCTGCCTGAGCGTTGGTCGCTTCAGCGCTGCGTTCGGTTCAGGGAAATCTTTGATCCAAGGACGGGCGGACCGGCGCGTGTCCGACAGGCGGCTGAATTTTTTCGGAATTCGCTGTTGGACGCCTTGATCGTGCTGGCCCGATCTTGCTGGGAAGGGTGACAGCAGCCGACCGAGTTGCTATGCCCCGCTTACCTTCGCCTCGATGGGGGAGGACGCCGCGAAGCGGCGGCTGTTTCTTGTCGCGTGAGCTCTTTCAATGCCTGACCTGCTTCTAGAACTTCGTTCCGAGGAAATCCCCGCTCGCATGCAGCGCAAGGCGGCCGGCGACCTCCGAAGGCTTTTGACCGACGGTCTGGTCGAAGCCGGGCTGACCTATGAGGCGGCGCGCGAATATTGGACGCCGCGCCGGTTGGCGCTCGACATCCGCGGCCTGACCGCCCGCTCGAAGGACATCAGCGAGGAGATCAAGGGGCCCTCGACCAAGGCGCCCGAGCCGGCGGTGCAAGGTTTTCTGCGCAAGGCCGGCCTTGCCTCGATTGCCGAGGCGCATGTTCATTCCGATCCGAAGAAGGGCGACTTCTACGTCGCCCATATTGCGAAGCCGGGCAGGCCGGCGGAGCAGATCATCGCCGAGCTGGTGCCGGGCATCATCCGAAACTTCCCCTGGCCGAAATCGATGCGCTGGGGGCCGGCTTCGGCCAAGCCCGGCTCGCTGCGCTGGGTGCGGCCGCTGCAATCGACCCTGTGCACCTTCGGCCCAGAAACCGAGGAGCCGGTGGTGGTCGATTTCGAGATCGACGGCATCCGCTCCGGCAATATCACCTACGGCCACCGTTTCCATGCGCCGGGCGCCATCACGGTGCGCCGCTTCGACGATTATGTCGCCAAGCTTGAGGCGGCCAAGGTCGTGCTCGATGCCGACAGGCGCAAGGAGATCATTCTTGCCGATGCCAGGAACCTCGCCTTCGCCAGCGGGCTCGACCTCGTCGAGGACGAGGGGCTGCTGGAGGAAGTGTCGGGCCTGGTCGAATGGCCCGTCGTGCTGATGGGCGAATTCGAACAGGATTTTCTCGCCATTCCGGCCGAGGTGATCCGACTCACCATCCGCGCCAACCAGAAGTGTTTTGTGACGCGGCCACATGGCGCGGGCGAAGAGCTTTCCAACCGCTTTATCCTGACCGCCAACATCGAGGCCAAG
Source organism: Mesorhizobium sp. M0590 (assembly GCF_040320905.1). Taxonomy (NCBI): domain Bacteria; kingdom Pseudomonadati; phylum Pseudomonadota; class Alphaproteobacteria; order Hyphomicrobiales; family Phyllobacteriaceae; genus Mesorhizobium; species Mesorhizobium sp. M0590. The sequence goes on from NZ_JAMYQN010000022.1 coordinate 72,532, forward strand.
GATGGCGGCAAGGAGATCGCCCACGGCAATGGCAAGGTGGTGCGCGCGCGCCTGTCCGACGCGCTCTATTTCTGGAAAACCGACCAGGGCGACTTGCCGGATCTCGACCAGCTGCAGGCATCGGCGCAAAAGTTCGGACTTGATCTCAAAAAGCCGCTCGACCAGCGCATGGCCCGCCTCGACCACCTCAATGTAACGTTTCATGCCAAGCTCGGCACCCAGGGCGAGCGTGTGGAGCGGATCAAGCGATTGGCTGAGGAATTGGCGCCGCTCGTGGCGAGTTCAATCTCCCCCCTTGAGGGGGAGATGGCCGGCAGGCCAGAGGGGGTCGCCTCGGCTGGCGCGACGCGACCTGACGTTTCGAAGCAAGAGGAAGTTGGCGCTCCACGCGAGATGACCCCCTCTGTCGCCTTCGGCGACATCTCCCCCTCAAGGGGGGAGATTACCGCGCTGGCGCGCCGCGCCGCCGTCCTCGCCAAGGCCGACCTCACCACCGAAGTGGTTGGCGAGTTCCCGGAACTGCAAGGCGCCATGGGCCGCAAATATGCGCTGCTGCAGGGCGAGCATCCTTCGGTCGCCGCCGCGATCGAGGAGCACTACAAGCCGCAGGGCCCGTCCGATCGCGTGCCGACCGATCCGGTATCGGTCGCCGTGGCGCTCTCAGACAAGCTCGATACGCTGGTCGGCTTCTGGGCGATTGATGAAAAGCCGACCGGATCGAAGGACCCCTATGCGCTCAGAAGAGCGGCGCTGGGGGTGGTCAGGATTTTGGTCGAGAATGAGGTCCGATTGGAGATTGCTATGCAGTTCATCCGTTCAGGGCGTCATCTAATGGCGCAACTGCTTCAAAAGGAGGCCGGCAAAGCCGAGGCTCGGCTTGCACCCATGCGAGCAATGGAAGAACTGTCCGGAAAAGGCTTGTTGAGCCAACTGACCAGCCTATCCGAACGCGCCTCTCAACTGATGTTTAGCGACGCCGATGTACCGCCTCAGGATTGGGAGATTGATCGCGCCCGCGACCTCGTCTCCTTCTTCCACGACCGCCTAAAAGTCTATCTCCGCGATCAGGGTGCGCGGCATGACCTGATCGACGCGGTGTTGGCGGCGGGTTCGCGCCCAATCTCCCCCCTAGAGGGGGAGATGTCGGCGAAGCCGACAGAGGGGGGCGCTGTCCCGCCGGCGTCTCGGCGCGAGGCACCCCCCTCTGCCCTGCCGGGCATCTCCCCCTCAAGGGGAGAGATTGGCCAGAACGACGATCTCCTTCAAATCGTCCGCCGCGTCGAAGCGCTCGGCTCATTCCTTGACACCGAGGACGGCAAGAACCTGCTTGCCGGCACCAAGCGCGCGGCCAACATCGTGGCTGCCGAGGAGAAGAAGGCGACGGCGATCGCAAGCAGCGTTGAGCCGGCTCTGTTCCGGGAGGACGCCGAAAAAACCTTGTTTGCGGCGGTCAATCAGGCCGAGAGGCAAGCCGGCGAAGCAATTCAAAACGAAGACTTTTCCGCCGCCATGCTGGCGCTTAGCGTGTTGCGCGAGCCGGTTGATTCATTCTTTGACAAAGTCCTGGTAAACGATGAGGACCAGGCAGTGCGCGCCAATCGCCTGGCATTGCTCGCCCGCATCCGCGCGGCGACCGACCGGGTCGCGGATTTCTCCAAGATAGCCGGCTGACATTCGCGAAGAAATCTTCGCTTATGCTTCAGGCGCTATTTCGGCTGGTCGGGAGCTGCTAGCGGCGCAGGCTGCGGCGCTGCCGGCTCAGGGGGGTTGCTGGCGACCGTTGGGTCGGCTTTGCTGTCCGCGGCGGGCGCGGCAGCGGTGGCCGGCGCGGCTTTGGGCGCGGGCGTTGCAAAGGCATCGCCGACAATACCGCCGCGGATGATCATCGGCCTTCCGTCGAAGCCATGACTCGGCTGGCTCGGGATCGCCGCGACCTTTTCATCGGTGACGTTTTCATTGACGTCAGGCAACTTCTCGCCGAGCGCGACGATCGACGGTGTTTTCGCCCGTTCGAGCGCGCTGGCACTTACCACCGAAGGCGTCGCCTTCGTTTGCCCGAGAAAAACGAGCGATGAGGCCTGTGCCGTGCCGGCCATAAACGCCAGACCAAGCGCTCCAAGGATACGCATCGAAAGCATGATAATTCCCCTTGCCCAACAAGACGGCACCGTAGCCGAGGGCAGTTGATGCCGGCTTGCGGGGAAACAGAGCATTTTAGCGATTTGCGATTCGCCAATGCCTGGGCTTGCTCGCCCGGCGTCAGCGTATTAGGCACCCGCATCCGTGAGGTGACGACAGTGGCTGAAATTCGTGCCGTCGGCGAGGCGATGGAAAGGGCGTTGGCGCTGCTCGAGAGCGGCGACGTCGTCGCCATCCCGACCGAGACCGTTTATGGGCTGGCCGGCGACGCGACCAATGGCGTTGCCGTGGCTCGTATCTTCGAAGCCAAGGGCCGACCTCGCTTCAACCCGCTGATCGCCCATATAGCCGATCCGGCGATGGCCGCGCGCATCGCGCTGTTCGACCCGCTGTCGGAAAGATTGGCGCAGGCATTCTGGCCGGGGCCGCTGACGTTGGTGCTGCCGCAACGGCCCGGCAACGGCATTCATCCGCTGGTCACCGCCGGCCTGGAAACGATCGCGCTGCGCATGCCGAAAGGCTTTGGCGGCGAGCTGATCGCCAGGTTCGGCCGCGCGCTGGCGGCGCCCAGCGCCAATTCCTCGGGCAGGATCAGCGCCACGACGGCCGAAGCCGTGGCCGCCGATCTCGGTCCCCGGATCAAGCTTGTGGTCGACGGCGGCGCGACGCCGGTCGGGCTGGAATCGACCATCGTCAAGGTCGAAGCTGGAAAGCTGCGGCTGCTGCGGCCGGGCGGCATTGCCGCCGAAGAGATCGAAGCGGTGGCCGGGACAAAGTTGCTGCGCGGCGCTTCGGTTATCGAGGCGCCCGGCATGCTCGCCTCGCACTATGCGCCAGGTGCGGCAGTGCGGCTCAATGCTGCGGAGGTCGCACCGGGCGAAGCCTTGCTGGCCTTCGGCCGCCGCCGTGCCGAAGGCTGGCGCGATGCAGCCGCCCTGCGCAACTTGTCGGAGACCGGCGACCTGCGCGAGGCGGCAAGCAATCTCTTCGCCCATCTGCAGGATCTCGATGGCAGTGGCGCCAAAACCATCGCCGTCGAGCCGATCCCGTTCGACGGGCTGGGCGAGGCGATCAATGACCGGCTTTCGCGCGCCGCCGCCCCGCGTGACAAGATCGCCCCGCGTGACAAGATGGATTGAGCACCATAGTTTCCACCCATGAACGACATTTCCCCCGATCTCGACCCCGCCGTCGTCGCGCGCTTTGCGGCAATCGTCGGCGACAAATATGCGCTGCGCGACCAGCAGGACATCGCGCCTTACCTCACCGAGCGGCGCGGACTTTGGCACGGCAGGACGGCGCTGGTGCTGAGGCCGGGGACCGTCGAGGAGGTCAGCAGCATCATGCGGCTGGCAACCGAAACCGGCACGCCCATTGTGCCGCAAAGCGGCAACACCGGGCTGGTCGGCGCCCAGGTGCCGGACGCATCCGGCCGCGAGATCGTGCTGTCGCTTTCGCGGCTGAACCGCATCCGCGAGATCGATACACTGTCCAACACGGTGACGGTCGAAACCGGCGTCATCCTGCAGACGCTGCAGGAAGCGGCCGATGCCGCCGACCGGCTGTTTCCGCTGTCGCTTGCCGCGCAAGGCTCCTGCCAGATCGGCGGCAATCTCTCCTCCAACGCCGGCGGCACCGGCGTGCTTGCCTACGGCAATGCGCGCGAGCTGTGCCTCGGCGTCGAAGTGGTGCTGCCGACCGGCGAAGTGTTCGACGATCTGCGCAAGCTGAAAAAGGACAATACCGGCTACGATCTGAAGAACCTGTTCGTCGGCGCGGAAGGCACGCTCGGCATCATCACCGCCGCCGTGCTCAAGCTGTTCCCCAAGCCCAAGGGGCGCGAGGTGGCGTTTGCCGGCCTGTCATCGCCGGAGGCGGCACTGTCGCTGTTCAGCCTGGCGATGGACCGTGCAGGGGCAGCGCTCACCGCCTTCGAGCTGGTCGGCCAGAGGCCCTACGACTTCACGCTTGCCCACGCGCAAGGCGTGGTGCGGCCGCTGGCCGGCGATTGGCCGTGGTATGTGCTGATGCAGATCTCGTCGGGCCGTTCGGCCGACGATGCCAGGGCCCTGATCGAGGAGGTGCTGGAGGCAGGCCTCGAGCAAGGCATCGTCGGCGATGCGGTGATCGCGGCAAGCATGGCCCAGGGCGACGCGTTCTGGAATTTCCGCGAAGTGCTGCCCGAGGCGCAGAAGCCGGAAGGCGCCTCGATCAAGCACGACATCTCGGTGCCGGTGGCGTCAATCCCGCCCTTCATCGAAAAGGCCGCCGGCGCCGTGCAATCGGTCAGTCCCGGCGCGCGCGTCGTCTGCTTCGGCCACATGGGCGACGGCAATCTGCACTACAACATTTCCCGGCCGGTCGACGGCGATGACGAGGCGTTTCTCGGCCTTTACCACGTCATGAACAAGGCCGTGCACGACGTTGTGCGCTCGTTTCATGGCTCGATCTCGGCCGAGCACGGCATCGGCCAGTTGAAGCGGGACGAATTGATCGCGACGGCGCCGCCGATGGCGATCGAGCTGATGCGCAAGGTGAAGGCCGCGTTCGACCCGGCCGGCATCATGAATCCGGGTAAGGTTATCTGATCCTTTCGCCGGCCTGCGCCGGTTCGCATTCCGATAACCATCTGCCCCGGATCAGCAAAATTTAACCGACTTTCTTAAGCGCGAGGATAAGAAGCCCGCGCTAATGTTTCTCCACAAACGAGGCTGGGAAAACCGGCCCGGAGAACCGGAAACACCGGCTCTCAGGAGAAACAGGAAAGGCACGATATGAACACTGGACTGAAGCCAGTCTGGGCCGGCCGCAATATGCGTCTCGACCCATTCCGCCTGCCGCAGGTGGTGAGCTACGCCACGCGCGACGACTATGGCGACGTCACCTTCACCATCGACCAGCGCGGCGCGGTTATCCGCCGCACGCTGGAGATGAGCGGCGTGCCGGCGATCATCGCTCTGCCCGCCAACGCGTTTCGCGGCGTCGCCGCCCGCGCCATGGAGGATCCGGATGGCAATGTCACAGTGACGCTTGAGCTTCTGCACAATGACCCGATGCTGTCGGTGCCGCTGCTGGTGGCCGACGATCTCGACGATGTCGCCGCTGACTGGCGCGCCTGGGCCGATGCCTACCGCCTGCCGATGCTGCTGATCGAGGCCGACGGCATTGCCCGCACGCTCGAAGAATCGCTCGGTGCCGCCATCAAGGCGCTGCCGGCGCAGGACCGCCGCAAAGGTCGCGTCTCGACCATGCGCCGCCCGCGCTTCCTCGCCCGCCGCCGCGCCGGCGACCTCGGCCTCAGGCTGGTCATCGGCGGCGAGGAGCTTATTTCGCGGGAGTAGGCCTGAGCGCCTCTTCCTTCTCCCCCTTGTGGGAGAAGGTGGCCGAGCGAAGCTCGGTCGGATGAGGGGTGCTCCGGGGAACGCCGACGCCTCATTCCGTCCAACACCCCTCAACCGTCTTGGCGCTACGCGCCAATCCACCTTCTCCCACAAGGGGAGAAGGGAACAGGCCGCTAAACCAGCGGCTTCAGCGCCACCCAAACCGCGCCGCCGATCAGGCCGAGGAAGATCAGCCAGCCGACCTGGTTGTTCGATCTGAACAGCCTTAGGCACTGGTCCGGATCGTCGATGTCGAGCACGGCGATCTGCCGTGCCATATGGGCGCCGGCGGCGATCAGCCCGGCGAGCGCCGGTACCGGTGCCTGTGCCGAGGCGAAAGCAATGGCGAAGCAGACCAGCGCTCCGCCATAAAGTCCGGCCAGCCAGGCTTTGGTGTTGTCGCCGAACAGGCGCGCCGTCGAGCGCACACCGACGATGGCGTCGTCTTCCTTGTCCTGATGCGCATAGATCGTGTCGTAGCCGATCACCCACAGGATCGAGCCGATATAGAGCATGATTGGCGGCCCATCGAGATCGCCGAACTCGACCGCCCATCCCATGAGCGCACCCCAGGAAAAGGCAAGGCCAAGAACGAGTTGCGGCCAATTGGTGTACCGCTTCATGAATGGGTAGACGGCGACGATGACCAGCGAGCCGATGCCGAGCAAGATGGCGAAGCTGTTGAACTGCAAAAGCACGGCAAGGCCGACCAGTGCCTGCACGACAACAAACATCCAGGCCTGCCGGCGCGTGACCTTGCCGGCCGGCAGCGGCCGCGAGCGCGTGCGTTCCACCTGGTTGTCGATGTCCTCGTCGACCAGGTCGTTGTAGGTGCAGCCGGCGCCACGCATGGCGAACGCGCCGAGAAAAAACAGCAGCAGGTACCACGGCGACGGCAGCAGCGAGAGCAGCGGATCCGTCGGACGCGGATAGGCGCTCGCGGCAAGTGCAGCCGACCACCAGCATGGCCATAGCAGCAATTGCCAGCCGATCGGCCGGTCCCACCGGGCAAGCTGCGCATAGGGCCACAACCGCCGCGGCAGCGCGCGATAGACCCAGTGGCCGCTCGGCGCATCGGCGACGCGGCCCTGGGCCGCTTTCGACTGGACGGTTTCCATTTTGCTGGAGTGGCAGCAGAGGCGAATGCCGTCAAGCGTCAAGCAGCCCCCGCACGCTCGCCACGCGCAATCGGCGCTTCGGCAGCCAAATGTCTTGACCCGTCGCGCGCGGCGCAATAGCGCAGTCCTGGTCTTGGAATGACGAGGAATCTGGGCATGCGTGTTTTGCTGATCGGCTCCGGCGGACGAGAGCATGCGCTGGCCTGGAAGATCGCGGCGTCGCCGCTGCTGACCAAACTCTACGCGGCGCCCGGCAATCCGGGCATCGGCCACGAAGCCGAACTGGTGAGGGTCGATATTGCGGATCACGCAGCGGTGGTCCGGTTTTGCCGCGAGAATGAAATAGACCTCGTCGTGGTCGGGCCGGAAGGGCCGCTGGTCGCCGGCATTGCCAACGACCTGCGGGCCGAGGGCATCCGCGTCTTCGGCCCGTCAAAAGCGGCGGCACGGCTGGAAGGATCAAAGGGTTTCACCAAGGATCTCTGCGCCAGATACGGCATCCCGACCGCCGCCTATGGCCGCTTCGGCGATCTGGCTTCGGCCAAGGCCTATGTCGAGAAGACGGGTGCGCCGATCGTCATCAAGGCCGACGGCCTCGCTGCCGGCAAGGGCGTCACCGTCGCCATGACGCTTGACCAGGCGCTGGCCGCGCTCGAGGCCTGTTTCGACGGCTCCTTCGGCCAGGCCGGGGCGGAAGTGGTGGTCGAGGAGTTTCTCGTCGGTGAAGAAGCAAGTTTCTTCTGCCTGTGCGACGGCACCACCGCGCTGCCCTTCGGTACCGCGCAGGACCATAAGCGCCTCAGTGACGGCGACACCGGCCCGAACACCGGCGGCATGGGCGCCTATTCGCCGGCCCCGGTGATGACGCCGGAGATGATCGACCGAACCATGCGCGAGATCGTCGAGCCGACCATGCGCGGCATGGCTGAAACAGGCGCGCCGTTTTCCGGCGTGCTGTTCGCCGGGCTGATGATCACTGACAGCGGGCCGAAGCTGATCGAATACAACACCCGTTTCGGCGACCCGGAATGCCAGGTGCTGATGCTGCGGCTGAAGGACGATCTGCTCGTCCTGCTCAACGCAGCCGCCGACGGCCAGCTGGCGCATACTTCGGTGCGCTGGCGCGACGAGGCGGCGCTCACCGTGGTGATGGCAGCCAGGGGCTATCCCGGCACGCCGGAAAAGGGCTCGGTCATCCGCGGCGTCGAGGCAGCGGCAGGCGACGGCGTCGAGATCTTTCACGCCGGCACCGCCATCAACGGCGGCGCACTCGTCGCCAATGGCGGTCGCGTGCTCAACATCACGGCGACCGGCCGCACCGTCGGCGAGGCGCAGAAGAAGGCCTACGCCGCGCTAGACCGGATCGACTGGCCGCAAGGCTTTTGCCGCCGCGACATTGGCTGGCTGGCGGTGGCGCGCGAGCAGGCGAACTGATGCTTCGGGCGGGCCTTCGGCCTCAGCGCAAGCCGTGATCGAATTCGGTCGAGACGCTGCTGACCGCATCGGCGGTGGAGACAAATCCTGGCACCGATGCCGCACGCTTTTCGTTTCGCGTCCAGGCGACATATTCGGCAATCCCGCGCGGAAGGCCCGGCGCCGCTTTCGCCGCAGGCATTTGAAAGCCGCTGCTGAACCTGGCTAGGCGCGCCCTGAATACCGCGACCATCTCCTCGAAGCTTGCTGGCGTCACGCTAGCGTAAGCGATGGTGCCGCCGGCGAGCCCGGCTTCGCGTGAGAGCGGCACCGGTATCGAGGTGAGATAATCCGGCTGCACGTCGATCAGGCCGCCGAACGGCCACTGCGCGCGCAATTCCGTGGCGTTCATCGGCGCGACGCTGACGTCGATATCGTTGGGTGTGCCCGCGACCCTGTAAGGGCAGCGGAACCGGCCGCAATTTGCTCGCGCCGAAAACTGCCAGAGCGCATAACCCTGCCAGTTGCCCATCGGAAAATGCACGTCGATGTCGGGCTTGTAGCGCGCATACCACAGCGGCAGCCGCGACAGCAGCTGGTATTTGTATCTGTTGTCGGCGATGTGCCGGGCGGTCGTTCCATTGGTGTAGAGCACCGGAAAGCGGCCGAGCCGCCGATGCACCTGGCGGACGAATTCTTCGGCGTCGTTCAGCGACATCCACTGCGCCGGGTCGTCGTCCTCGATGTCGAGGGCAAGCAGGTCGTCCGGCCCGGGTTCGGCGAACTCGATGAAATGATTGGCCTGGCCGACCGGGTTGCCGGGGCGGGCGAGGTGATAGGCGCCCCATTTCAAGCCAAGCGCCTTGGCCACAACCTTGCGCGTCTGGAACAGCTCACGCGCCACCGCATGGCGCTTCCAAAGCGTCTTGCACAGCCGCGTCTCGGTCTCGTCGCCGAAACAGAAATAGGGTGGCGGCATTCCGTCGGATGCCTTGTTGATGAAGCCGACAAGACGCTTGTCGGTGGCAAGCCTGGTCCAGTCGATGGAATTGTATTCGTAGGCGTCGACGACCAGCGCCCTGTCGGCATCCTTCCACGGTTCGGAGAAATCCGAGGCCTTTGCCGGCGTCAGCATCAGGGTCATTGCGGCCGCGACAAGGAGAAGCGCTGAGCGGACAAGGGGGCGCGCCGGCGTTTTCAAACAGCAGATCCTTGCTGGCCAAAGCCAAATCCTGAACCGCCATGGTTAAGGAAATGCTTCGGGTGCCGAGTGGGCGAGTTGGAGCGCTGGCGAAGCGATCCTTGGTGCTCCTCAAGAGCAAAGCGATGGTTGCGATTGTCAGCCAAATAGCTTCAACGCTGTTGCTATGGGCAGGAACAGTGATGCCGGGCGGCTCTGAAACGAGGTGAAGCCATGCCTGCGATAATACGCGACCGCCTGGTCATCCTTGGCGTCGACAATCAACGCGAAGGCTGCTGGGGCAGCGCTGACGCTACGTCGTAGCGCATCCACGATCAGCGCCGACCCGACCCGCCGCCGCTGGTATCCGGCATCGACGGCCAGCCTGCCGACCAATATCGCGGGCAGAACCGGGTAGCGTGGCAGATGTTTTGTCTGTTCGTCAGGCAAGGACGCGATCGGTATGCTCGACGCCGCCAAAGTGTAATATCCGGCGATCGCGCCGCCATCGCGATCCACGGCAACGAAGCAATTGCCGACTCGGCGTTTGACATCCTGGCTGGCTTGCTCCCGAATGTAGCGGTCGAGCGCCGGTACCCCGCAGCTGAACGCCTTGCGATCATGCGATCCGCCGAGCGGTTCGATAATGACGGCGAAAGTCACCGGGTTTCGACGACCAGCCGTTTGTGGGCGTCGGCAGCCTTGCGCAGTGCCTCATTAGGCTCGGGCGGATTGAGAATCGCCTCCATCATGGCGCGCTGATCTTCGACGGAGATACGCATGATGGTGGTGTTCTCGATAGTACGCTGCGCCGCCTCTTGAGCGGCGGCGACCACGAAGTCGCTGACGCTGCGGCCCTGGATTTCGGCGGCACGTTTCACCACGTCCAGCATATCCGGCGAAATACGGGCTTCGAGACGGGCGGTGCGGGTCTGTTGGTTTGGCATTATCGTCACCCCTGATGCTGCCTTGTACGGGAACTAGCCGTACAAATCAAGTGCGTCGTCCGGCTCTAAGTAATTTTGCATACGAGCCAGCAATTGCAAAATCCGCGTGACAAAGTTTGACGTTTACGTAAAAAGAAGATGGACAGGGAACTCCGAAAGCAGATGATTTTGCATCGGCACAGGTCTTAAGTAGACCTGCCAGACTGGGGAGGGCCAGACTGGGGAGGGCCGGGCTGAGGAGGAGCGAACGCCATGTATCGGGCACCGGTCGAGGAGATCGCCTTCACCCTGAAGCATGTCGCCGGCTTGAAGCCGGCGCTCGATGCCGACACCTTTGGCGAACTCGGTGAGGACCTCGTCGACGCCATTCTGGCCGAGGCCGGCCGCTTCGCCAGCGAGGAGGTGGCGCCGCTCTACACGGTCGGCGACCAGCACGGCGCGGTGCTCAACGGCGCTGCCGTCATTACCCCGCCCGGCTGGAAGGAACTTTATCGCCGCTGGATCGGCGGCGGCTGGAATGCGCTGTCCGCGCCGGAAGCGTATGGCGGCCAGGCGCTGCCGGCCATGCTCGGCGTCGCCGCGCTCGAAATGTGGAACTCCGCCTCGATGGCGTTCGGCATCGCCCCGACGCTGACCATGGCCGCGGTCGAAGCACTCGACAAGCATGGCTCGAAGGCACTCAAGGTCAAATATCTGGAAAAACTGGTCTCCGGCGAATGGATGGGCACCATGAACCTGACCGAGCCGCAGGCAGGCTCGGACCTGAATGCCTTGCGAACCCGCGCCGAACCGGCCGGCGACGGCACCTACCGCATCTTCGGGCAAAAGATATTCATCACCTATGGCGAGCACGATTTCACCGACAACATCATCCATCTGGTGCTGGCGCGGCTGCCGGACGCGCCGGTCGGCACGCGCGGCCTGTCTTTGTTCCTGGTGCCGAAATTCCTCGTCGGAGACGATGGCGCGCTGGGCAGGCGCAACGACGTCTTCTGCTCCGGGCTGGAGCACAAACTGGGCATCCACGCTTCGCCGACCTGCACCATGATCTATGGCGATGGCTTCGAAGGCAGCAGGCCCGGCGCGATCGGCTGGCTGGTCGGCGAGGAGAACAAGGGCCTCGCCTGCATGTTCACCATGATGAACAATGCGCGCCTTGCCGTCGGCATGCAGGGCGTCGCGGTCGCCGAGGCGGCGACGCAGAAGGCGCTCGCCTATGCAAACGACCGCCGGCAAGGCAAAGCGGCGAGCTATCGCGGTGCCGGCATGGCGCCGATCGTGCATCACCCCGACATCCAGCGCAGTCTTCTGACCATGAAGGCGCTGACCCAGATTGCCCGTGCCATCTGCTATTCCTGCGCCCACGCCATCGATCTCGCGTCACAGAGCGAAGATGCAAAGCACTGGCAGGAGCGCGCCAATCTGTTGACGCCGCTGGCCAAGGCCTTTTCGACCGATGTCGGCGTCGAGGTCGCCTCGCTTGGGCTGCAGGTGCATGGCGGCATGGGGTTCATCGAGGAGACAGGCGCCGCAGCACTTTATCGCGACGCGCGCATCGCGCCCATTTACGAAGGCACCAATGGCATCCAGGCGATCGATCTGGTGACGCGCAAGCTGCCGCTCGGCGGCGGCCGGCATGTGCATGGCTACATCGCCGAACTCAAGGCCGTCGCCGATGCGGTGCGAGCGTCGAACCTTGAAGGCTTCGGCCGCACCGCCGATCGCCTCGACCAGGCGCTCGACGACCTGTCACAGGCGAGCCGATTCCTGCAAGACCTGCAAGCCGAAGGCCGATCGGACGAGGCGCTGGCCGGCGCCACACCCTATCTCAGGCTGATCTCGCTTGCCGCAGGCGGCGCCTATCTGGCGCGCGGCGCGCTTGCCGACCAAAACCGCATCGCGCTTTGCCGGTTCTTCGCCGAGAACCTGCTTGGCGAAGTGGGCGCGCTGAAGGAGCGCGTCGTCGGCGGCGCCGACAGCCTTGCCGTTGCCGGCAAGGCGCTGATTTCAGCCTGACGTTCGCAACGCCCGAAATTCACCAAGGCCCGAAATTCACAAAGGACCAATCCGTGACAGACCACATCCTCGTCGAACGCCAGGGTGCCATCCAGATCATCCGCATGAACCGTCCGGACAAGAAGAACGCCCTGACCCGCGCCATGTACGCGACGATGTCGGCGGCTCTTGCCGGCGGCGACGCCGATCCGGCGATCCGCGTCCATGTCTTTCTTGGCGTGCCCGGTGCCTTCTCGTCCGGTAACGACCTTGCCGATTTCATGGTCGTCGCCTCGGGCGGCGAAAGCGGTACCGAAGTCTGGGATTTCCTGATGGCGCTGGCCAAAGCGGAGAAGCCGATGGTTTCCGGCGTCGACGGCATTGCGGTCGGTATCGGCACCACGCTCAACCTGCATTGCGACCTGACCTTCGCCACGCCGCGCACAATATTCCGGACGCCCTTCGTCGATCTCGGCCTTGTGCCGGAGGCCGGTTCGAGCCTGCTCGCGCCGCAGATCCTCGGCCGCCAAGGCGCCTTCGCGCTGCTTGGCCTCGGCGAGGGCTTTTCGGCCGAGAGGGCGAAGGCCGCCGGGCTGATCTACGAGGTGGTCGAGGAGAGGGAACTCGAAGCATCGGTATTGGCGGCGGCGGGCCAGATCGCCGCCAAGCCGCCGCAAGCGCTGAAGATCGCGCGCGACCTGATGCGCGGCTCGCGCGACGCCCTTGTCGAGCGCATCGGCCAGGAAAGCCAGCATTTCCGCGAGCGGCTCAAATCCGACGAGGCCCGCGCAGCCTTGACGGCCTTCATGACCAGGAAGAAGGCCTAGACCTTCTGGCCTTGTCTCGCACCGTGGACCCGCCGGCAGCAACCGGCGGGTTTTCTTGCCATGATCTCTTTGTCACATCGCCATTTTTTTACATTCGGCCTGGGCCTTTGGCGAAGACGTGTCGATCATGAATGTCTTGCCTTTGGCGTCGGTCATCAACATCATGCAATGCTTGATCGGTTTCGCCATTTTCATCATTTCGGCGCTCATCTTCGCGTCGGGCATCATGGTGCCCATATGCCCATCAGGCATGATCGCCATGACCTCCCCACCCTTCATCACCGTCATTGTCCCCATCGCGTCCTCCGCAAAGGCTTGCGAAGCGAAAAGGCAGGCAAGACCGGCCATCGTGACCAACCTGAGTGAATGCATTGCTTCCTCCTGAATTTGCGCCAGCGGCGCGTTGAGCCCTTCCCTGGTTCGTTCCGGCAAGCTGGAACGTTTCACGCACACGAGATCGTGATAGTGGGAATTGGAAATCCGGCAGAAGCGGCCCGGCCTTGGCCGCCTTCATGACCAGGAAGAAGGGCTGAAAAAATGGGCGCCGGTGCGGAAGCTGCCGATGTCCCCCTTGTGGGGGAGATCGGCGCTCCACCGTCGTGCCCTACGGATAAAGCCTCACCTTGTCCCAACCGCCCTCGGCGTTGCGCGAAAACACCACACGGTCGTGCAGCCGGAACGGACGGTCGTGCCAGAACTCGATGGTCTGCGGCACGATGCGGAAGCCTGACCAGTGTTTTGGCCGCGGGATCTCGCCGATCGCATGGCGCGCCGTATATTCGGCGACCGCCTTTTCCAGCGCGAAGCGGCTCTCCAGCGGCCGCGACTGTTTGGAGGCCCAGGCGCCGATCCGGCTGCCGCGCGGACGCGTCGCGTAATAGGCGTCGGCTTCGGCGTCGGTGACGATCTCCACCGGGCCGCGCGCTCGCACCTGCCGGCGCAGCGATTTCCAGTGGAAGCACATCGCCGCTTTCATGCTGCCAAGAATCTCACGGCCCTTGGCGCTCTCGAAGTTCGTGTAGAAGACAAAGCCGCCCTCGTCGAAGCCCTTAAGCAGCACCATACGGACATTCGGCATGCCTTCGGCATCAACGGTCGCCAGCGCCACGCTGTTGGGGTCGTTGATCTCGCTCTTCGTCGCGTCGTCGAGCCACGCCGCAAAGAGCCGGAACGGCTCCGCCGCCTCGGTAAAGTCACCGCTTGTTAACCCGGTTTCGCTCATAGTTTTCCCAAATTTGTCGCCGGCTGGGGAGATTGCCGATTGTCGCGTATCGCGCAAGCTTTTGACAGTGGGCAATGGAGCGTTATCGCTTCGGCCAGCGCCAAAGCCATGATCGTGACAATCATCCTGCCGCTTGCCGCCTGTGGCGGCGGCGGCTTCAGCCTGGAGCAGGCGGAGGTCGACCGCTCGATACTGACCTCGAGCACGCCGGCCTCAGTCATGTCGCTCGATCAAGACCGCGCCTCCGATCAGGCCACGATCCGCAACGCCGTGTCCTCCGCTGACGTCGAGCAACTGGCTGGGCAGGCCGTTCGCTGGGCGAATGCCGACACCGGCTCGCGCGGCTCCATCACCGAGCTGGCGGAATTCAGGGCTAACGGCGAGACATGTCGTCGCTTCACCGCATCGCGCGAAAGCTTCGACGGCGTCGCGCTGTTCAAAGGCGAAATATGCCTGGCCGGCGGCAGCATCTGGCGCATACAGGACTTCAAGGCGCTCTGATTTTCCGCCGGCAACATGGTGGTAAGCCACTGGAATTCCTTCCTATGCGAGCGCATATAGGAGGCGATTATGGACTCACTCCTTCTCCAGGGCAGTAAGCATGCGCGACCCCTATGAGGTGCTGGGCGTTGCCAAGAACGCATCGGCCAAGGACATAAAATCCGCATACCGGAAGCTCGCCAAGAAGTATCATCCGGACCAGAATCCGGATGATCCCAAGGCGAAGGACCGTTTTGCCGCCGCCAACCAGGCTTACGAGATCGTCGGCGACGAGAAGAACCGGGCGGCATTCGATCGCGGCGAGATCGACGCCGACGGCAAACAGCGTTTCCAGGGTTTCGAAGGCGCGGCCGGCGGCGCCGATCCTTTCGCCGGTTTCCGCCGGCAGCAAGGGCCGGGCGGCGCGCATTTCGAATTCCGCACGGGCCGTCCCGGCGGCGATCCGTTCGACGGCAACAGCGACATCTTCAGCCAGATCTTCGGCGATGCTTTCAGCCAGCAGCGCGGCGCCGGCACCGGCGGCCGCCGTCAGGCCCCGACCGCCGCCGATCTCAACGTGACGCTGGACGTCACCATCGAGGAGGCCGCCACCGCGGAGAAGGTGACGGCGATGTTCCCCGACGGCCGCAAGATGGCGGTCAAGTTGCCGGCCTATGTCGAGGACGGCCAGACCATCCGGTTGAAAGGCCAGGGTGAGCAAGGACCGGGGCAGCCGGGCGATGCGCTGGTTAAAATCCGTTTCCGCCGGCACCCGCGCTACCGCGTCGAGGGCCGCGACCTGCATGTCGACCTGCCGGTGGAACTGGCCGATGCGGTGCATGGCGCCAAGGTGGCGGTCGAAACCCCGACCGGCAGGATTGCGGTCAACGTCCCCCCTTGGTCGAGCTCGGACAAGGTTCTGCGGCTGAAGGGCAGGGGCCTACCGGAAAAGGCCGGCGGTCACGGCGACCTCTACGCACACGTGCGGCTGATGCTGCCGGAAGGCGGCGACGCCGAGCTCGAGGCGCTGATGCGCCGTAGAAAGGGCTGACGGTCGAAAAGGCTGGCGCTTAATGCCGTGTGTGTAAAGCGGGCACTCCGGGGTGGGCATGCCCGCGACCATCCGGATCACAATGGAAAGGGAACCTCGTTGATGGCCTGGGAAACTGATGGCTTCAAACCTAGGCGCACAGGAACATCATAGAGCCTGCCGCCGCCCAACCGGGGCTTGGTAGGACGAAGTCCAGGTACAAACACTCGTGCAACAGGCGATTCGGCGTTGTGCGTCAGGTTGACCGCGAAGATCTCAAGTTCCTGCTCGTGGCAGATGTCGAGGCAATAGTTCCAATCCAGTCGCAACTCGGCCGACGAGGCCTGAACTGCTGAATTGCCGGAAAGGTGAGGAAGGCGATGAATGTTCTCGTCCATGTGCCACCGATAGAGGTGCAGCGCGCCGGGGGTGAAGGCCGCCGTGCCGGACGTATCGGCGTTCCGTTTGAGCAGGGTAAGGTTCGCCTCACATTCTGCAAGTTCCCCCACCGCGCGCCGGGCCGCCTCCGACATGGATCGTCCGGCCGCGAATCCGAACGCAATCGCGTCACCGCCCACGTGATGAGAAATTGCAGCGACAATGGGGATGGGCAGGTCAAGCGTCAGGAGCAGAAGCCGCAATTCGCGGTTCTGCGTCAGCAGCCAATCGGCGTACTGGGACGCCAGTCCATCCGACAGCGAAGTCAGGTCTATCCGAGGCAGAACCAGCCGATTGTACCACCATATGGCTGTTGCATCGCGCTCCACGACTTCGCAGAAGCCGCGCACGACCGCGTCCTCTATGCTCGATCCCCTCGCAAGACCATTGGAGTCCGCCGGGGGCAGACCTGATGACTCATCGTTGGGATACCCGAGAAAGCACAATCCCGCAGGCACCCAGGCCTCGCTCGTGCTGAAGCGCGGATCGCTCCGGATCCAGTCCAGCGGCTGCGACCTGCGCCAGCGGATCGGGACCGCGCGGCTATCATCGACGTTTTTGTTCCAATGCAGCCGCTCGCAATACTGCGCATCACTGAAAAGTGTGAGTGCAGGCGGCTCGATCACGCGCCCGCGCAATTCGCCGGCGCGGGCGCGTGAGAGTCGCTCATGAGGGATCATCTGGGCGAAATAGGTTTCATCGGCCTCATACCCGCAGGCGGTTGCCGCCTCCTGGGTGGTGTTGCCCCACCCTGACACAAAACGAGAAGGTCTGGCCCCTCGGACGGGGCCGACCGCGACCGTGATCGGGCATCTGAGCGTGGGATCGGTGATCACGATGGGGCCGTAAACCAGGCTTGACCCGCCGGCCCCTGCCTCGGACGCCCGCCGCTCCGGCATTATGGACCCTTCACCCAAGCACGGCCCTCACATGTTCAATCCTCTACAGTATCGGCACCAATTGCTCATTCGCACGCTGACACGCACTGGAGTATGATGCAAACTCCTGCGAGACGCTTTGATATCGTCAAGCCGACGTCGAACATAATATAACCCGCCGAGGGAGAGAATGAACGCGGGCGACAGCAATCTTCAGCGACGTCTGACGGCTATCCTGGCTGCTGACATGGTCGGTTACTCGTCGCTGATGGCCCGCGACGAAGAGCGCACCTTCGCGCTCGTCAAACATCTCATGCAGGACGAAATAGAGCCTAGGATCACGCAGCACCGGGGACGGGTTGTGAGAACGACCGGAGACGGGATGCTCGCCGAGTTTCCAAGCGCTTTCGGAGCCGTGCAGTCAGCAGTGGAAGTCCAGGAACTGCTTGTCGGCCAGTCTTCGGGGAAGGCCAGCCAGGAAATTTTTCTCCGGATTGGGATCAACTTCGGTGATATTATTGTCGATACCGATGGCGATGTGTTTGGAGATACCGTCAACATAGCCGCGCGCCTGGAACAGTTCGCCAGCCCGGGCGGTATCTGCCTTTCCGGAAAGGTACACGACGAAGTTCGCGACAAATTTAATCTTCCGTTTGAATATTGCGGCGAACAGCATCTCAAGAACATTCCACGCCCGATTCCCGTATACTCGTTGTTCCAAAAGCCCAAAGGGCTGCCACCTGCATCGACTGCGCAGGTGGCTGGTCCGAGCAAGCCCTCCATCCTCGTTCGCCCGTTCAAGAGCGCGGGCGACGTCCAACCCTATTTCAGTGGCGGCTTCACCGAAGACATCGTCACGGAACTGACGCGCTTTACTCAGCTTACGGTTGCGTCCCATTATACGTCGACGCGGCTCAAGGATGTGGACCTGGTCGCGGATAACGGCGTGGATTTCGTCATCGAAGGCGGGATCCGCCGCATGGGCCGGCGAATGCGCATTACATGCGAGCTGGTCGACGCAACCTCGGGTGAGTGCTTGTGGGCCGAGCGCTACGACGGGGACGAGCAGGACATCTTCGATGTCCAGGACGAACTGATCGGGAAGATCGTCGGGACCGTTATCGGCCGTCTTACGGCCGCAGGCGCCGAGAAGGCGCGGCGTAAACCACCTGCCAATCTCGCGGCCTATGAGTGCGTGCTCCGGGGCAATGCCCTGCCCCTGGGCGACATCGCGGCCGAAATGGAGGCTCGACAGTGGTATCAGCGAGCGATCGAGCTCGATCCATCCTACGGGCGCGCGTACGCCAAGCTCGCCCACTATAAGCAGCTTGAATGGTTTCGCGACATGGGGCCGTCGGATGCGGTGCTTGCCGAGGCTTATGACATCGCCAAAAAAGCGGTGGCGCTTTCCCCCAATGATCCAGTCTGCCTGAACATACTGGGCTGGGTGCTCCTCCACCGTCGTGATTTCGACGTCGCATCTCAGCTATACACACGCGCGCTCGAACTCAATCCGCACGATCCCGAGCAGGTCTCCTATCAAGGGACTTATCAAACATTTGCCGGCGAGCCCCAAAGTGCCTTGGACTGGTTCGAACGGGCGCGAGTGCTCGATCCCCTATACGAGCCTTCATGGTATTGGCCGTTCCGCGGTCTTGCCCATTTCATTGCCCACCGTCCGGATAAGGCAGTCGTCGATCTGGGCCGCTCGTCCACCATGCCGACCTGGGTTAAGGTCTATCTGGCTGCAGCGAACGCCCTGCTTGGCCGAAACGAAGAGGCGAAGAGCTACACGTATCTGGTTCTGCGTGGCGCACCGGAGTTCTCCGGGCGGCGGTTCGCCACCAAGGAACCTTACAAGCTGGAGGGTGACCGTAACACGCTGCTCAACGGCATGCGGGAAGCGGGATTGCCCGAGTAGGGACTGGCGACTATCTGCAGCCGAAGAGCACGGCCGTGGCGAGCTCGTCATGGTAGTGCCTGCCCTGGGCGTATTTGTGGTAGTCGTGGAGATAATCGATCAGATCGCTGCGGGTCAGGACCCCCCTCGGCACCTGGGGCACCACCACATTGATCAAGTTCGGTTCGTCCACGTGAACTTCGACAGACACTCCCGTTTCCACGATGTCTTCCAGCACCATTTTGAGATCACGCTTCAGGTCCGCATAGGCGGCAGCATCCGGGATCGCGTCGCCCCCGTCGAGAGGGTCATCCTCGTATTTTATGGGCTGCCCATTCAGATCTTCTATCGTTAGTGTCTGCGAATGTGGCGCTGTTCCGGCGGCGGCGGTCCGGACCCTGATGTTGCCGATAGCACGGCCTGCTTCCGGCCGAAGTCTGATAGTATCACCGACGGCGAAAATCTGCCGATCAATGGTAATTGTTAGGGGATCTGTTGAATCCATGGACAAGATACGTGACGAGGCCGGCAAAAGCTTGAGCCAGGCCCCTACGATCGCTGCGCCGATCTCTTGGACTTGCCGACCTGGCTTCAATTCTGCCCTGGGCATCGCCGAGGCTCCCCTCCGAGGTCAATGCAAATAGCCTAAACGCATTTTGCATCTGTCGCAAGCAATGCGCAGGCGGCATGCTCGCATCGACTCGATGTTTTCATGGACAGAAAGCCGTATTGGGAGCATTCTGATCCTCGCGGTATCAGTAACGACAGCCGGAGGGTGTACGAATGATACTTGCTCAACTTCGTGTGCTGTTGCTCGGCTGTCTCCTCGCCGTTGTCGGAACAGCGAGACCGGAAGCGTCAGGCGAGGAGGGCTTCACCGACAGCGGTGACATCGAAAAGACTTTCATCGTCGACATCGCCAGGGCGGCGGAGTTACGCAAGGATATCGGCGCGCTAAACAAGTTCATCGCAGGCAAGGGCAAGCTGGAAGCGGTGGACATGCCGGATATCGGTATCAGCATCGTGACGGGGACCTTTTCCGAGAGCGAGATCGAAGAGCTGCGCTCCAGGGGATATGAGGAGCCGGATCCTTTCGTGGTGAACCTGTTCGATGGTGCCACCTGCGAGGGGCCGGAACTCCTGGGCATCTCGCCGACTGCGGATGTTGTCCCTCCCAGCGTCTGCAGGGTCGTCGGGTCACCACAGCCGGTGGCTTCAGGATCGCCCACCGTATGGATCATCGACAGCGGAGTGGATTGGAGCGTTGTCACCGCCGGGCTCCTCAAGGTTCAGGAAGCCATCGATTGCACGAGCAGCCCATGCCAGACCGTGTCGAGCCTCGACGACACAGTAGGGCACGGGACGATGGTGGCAGCAGTTATCGGCGGAAAGCGTGTCAAGCAGGGCGACCAGTATATAGGTCTGGTTGGTGTCAGCCCCGACGCCCCGCTCAAGATCGTAAAGGCCTTCAGTAAGCTGAAGACCGAAATTTTCGGCCCGCCTCTTCTCGCGCTTCGCCATGTTCGGGACAACGCGGTCGCTGGGGATATTCTGAACTTGAGTTGGGGTGCATTATATCTGGAGAGCACCAGACGCGGAAGCACGTTGCAAGATCTTAAATTTCTCGACGCCCTTCTTTATCAGATCGCCGACCGTCAGGTGCGCGTTGTGGTAGCTGCGGGCAACCCCCGGGAAGACGAAGAGGGCCCTTGGGTACAGTCTTATTTCCCGGCCAATGCGGCGACTTATTTTTCGCCTGTGACGACAGGAAACAAGGTGGGAGCGATATACAGCGCTTCGGCTTCCAACAGCGAATATATTCAGGTGGCAACTCCTGGGAAATGCCAAGGCATCAGCAACGCCTGGTGCGACACGCTATGGCGCGGGGGGGCGTTCGGCGCGTCCTATGCCGAACCGGGCGTCAATGTCCTGTCACTGTGGAAGAGCCGAAAGAACGGCAAGCTCCGGAGGAACATCTGTTCGGGCACATCTTTCGCAGCCCCGGCACTTGCCGGCCTTTTGGTTCGCAACGCGCAGCCGACTAACAAGGCTCTGACAACGGGAAGTCTTAGCCCGAATACGGATCTGCTAGGGTATATGACCGCGGGTACGCCGGTGAACCCAAGTTCGGACGAGCCTAAATGCAACTGACCCGAAGGGCAGCGCTGCAAGGTTTGGCCTTGGCGTCCGCGTTCGGTAGCGTGCGTCTGGCCGGTGCCTCGCTTGTGGACGAAGATCCTCGCCTTCTGCTCGTCCACGTGCGTGGCGGACTCGATGCACTAGCTGCCGTGCCGCCCTACGGCGATCCGCATTTTGCCTCGGCGCGCGGGCCCCTCGTGCCTTTCCCGAACTCTGGCGTCGCCGAGATGCTCAAGCTCGACGGGCTCTTCGCGCTTCATCCGGCGCTCGGGTCTCTCCTGCCCCACTACTCGTGCGGCGAGTTGCTCATCGTGCCCGCGACCGCCATTCCGGATGTGGGCCGGTCCCACGCGGCCGCCCAGGCGGCGCTGTTCGACGGCGATATCGACGGCGGCAGCGCCGGATGGCTCGACCGGGCTTCTTCTGTACTGTCGGGCCGGCAGAAGGCGGTGTGGCGGGGCAGACCGGCCGATCGATCGATGGACATGCTGGCCCATCTTGCGCTGGCCAATCCTCGGCTCGAACTCGTCCGCCTCTACGCCGAGGGCACTTGGCCGTCCGGCGCAAAAGGCAGCGAAAGCCTGCTGGAACAACATGCCGCATGCGACGCGGCTCGCTTCGGCGACGCGGCCAGGAGCGCGGCGCTTGCCCTGTCAGCTACGGGCGGACCGCGGATCGCGATGCTCGAGGTGGCCGGCTTCGACACGCATGTGGCGCAGGGAGCGGACTTCGGAAGGCTGGCGCGGAGTTTGAATGGGCTGGCGCGGGGCCTCATTGCATTTGCCCAAGCGTCCGGGCCTGCCTGGAACAGGACGGCGGTGCTGGTGGTCACGGAGTTCGGCCGTTCCGTGGTGCCCAACACCGACGGCGGCACTGATCACGGCGTCGCGAGTGTCACCTTGTTAATGGGTGGCGCCGTTGCCGGCGGGCGAGTAGGCAATCGCTGGCCCGGTCTTGCTCGAGACCTGCTTCATGGCGGAACAGACTTGGCTGCTACGACGGACGTACGATCGATCATAAAGGGCGTGCTGACGGAACACCTGCGTCTTCCTGACCGAGCAATGGCTGAAATTTTCCCAGGCGCTGCCGGGATACCGGCGGTGCGTGGACTGTTTATCGGGAGCCGTTGTCCAGGCGGAGGTCGACTGGCTTCGATGTGATCTCCAGCGCGGTTTAGCTTCTTATCCGCGTCGGCTACGGGACGCATCGGACTGCAATAGGCGGACGCCTAATCTTAAGTGGCCGCTTCTAAGAAGCTTCCGGAATCACGGCTATTGTGAAGGGTTTCGAATGCCGGCCTCCCAGCGCGGTCGCCTATAATGTCCGGTTTAAGGCAATGGCCGAGCTAACTTGAATGGCCGAGATGAGGCGCAAAGCGGTCGCCAACGGCCCAAAGTATGGAAGTCGGCTCGGGGTCATGAGCGTGACTTCGGCCGCTGGCCAACGAAACTTCCGCCAAAGGGTCATCTTCCGCCGTGCCACACCGACACCAGTGTCGGATTTTTCCACTGGCCCACGACCGCAAGGTCAAGGCGCTACAGCGTCCTTTGCGCGCCCAAAGGACGCGCGGCGCTGTTGAGCAACCGCTTTGTCCCCCGAACTGTCCGCTTTGAACGCTTGAAGGGGCACTGTGGCTGTGCGATAGGCACTCCACAAAGTAGAGAACCTTGCGGAGAGCGCTGACATGGCGGGTGGACGGGGCCTTATGGCCGGCAAGCGCGGCCTTATCCTTGGCATCGCCAACAATCGCTCGATCGCTTACGGCATCGCCAAGGCCTGTGTCGACCACGGCGCCGAGATCGCGCTGACCTATCAGGGCGAGGCGTTCAAGAAACGCGTCGAGCCGCTTGCCGCGGAACTGGGCGCGCATGTCGCCGGCCATTGCGATGTGACCGACCCGGCCAGCCTCGATGCGGTGTTCGCCGATATCGCCAGCCATTGGGGCAAGCTCGATTTCCTCGTCCACGCCATCGCCTTTTCCGACAAGGACGAGCTGACCGGCCGCTATGTCGAGACGACGCGCGACAATTTCCTGCGTACAATGGATATTTCGGTCTATTCCTTCACCACCATCGCCAAACGTGCCGAGGCGCTGATGACCGATGGTGGGTCGCTGCTGACGCTGACCTATTACGGCGCGGAAAAGGTGATGCCGCACTACAACGTCATGGGTGTTGCCAAGGCGGCACTCGAAGCCAGCGTGCGCTATCTGGCCGTCGATCTCGGCGCCAAGAAGATCCGTGTCAACGCGATCTCCGCCGGCCCGATCAAGACGCTTGCCGCATCCGGCATCGGCGATTTCCGCTATATCCTGAAGTGGAACGAATACAATTCGCCGTTGAAGCAGACGGTCACGCAGGAGGAGGTCGGCGATTCCGGCGTCTATTTCCTGTCCGACCTTTCGCGCGGCGTCACCGGCGAGATCCATCATGTCGATTCCGGCTATCATGTCGTCGGCATGAAGGCGGTCGACGCGCCGGATATTTCGACGGTCAAGGACTGACGCCACCGCCTGACCTCTTCCGGAAGACCTGATGTACCCGCTCGTCTATATCGTGCGCCACGGCCAGACGGCGTGGAACGCCGAGGCCCGGCTGCAGGGGCAGGCCGATACCGACCTCAACGAGCTTGGCCGCGAGCAGGCTAGCCGCAACGGGCGCAGGCTGGCCGAACTCATCGACAAGCCCGAAGATTTCGAATTTGTCGCCAGCCCGATGCGGCGCACGCGCGAGACGATGGAGCGCCTGCGCGCGGCGATGAAGCTCGATCCGCACGCCTATCGTACCGAGCCGCTACTCGTAGAATTGAGCTTTGGCGACTGGCAGGGTTTCACCTTTGCCGAACTCGAGGCGAACGATCCCGGTTCGACCAGGCACCGACGCCTAGATAAATGGAACTTCCAGCCGCCCGGCGAGGGCGCCGAAAGCTATCAGATGCTGCTCGAACGGGTGAAGCCGTGGTTCGACGCGCTCGATCGCCAGACGGTCTGCGTGACCCATGGTGGCGTCATGCGCGTAATGTTCCGCTTGGTGCTGGGGATGTCCGAACAAGATGCGGTCAGCATGGAAGTGCCGCAGGACCGCGTGCTCAGGCTGGACGGCCGGCGCCTGGAGTGGCTTTGAGACCGATGACGTAGCGTATGTTGAGATCAGGTCGGGCCGGCCTCAGCTGAATATCGACGCGCCTATTCCGTCGATCCGGTGTCCGGCAGTTCCATGTCGGTGACGACGTTCTCGCCATTCGTCACGTCGTAGGCGAGGACGATGTCCATGCCTGGCTTCAGCGCATCGAGGTCGGTTTCGGCGTTCAGCTTGTAGGACTTGCCGTCGTCCAGCGTCAGCGTCAGCGCATCCTTATCGACCTTCTTGATCAGGCCTTCGGTCTGGCCGGCGAAGGCGGCGGTGGAAATCAACAGCGTGGCGGCAACAGCGCCAATCAGGATACGCATCATCGTCCTCTTTAATCATTGCCGGTACAGCGGCTCGGTCCAACGGAACGGAACTGAGCAGAAACCAATCGAATGTGTCAAAACTAAATCCGCGGGATCACAGTTTGACCACTGTGGAAAACGCCAATAGAAGGCAGGCGACAGCGCCGCGCGTCCTCCTGGACGCGCAAAGGACGCTGTAGCACTTTTGATTTTGTGCATGATCCTTTCCGAAAATCGCTCCGATTTTCGGAGTCATGCGCTGAGCCGGCTCCGACGCCGGCAGGGCTGGTTCCATGTCGCACAACACGTTCGGCCATCTTTTCCGCGTCACCACCTGGGGCGAAAGCCATGGGCCGGCGCTGGGCTGCGTCGTCGACGGCTGTCCGCCAGGCATCCGCTTCACTCGCGACGAGATCCAGGCCGAACTCGACAAGCGCCGCCCCGGCCAGTCACGTTTTGTGACGCAGCGTCGCGAACCTGACGAGGTCAAGGTCCTGTCCGGCTTCATCCTCGATGAGGACGGCGAGACGATGATCACCACCGGCACGCCGGTGTCGATGCTGATCGAGAACGTCGACCAGCGCTCCAAGGACTATGGCGACATCGCCCGCCAGTTCCGGCCGGGCCATGCCGACTACACTTACGAGGTCAAATACGGCCTGCGCGATTACCGCGGCGGCGGCCGCTCCTCGGCGCGTGAGACGGCGGCGCGGGTGGCGGCCGGAGCGCTTGCCCGCAAGGTCGTGCCCGGCATGGTGGTGCGCGGCGCGCTGGTGTCGATGGGCGATAAATCGATCGATCGCGCCAATTGGAACTGGAATTTCGTCGGCGACGCTGAAAACCCGTTCTTCACGCCCGATCCGGCGTCCGTCGCCGTTTTCACCAAATATCTGGACGGCATTCGCAAGGCGGGCTCCTCGGTCGGTGCGGTCATCGAGATCGTCGCCGACGGCGTGCCGGCGGGGCTTGGCGCGCCGATCTATGCCAAGCTCGACCAGGACATCGCCGCCGGCCTGATGTCGATCAACGCCGTCAAGGGCGTCGAGATCGGCAACGGTTTCGAGGCCGCCCGCATCACCGGCGAGGAGAATGCCGATGAGATGCGCATGGGCAATGACGGCAAGCCGGTCTTCCTGTCCAACAATGCCGGCGGCATCCTCGGCGGCATCTCGACCGGCCAGGCGATCGTCGCGCGTTTCGCCGTCAAGCCGACCTCGTCGATCCTGGCGCCGCGAAAGTCGATCGACAAGGACGGCAACGACGTCGAGATCATGACCAAAGGCCGCCACGATCCATGCGTCGGCATCCGCGCCGTGCCGATCGGCGAGGCGATGGTTGCCTGCGCCATTGCCGATCATTATCTGCGTCATCGGGGACAAACGGGAGGGGAGTAGGGGAGTAGGGGAGTAGGTTACGCAACTCCCACAACAGCATTTTTTCCTTTCCCCTACTCCCGTACTGCCCTACTCCCCTATTCCCTGCGAGCGAAGCGAGCACTTATGCCTTACGACCAGAAGAAAATCGTCGAAGCCCTGCGCGCCTTCGAGCGCGGCGAGATCGTCGTCGTCATGGACGATGACGGCCGCGAGAACGAGGGTGACCTGATCGTCGCCGCCGTCCATTGCACGCCGGAAAAGATGGCGTTCATCGTCCGCAACACGTCGGGCATCGTCTGCACGCCGATGCCGCGCGAGGAAGCCAAGCGGCTCAACCTGTCGCCGATGGTGGCTGACAATGATTCCGCCCACACCACTGCCTTTACCGTCAGCGTCGACTTCAAGCACGGCACCACGACCGGCATTTCGGCGGACGACCGCACGCTGACGGTGCGCAATCTCGCCAATGGCAATGTCGGCGCGTCCGATTTCGTGCGCCCCGGCCACATCTTTCCGCTGATCGCGCGCGAAGGCGGCGTGCTGATGCGTTCGGGCCATACCGAAGCCGCTGTCGACCTCTGCAAGCTCGCCGGCCTGCCGCCGGTCGGCGTCATTTCCGAGCTGGTCAATGATGACGGCACTGTCATGCGTGGCCCGCAGGTGCAGGCCTTCGCGGAAAAGCACGGGTTGAAGCAGATTTCGGTTGCCGACCTAATCGCCTACCGGCAACGCAAGGAATCGCTGGTCGAGCGCGTCGCCTGTTCGGACATCGAGACACCCGGCGGCAAGGCACAGGTCTTCACCTACACGCTGCCCTGGGACTCCATGCATCACGTGGCGGTCGTCTTCGGCGATATCCGCGACGGCGTCGAGGTGCCGGTGCGCCTTCATTCCGAGGACGTGGTCAGCGACGTCTTCGGCACCAGCCACAGGCTGGACGCCATCATGAAGGCGATGGGCGAGCGCCAGCGCGGCGTCATCGTCTATCTGCGCGAAGGCTCGGTCGGCGTCGCCCATCAGGAGCGCAAGCGCCCGGCTGCCGGCGACCGCGAGGATCACGAAGAGGCTCGCCGCCGCGAAAACGAATGGCGCGAGATCGGCCTCGGCGCGCAAATCCTCAAGGATCTCGGCATTTCCTCGATCAAACTGATCGCCTCGCGCGAGCGCCATTATGTCGGCCTCGAAGGTTTTGGCATCCACATCGCCAAGACCGAGATTCTTTAGGCCATTCTCACGATGCTGGTATGCGTCCGGCCCCCCCCCGGGGGCCGGCCGCCCCGGGAAAATTAAACACCCACCCCCCCGGCGGCGCAAGGAGCCCAATACCAATTAGGCGCGGGCACGCGGGGCGGGCCCGCGCGCCCGCTAT
>NZ_JAMYQN010000023.1:0-95789 GCF_040320905.1 Mesorhizobium sp. M0590
CCGCTAAACACGGGGGCTGCGCGGCGGACACGCCGACGTCACCGCAATGCCACGCCATTTTGCAGAACTTGACGCACACAACTCGGCTACGGCTCCTC
Source organism: Mesorhizobium sp. M0590 (assembly GCF_040320905.1). Taxonomy (NCBI): domain Bacteria; kingdom Pseudomonadati; phylum Pseudomonadota; class Alphaproteobacteria; order Hyphomicrobiales; family Phyllobacteriaceae; genus Mesorhizobium; species Mesorhizobium sp. M0590. The sequence goes on from NZ_JAMYQN010000023.1 coordinate 99, forward strand.
GCCTTCCCGATGCGGACCGGTGTGGCTGGACCACCCTGCCGGGCAAGAGACCTCCCAGGTTCCGACGCGTTCCTTTCATACGTGAGTGGCCCTAGACCCCGGCAGGGCGACGGTGCCTCGCTTATCGGCTCCGCACATGTTGCCTTCGACGGATGAGAACGTCTCGGCCCCTGCAATCTTATCACTATCGTGGCTCACTCCCACACCCCACATCATTGCTGTGTACGCTTCGCCGTGGTCGATGCCTTCCACGCCGCAACACTCGCTACCGGGCGGGCGCTACCCCTTACCCGGGCCGGACTTGCAGGCGAACCTTTCGTCGAAGACCACGGCGAATTGTGTCCTGGCCTCGAACCACTCGCGCGGGGCGCGTTTCCATTCCTCGGCGGCGTGGTTGAGAACGAGACATAGCAGCTTCACCGCGGCGTCGTGGGAAAGTGACCGCGCGTTCGCACGGCCCGCCGCAGCTTTGAGTTCAGCGATGACGGTCGGCCTGGCACGCGTCAGGGCGGCTCCGCCACATAATCTCGCCCGACGCATAAGAACGGATCGGCGCCCATCGTCTGTCACCGAAAGACCCTGCTCATGGGTCAGGCGCAAGATCGCTTGGATATCCCTCACGCTCGTTCGTCTCGCTTCAACTCCCTGGCGATTAGCCCAAAGTCCGGTCGCTCAGGTCTTGCGGCGGACGACCGGCACGGCCAAACAGCAGCCGCTCAAGCGTCGCGTCGTCGTGGCCGGGCGGCAGCGGCCAGCATGACAGCCCGGACTCCCGCGCCCGTACCGTGCAGTGAGATCATCCCCGTGCAACACAGGATCGGCAGAGGCTAAATCTCGGGAACAATCAGTGAGGCAATCGAGAACATCCGAGTGAGGCAACGGCATTGTTCTTTGGGAACACTCTTGGGCGACGACCGGTGCGGCGCCATTGCCGACGTTGAGGTGGCGACAGGTGAACAGAACGAGGGCATGGCTGTAGAGGAGCGTCTGGCGGGTCGAGGGCGTGCATGTCCAGTCCTCGGCGCACCGCGCGGGCGGGGCCGTGCCATGTCTTGGCTTCGCCAAATATGCGCATTCAGGCCTGCCTGACCGCTGCGGCCATTAATCTGAAGCGGCTGGCCGTCGAACTCTACGGCTTCCTGCTTCTGCTCATCAGCAATTCGACGGTCAGCATGAAGTTTCAGAGGCTCGCCGCGGTATGACGCGTCGTTGTACAAGTTGATCGCCATCGGCTTGGAGTACGAAATTGCCGGGCAAAAAAGCACTTCTTCAACAGGCCCACGCCCCTTACGCGCTTTAGCCCTACTTAATTTGGTGGCTCCCCAAGGGAGCAAAGGCGTGCTTTGGTTGGTTTGCAGGGGGGCCATCCGAGCTGCCCCCTGATGAGACAATAACAGACGCTGTATGGAGACGGACCTATGAAACTCGCTTCAGGATACAAGGATTTTTGGGAAGCGGCCCACAAGAACTATCCGGATCAAACGAAGCCGGGTGGAAATCTTCATTGGATAATCGCAATAAGCAGCGTTGTGAATGCTGAGTGTTCAGACCGCTTTGAAAAGCCATCAGAACGTGGATGGAAATCATCTTTTCACGCAAAGCTTTTTCCCGACAGATCCACAAAAGTTGGGGCTTTGGCGCAAACATATAAAGGGTTACTTAATGTTAAGACCCCTTTTGATCTACATCTGTATACGCGTCTTATTTGGGAACTTCAGCCAAAAACGATTCTGGAGCTTGGTTCTCTTCAGGGTGGAAGCGGGCTGTGGTTTGCAGATCAAATGTCTGTGCTATGCGATAATAAAGGTGAAGTTCATTCTTTCGATATTAATGATGAATGCATCCACCCGGATGCCAATCATCCAATGCTTAAATTCCATCATGTCGATCTTTCAAACGTTTCAAATTTCGACGAAGACCTCCTAACGAAGTTGCCTCATCCTTGGATTGTTGTCGACGATGCCAACATAGAAATATTTCCGACATTTTCTTACTTGGGGCAGTTCCTAGTACCTGGCGATTACTATGTCATCGAGGATGCCCCAATGCATGCAGATAGAGAGATTATCGATGGCTTGGAGTTGGTCGAGAAGTCAGGATTTCTAATTGATACCTACTACACGGACGCGTTTGGGACCAATTTAACTTGTGCTCCAAATGCATGGCTTCGAAAGTCGTGAGGCTGGACCGATAGGTTGCCGGCTTTCGAGATCATGCTCTTCATTTTGCGTCGTAAAGTGTTGGCTTTGGTTCGGGCGCACGTTCATTGAACTCGGAATCCGTCAGAAGATTAATCGAGATAGCGGCACGCCTCCTGGGGCCGCCCCTCCGACACCAGCGGGCATGCGGGTCCGTACCCCGCGATTAGCAGTGCAATGGAAAGCGCCGCGCCGCACGACAGCACGGTTGGCACCCGATCGCATCCAGCACTCGATTTGCGTAGTGATGACCGGCTGCCCAAACGTTTAGCCAAAAGGGGAAGCGCAAATCAGCCAAACAAGCCTTTTGGCACCGCCCGCTCACGCGGCGCTGTCAGCCAATTGCCCTTTCGGATCCTCCCCGGCTCTGGCAGCTTTTTAGCGGCGGGCGAGTTTTTGGAATTCCCAAGAGAGAGTTTGCGTGATTCATAGGAGGTCGGCTTGTGGAGGGCCGATCAAACCGGGCGACCGTAAGAGCGTACAACCGATGGCGCGCGAGAGGGCGATGTCGGCTACATCAGCTTCATCATTTTGTCGCGGCAGGGGTTTGGGACAGCGCTCCGCTCGAGGCCGCCCTGCTGAAGGGGGCAGATCGCCTGGTCGGCGATGAGGCGGGTTTTCTCGTCATTGACGACACAGCGTTACCGAACAAGGGACAACATTCGGTTGGTGTCGCGCCTCAATACGCTTCGTCGCTTGGCAGTCCAAGTGCCAGTCACTGGTGTCGGTGACCCTGGCCTCGCGCGAAGCGCCGGTGCTGGTGGGCCTTCGGCTCTTCCTGCCCGACACCTGACGAATGATCCCGAGCGGATGATGCGGGCGCGAGTCCCGAAGGATCGACAGGTCGCTCTGACAAAGCCGGAGATCGCCATCGAAGTGATCGATCGTGTCATCGCCTCCGGCGCGCGTTTCGGCTGCGTGCTTGCCGACGCGGGCTACGGGTCGAGCAGCTCTTTTCTTCAGGCTTTTAGTGAGCGCAGTCTGCTGTGGGCTGTAGGAGTATCGCGACGCCAAAACGTCTATCCGGCCGATGTTGATCTGATCTTCCCGGTCGCGACCACCGGGAGGCGCCGCCGACATTCACATCCCGGACCAGCCGCCGGTCTCTGCCGAGGTGATGCTGTCTGGTGAGAGAGGGCACAAGATAAGCTGGCGGCGCGGCACTAAAGGTCGGCTGACATGCATGTTTGCGGCTCGACGCCTCCGCGTTGCGGATGGTCATAAGCACCGGATGCTCGACAATCGCATGCAATGCATGCCAGGCGAGGAGGTCTGGCTCGTCGGCGAACGCCGGTCGATTGGCGAGCAAAAATACTATGTATCGAACTTGCCGGACGATGCGAGCCTCAAGATGCGCGCCGCCACGATCAAGGCGAGGTGGGTCTGTGAGCAGGCACATCAGCAATTGAAAGAGGAACTCGGCCTGACCACTTCGAAGGCCGATCATGGACTGGATTACATCGACACGCCTTGATGACCATGATCGCGTACGCCTTTCTCCAAGTCCGCCGCCTCAAAGCAGCGGGACGGAAAAAAAGAGTCGGTGGACCACCGCCAGAACCGAGCATGCCAGCTTAGACAAGCCATTCTTGACCTCTTCACGCGGCCGCCACCCCGCGATGTCCTCACTGTTAGAAGCTGCTCGCAGACGCCACCAAACCTAATCTGCCAAAGTAGTGTTAGCTCGGCGAGTCTAAGGGGAATGCGGTTCAGCGGGCCAGCCCCGAGAGTTATTTGAAGGGGCCAAGATTTATGATCAGCTCCAATTGCCTTTATCTGTCCCGCCGGATCGCTGGTCGGAGGCCAAGTTTGGCGCCCGCAGTCACCCTCCGAGTTTATTATGCTGCCGCCCTTCGGCCTGAGCCCATGGGCAAAGCTTCGTGTTGGCCAGCCGGTCGAAACAAACGTTGAAGACTTGTTGATTCGTGTCCTTGCACGGCACCGGCTCGGTCATGTCGTGATCCAGATGAGCCCGGACCACGCCCCGCCGGTCAATGCCAGCCCGGCCGATTTTTGCGATCAATCTACGCACACGGCGGCCCACTTCATCGCGAGTGAATCAAAGAAGCTCCTGTGTCACTGCCGGATTGCACCCTTTGGCGTAGTTCCAAATTGACGCGTAGCCTACCTCGTAGGGACCCTTTTGAGAGAGGTAGCGCCGCCCTCCAACAGCAACATCGCCCGCTTCATTCTGCGCTCGGCAATGTATTGGGCGTAGCTCGATAGCTCTTGGGTGAACACGGAGAGCCGCGGCGACCTCCGCTAGGGAGGGCGGGTTGTTCAGGTTTGCGTCGACCATGTTCCTGACGTATTCGACGCGGTTCAAAGCGAGATCAGAACGGGACAGGAAGCCGCCATCGGATAGGAGCGTACTTAGGCAGAGGCAGAGGAGCTCTTGAGATTTGACGTGTGGCTTTTGGAGAGCAATGGATGAATGTTAGGGGCCAGCAATTCCTCCGCCGCCGGCATAAGAGCATACCGGAGTGGTCGTGAATACCAGAACGCCTCGGCCTTACGTTGAGGTCTGAAATATTGGGAAAGCACGTCGGATAAAAGCCGAACAGCCAACTCAGCCTATCTGGCCAGACGCCGACGGAAAGCGACAGCTCATTGGCGCCGCGGTCCCAGGTACTCCGAGTACTCCGTCCCGCCGTCTGATAAAAAATGGCGAGCGTCGGTGCGGTCAATTCATAGTGATATGCGCTACGAAGCTCTATCGCACGCGATCCGGTCAGGTGAAGGAGAAACACTATGCGCCCAGCGCCTAGTTCGTCGTCGTGAAATTCGTCCTTGGCCTGCAGCTTGGCGTATTGTCAGACAAGGCTTCTCATAGTCATAATAGCCGACCACATGGCCCAGAGCGTGCTCCATAGGAGGCATCAGTCGGTAGGCGCCGGTCGCTTCGCTTCCGTCGGCACCCTCGATGCGGAAATTGTTTCCCTCGTTCAGGCGGCGAACAAACTCATCCGTGTTGATCAAGTGCTGCCCTCGTCGGCGGACACGCAGCGCGTAGGCGCTCCATCCCATTATTGGTGATAATGTCAAGGAGGACCCACATGCATTGTACCGGGCCGTACATACGGCGGGCCTTGTCGAACGTAGGGATAGCGTCTTACGACAACGTTCGTGCCGTCTGCGGTTGGATCAAGCGTCGGACGACTCGGAGCCATTCTGCTTGCAGAGTCCGACGCGGCATAGAGTATCGGATTGGCCGAATTGGCAACGTTTGCCGTTGGCAAGCGTGCTTCAGTATGCGGTCGACAGGAAACATCAACTGCACGGACCCGGAGCGCCGGACGGCGCTGCTTGTCGGGTCCGGTTGATGTGGTGATGTGAACGTGTGGTCTGTTCTGGCAGAGGGCGCTTGACCAGCCCACCAGGCAAAGGATTTGCGTCACGTGCGGGGCGCAACGCGCTGACGTTTGAATGAGGCGCCGACAATGGTTCAAAGCAAGCCCGGCCCGTGCGGGACGACGTAAAGGCCTCGGAGCCCAATCGCATGCTCGCAAAACTACGCCGCATAATAGTTCCTGCCTTCCCAGACTCTTCATTTCCTTGGATTGTAGCCGTCAGAACAAAAACGAGGGGAGCGTCCCGATGCCTATCAGAAGTCAATTCATTGGAAGCGCCGCAGAGCAAAAGACTTCCGCCGTCACGATTCACTCGTCGCTGATCCATGCAGTCCAGCGCACAATGAGTCCCGCCCAGCCCGCATTGCTGAACTGGGCATCGCGGCCGCCGCCGATAGAGAACTCGGTAATCGGATGTTCGGTGCCGACGTCTGAAATTGCCACCTAGGATTTATATCATGCACAAGAAGACCGTCGACACCTTGGTCCTGAACGGGGACATCTTTACTGGAGACAGGGATCAGCCGCACTATCGACCCGGTGCGATTGCCATTAAGGATGGCGTCATTGTGGGCGTTGGTACCGAGTCCGAGATATTATCCGCTTACGAAACTACCCAAAAGATCGATGCTCGGGGCGCTTTGGTGCATCCCGGCTTCATCGAGACGCACCTGCATATGACCGCCATGGCCTATCACGGCGCTCCTTTTTCACCTCAGAATGCAGCCGCAACAAAGGTGAACTATTCTACGCTGAAGAGTGCAACCAACCCGACAATTACCGCCGCGTATACTGCCGCAGCTGCGTGTTCGATGTTGCAACGCGGATTCACGCTGTTCTTCGAAGCCGGCACGGTTTTCGAGACCGACGCCTTCGCCGAATCGATGACCAAGTGCGGCGTCCGCGCTATGGTCTCAGCCCCATTCGCTTGGGACGACTTGTCGACTTATGAAGATCTCTGGCCTCATATGATGCCCGATGAACTAAAAAAGCGTGCTCCCGCCGATGCCCACCGCGTTATTGATCAGTGGAAACACGAGATTGCCCGAAATAAGGACGAAAACGCTCTCGTACGCGGATATTTCGGACTTTACGGAGGAGCGACCGCCACGGACGAGCTCACGCGAGAAGCCGTGAAGCTGGCGACCGAGTCAAACGTCATTTTTTGGCAGCACCAGTCATTCAATGCCGAGTTCGATGCCGAAGAAAAGAAAAAGTGGGGCGATACCGGCGCAGTGCGTATGGACAGGCTAGGTGCTCTGAACCCGAACACCACGCTGGCCCATATGAATGTTCTCCAGGAAAAGGACATTGAGCTCATTCTACAAAAAAGGCCCGGTCTGTCATGGTGTCCCAACAATGCCTTAGGTTATCGAATAACGCCGCCGCATAAATGCTGGTTTCCCTATCTCTACAAAAACGGGGTAAGCGTATCGCTCGGCGTTGATACAACGGTCATCCACCCGATCGGAATCGCTGGGCTTCTCAGTCTTTATCTTTCCGCGTCGTTCGGGGAACGCCTAAACGACGCTGATCCATTCTACATGCAGACGATCGACGCGGCGAACAATGTGGGCCTCGGCGACAGGCTTGGCAGTCTCACCGTCGGCAAGCGCGCGGACGTGGTGATCAGGGAGGCCCGCGACATCACTCACTTGTCCTGGCGTGACGATACGGGAATCTTGTTGTCGCTGTCCTCATCGATGATCCCTGTCGATACTGTCATAATCGACGGCAGGATTGTGATGGAGCAGGGCCGCCTCACCACAATGGATCAGGATGCGATCCTGACCGAGGCGGTGCACCAGCGCGATCTCCTGGCAGAAAGTCTGTCTGCCTGAGCTCATGCGATTTTGAGTAAGAGGCTAATCACTAGGCTAAATCACTGGAGCGATTCTTGCCCACAGTGCACAAATTCACCATTACGTGCGCGTAACCGGGGCAGCGCACGCGTCACCAATGTCGCGATATTCACCGGTCACTCTGGAGCAGATCAACCCGGGATGTCGCCGACCGGCTGTTCGGCGGCAATTGCCGCCATTCGGTCCTTGCGCCTGGAAAGCATCAGTCCTAGCTGCGCACTATGGACGCAACCGTGGGCTCGAATGTGTGGGTGGGAATGGAAGACAACCTCCGACCTGAGAAAGGCAAGGTCGCTAAGGCGGAGAAGGTAGCGCGAGTGCGGGGATATCTTGACCCTTTTGTGCTTCGACATCAACGGCAACAAAGTCCGGCTGATGCTCGCGCTCAGAGGGCAGGGTCGTCGCAATGGTTGAGATGCAAGGATGGTAGAGCGCGTGACAGTCACAAATGCGGTTGAGGTCTCTAAGGCGCCGAATCCGGCTAAGACTCCCATAGACCATATCCAAATTCTATCGGCCGCCGGCAATCCCTTCCTCCTATTTACCGATCGGGCAACGGCGACCCCGCCAGGCGATCAATCTTTCCCTTCAAATCAGAGTAACGAGGAGTACTCGTAAGTTTCGGTGGACGCGTTCGGATCGTCTGCCGATCGCTAGCTTCTTGGCCTTGCTACGACACTACCGACGAAGTGAAGGACACGTCGAGAGGCCGGCGCCCTGAAGGAGTGCGTTGCTGACCTGACACTCGAGAGCGGTTGTTTAAAAGAAGCATGATCGTGGGAACCTCGCGAAGACCCAGCCTTGGGAAGACCAAGCGTTAGCGCACCGAAACAGGTTACAAGGGCAAGTCTTGGTCATGTGCAACCGGCTGAAAGTCACGCCGAACGATCTCAGCGCATTCTGGATGCCATTCACGGCAAACCGGCAGTTCAAGCAGGCGCCGCGCATGTTCTTGTCCGCCAAGGACATGCACTACACCACCAGCGATGGCCGCAAGGTGCTGGACGGCACCGCCGGCCTCTGGTGCGTCAATGCCGGCCACTGCCGGCCCAAGATCACCGAGGCGATCCAGCACCAGGCCGCCGAGCTCGACTATGCGCCCGCCTTCCAGATGGGCCATCCGATCGTTTTCGAACTGGCCAACGTTTGGTCGACTTAGCGCCGAAGGGCATGGACCACGTGTTCTTCACCAATTCCGGTTCGGAATCGGTCGGGACGGCGCTGAAGATGGCGATCGCATATCATCGCGTGAGGGGCGAGGGCTCGCGCACCCGCCTGATCGGCCGGTGAGCGCGGCTATCACAGCGTCAATTTCGGCGGCATCTCGGTCGGCGGCATCGTCACCAACCGCAAGATGTTCGGCACGCTGCTCGGCGGCGTCGACCACATGCCGCACACGCACCTGCCGGAGAAGAACGCCTTCTCGAAGGGCGTGCCGGAATATGGCGCGGAGCTCGCCAACGAGCTGGAGCGGATCGTTGCCCTGCATGACGCCTCGACCATTGCCGCCGTCATCGTCGAGCCGGTTGCCGGTTCCACCGGCGTCATCCTGCCGCCGAAGGGCTATTTGCAGAAGCTTCGCGAGATCTGCACCAAGCACGGCATCTTGCTGATCTTCGACGAAGTCATCACCGGTTTCGGCCGTCTCGGTACGCCGTTTGCCGCCGACTATTTCGGCGTCACGCCGGATATCATGACCACGGCGAAGGGCGTCTCCAACGGCGTCATCCCGATGGGCGCGGTGTTCGTGAAGAAGGAAATCCACGACGCCTTCATGACCGGCCCCGAGCACATGATCGAGTTCTTCCACGGCTACACCTATTCGGGCAATCCGATCGCCTGCGCGGCAGCGCTGGGCACGCTCGACACCTACAAGGAAGAAGGGCTGCTGACGCGCGGCGAGGAACTGGCGCCGTACTGGGAGGACGCGCTGCACTCGCTGAAAGGCGAGCCGAACGTCATCGATATCAGAAACATCGGCCTGATCGGCGCGATCGAGCTGGCGCCGATCGCCGGCCAGCTGACGAAGCGGGCCTTCTCGGCTTTCGTCAAGGCGTTCGAGCGTGGTGCATTGATCCGCACCACCGGCGACATCATCGCGCTGTCGCCGCCGCTGATCATCACCTAGGGCCAGATCAACGAATTGATCGATCATGTCAGGGCGTTCTGCCCCACGTCCCGGATGGGCTCACCATAAGGCCTTTCCAAAACAAGAACAGCAGGGACGAATAGGCACCAAAGACCACATACCGGATAACGGCCAGGTCGAGAGGATGAACCGGACCATCAAGGATGCGACCGTCAGGCGCTTCTACTACGAGACCTCGATCAGCTCCGCCAGCACCTTGCAGACTTCATCTCGTCCTACCGTCCTACAACTTCGGCCGCAGGCTCAAGACCATCAAAGGCGTCACGCCCTATGAGTTCATTTGCAAGGTTTGGGCCGCACAGCCCGACGCTTCAAACTTGATCCGCTCCAGCAAATGCCGGGACTAAACATCTAGCAGGAAAAGTCCTTTTTCGATATGCCGACCGCACGACGTGCTGAGCCGACTCGACGCCACCGCGGGTCATGGGCCGGAAGAGCTGCTCGAGACACCGATCCAGTATCTTTCGGTCAACGTCTATTACCGCGTTTAGCCGGCTCGCGATGGATGGCTGCTGGCCCTGATGGTGTGTCCAGATATACGCTACTGGGAGATACGGAACCTACAGTCTATTGGTCATGATTTCTCCAGGAGCCTGCTATGGCCGCAGTCGCATTAGTCCTTCCTGCATAGTCGAGGCGACCAAGCGGCCGTCTTGTGTAAAGAACTGGCCCCTCGTCAGTCCCCGGGCGCCGCTTGCGGACGGGCTATCCATGACATGAAGGAGCCACTCGTCAATTCGCAAAGGGCGGTGAAACCAGATGGCATGATCCAGACTGGATGTTTGCAAACCGGAGGTGTTCCAGGTCAGAGCGTGCGGCTGCATGGCAGCCGACTGCATGTGCATGTCCGAGATGTATGCCAGCAGATAACGGTGCACAGCCGGGCGCTCGGAGAGCTTGTCGAGAGCGCGATACCACACGCGGCTAAGCGCAGGCTTCGCTTGTGGGTGGAAGATATCTACGGGGTCTACGGGACGGATTTCGATCGCGCGTTCAAACGACAGATGCCAAAGACCGGCCTCTGGCAAACTGTCCTTATATTGTCCGGCGATCTCGGCCTGTGATAGGAGACCTCCCGGGCCAGGGATGCGGGGCTTGGGGCTCTGATGCTCGAAGCCGGTCTCTTCGCTTTGAAACGAGGCCGTCATCGTGAAGATGGTACGGCCGTCTTGGGTTGCGTCCACGCGCCGTGTGGCGAAGCGCTTGCCGTCTCGTATCCTGTCCACTTGGTAAATGATTGGCTCGCACGCGTTGCCGGGCCGGAGGAAATGCCCATGCACTGAATGCGCAGCTTGATCCACTTGAACCGTCTGCTCGGCTGCCGCAAGCGCTTGAGCCACAAGCTGGCCACCAAACACATATCCGAAGCCAAGGTCCAGACTAATGCCGCGGAACTGGTCTGTCTTGACTAGTTCGGGCTCAAGCACTTCTAGCACCTCGCTCAATGATACAGCGTGACTTTGCACTTCCACCTGTCCTTTCCGATGCAGGCGTCAATCTTGTGCAGGGCAGATCTAGTTGATGTCATCGGTTCAGCACAGATTATCCAGTAAACATATCGAAATTATAAGTCCAAAGCCATTCGCTAAACCTCTGGCCATCGCCTTTATCCCACAGAAGCCATGGTGAAGCGTCGACTTGTATTTCAAAGTTCGTCCAAAATTAAATAGGAAACGCAGCGTTTGCGTTTGCAGGCGGCCCAGTATTATGAAGCGGGATGCCAATTGCAAGTGGCCATCAACGACCCGTGGGAATGCGCTCTCGGAGAGACTGCTCCCATCGCGCGAGTGTCTCACCCGCGCCACATTTTTGCGAGCGCAAGCCCTGCAGTACGCCTACAAGACCGTCATCAAGCATCTGTTGATAATCGGCGGCGGTCATATTATCCCCCAACCCCCACGTTTCTGCCTGCTCGGCGAGCCTGTCGATAAAGGTTTGGGTGTATTCGGGAACATCGGTAAGCTTCGAATATCCCTTGCTTTCGGGATTCCTCTTTTCCACAAACTCTCGCATGTCCTTCGTGCCGCTGCCGACGAAGTAGGTTAGGAAGGGCCCCATGACCGCTTGACGCAGCCCGAAGGAATAACGAAAAGCGTCATCGATATCCTGTACCGTGGCCAGATCGTCATGCACCAGCCACAGAGCCTCGAGCCATGCCGCCATCTGGAGCCGGTTCCCGATGAACCCGTAATTTTCCTTACGCACGACAAGCGGGTGCATTCCCACCGCCCGATAGATTTCCGCGGCCCGCGACACCATCTCTGGCGCCGTGTGCTGTCCGGCACAAAGCTCCACCAGGGGCGCCAAGTACACCGGTTGGAATGGGTGCGCTACAACCAGGCACTCGGGATTGCTCATCTCCGCCTGAAGCAACGATGGCATTAGCGCCGAGGTCGACGAGCAGATCAGAGTTTCGGGGGCCGCCTTGTTGGCGGCGGCAAGTAGCTGCTGCTTGAGCTCTAGACGCTCCGGTGCGGATTCTTGCACCATCTCTACACCCTGCACTGCTTCGGCCACAGTACTCACTACAGTAAGTGACCCTTCGGGGGGCAGCGGGACCTTTGTCAGCTGTCGGAAGGCACGGCGCGCTTTCTCTAGCCTTTCATTCACACGCGACACCGCATTGGGTGCGGGGTCATATAGCCTCACATTGACTCCGTTGAGCATGAGCCGTGCGGCCCACCCGCCGCCGATGACTCCACCTCCCAGCAGCCCAACGGCCCGGGGCGGTCTCTCCGATATGGATGTTGAACTTATAGACATGAATTTTGACCCTTTCTCAGACATGAACTCTGAATCGCAGCCGCAGACGCGGGCCGCATACTCCGCCGTTAGCTGCTGCAGCTGAGTGCGGCTATCTGCGCTTTTCAACGCCAAGAATTGCCCGTGCCTCGGAAGGTGTCGCGACACTGGCACCCATACGCTCGATGATTCCGACCGCGTTACAGACGAGCTCGGCGTTAGACGCCAGTACGCCACGCCGAAGATAAAGGTTATCTTCCAATCCTACTCGAACATGCCCGTGCATCGCCACTACCTGTGCGACCGTGGGCATTTCATCGGCACCGCAGCCAAATCCGCCCCAGATGGCCCCTGGAGGCAAAAGCTCCTGCATAGCCTGCAGAACTACAGGAATAGCCGGAGGGCTATATCCCGTGCTAAGGCAAAACTGGAAAAGAGGAGGACCATCAATGGAACCCTCCGATATGAGCTCCTTAGCAATTTCAATGTTTCCTAGATCGAAGCACTCCAACTCAGGCTTGACGCCAGCGTTTCGCATGAGATTCGCCATCTCCCGCAGGTCGGACATACGTGCAACAAAGATGCTCTCACCGACTGCCATCGTACAGCAATCCAATGTTGCAAGCTCTGGTTGAAGTTTAATCGCGTGGAGACAGCGCGTCGTACTATTCTTAAGTGTCGACGCCTGGCCGATTTTTATCGGATCAACGGAGTCGAGTATCAATTCGCCATCCATCGCGCAGGTTAGATTGATGATTACATCCGTTGCCGAGTCCCGTATTTTCATTACCACCTGTTCATAGAGTCCGAACTGGTTCGATCCGGCTCCGGTGTCTGGATCGCGAACGTGAAGGTGAACGACCGCAGCTCCTGCTTTCGCTGCCTCGATCGCTGCATCCGCAATTTGCGAAGGCGTCTTAGGGATGTTCGGGTGCTTCGCAAAGACAGCGGAACTGCCACCAGTTACCGCGCAAGTGATGATGGCCTTATGGGACATGAAGGACTCCTGCATTTTAGGGTGAGGCGGCCGCTCGACCGCTTGTATAACTTCTGGCTCGGGATCGCGCTGGCCACCAAGCCGCCACTGAAGCGGCTCACCGGGTGGATCTGGCTCTTTTCATCGACGGAAAGAACAATTGCATGGACCGGCGGCGAGACGTAGAGCCCGACGACGTCGTGCAGTTCTCGGCAAAGGCCTTGTCATTCGACACTTTGAATCTGCGCCAGCGGTGCGGTGCAAGACCATGCTCGTGCCTCTTGACGACCGAAGAGGCCGCGATCCCCACCGCCTTGCCATCGCGCGAACGGCCCAGTGTGTGGCCTCTTGCTTGCGCGTTTCAAGCGTCAGCGCGGTATGAGCGAACTGGTTGCGGCGGCCGCACTCACGTGTAACAGACTGCGTCTACTGATCATCGAAACCTCTCTATCGACGTGGATTTTTGGTGCCGTGATATCACCCGAAGAAAAGCCCGTTGGCAGACCCGAGTTGTTATGCTCGGACTTAGATGATCTCGCCAGAAATTGTAGAGGTGCTGTCCGCGGCGCGTGATCAGGGGAATGTTGTCGGGACGGTCGAAAATCGCTGTCAGGGCGTCGTGGTCGCGCTCGAACTGCGTTCCACCGTAGTCCTCCAAGGTCCTGGCCGACTGGCTGGCCGCCCAGTCAAGTGCCCGTTCGCCTCCTACGTCTTCAAGCCAAAGATAGTGATCATCGTCGGGAGCATTCAGCGTTAGGCGCAAATCGAGTGCGGTCATGTCCGGATAACCTGAAGAATGATGTCGACTGGAGAACAAGAGCAAGGTTCTCCGTCGGCTGAGGAGTTCGGCTTTTGCGGGGGCAACCGCATGTTCGACCGGCGTGATCATGGAATCCATTTCTCCTCTATCCGCGCCTCAGCGCGTTTGCGGATAGTGCAGCAAGTGTCGTGCCAAACGAGAGAATCATTTCACAATAATGGGATGGTCCCGATGGCGCTGTGTCTCATGTCCGACTTTGTCGAAACCCGACAACGAGTGCAACCGTAAGCGCATGGTCGGTGTCCAACGCGGGCTCGGTGGGCACCGCGCAAGACTCAAGCAGTGAAGCTCACCGCGAACTGGCCGAGCTTCGGATCGACATGGGCGATGGGAGGCGATCGCCTGCTTCTGATGCAAATCGACATACCGCTGGTCGAGCTTTTTCAAAAGTGTTCAGGGCATTGGTGTCGCCGGCCGTGGCAACAAGGTGCCCGTCGCGAGCAGCACTCTCGGATAGAGGGCGCCGGATCGTTCGCGGCGAATGACGGGCATTTCTGCAACTTTCACATTTCGCGACGGAGAACGCAATTCACTTCGATAATGCCGAGCGCATCGCGGCGCCCGTGATCCTGGCCTGTGCCTGTGGGCGCGCAAAAGGTTGCTTTACGGCCGCATCTGTCCGCCTAATGGCGCTTTTTCTCTTGCAGCGTGGCCGGAGGGTGATTATAGCGCAAAGCTCTTCCGGCGATCTTCACGCTCCATAATCCAGTTAGGGACGGTCCCAGCTAGCCGGTGGGTTGGCGGATGTGTTTCAAGCCGTTAAAATGACGTAGGATTGGGTTCCTAAGGCCGATCCGAATCATTTCCGGAGACCACACCCGCCAACCCACCGTCAATTTTTCAGGCTAGCCTCTAGGGCCGGTATCCGATAAGTCCCTCCCTTAGCCATCAATGCCCATACAATGCGCGCTCTCTTGTTGGCGAGGGCGACGATCACCAGTATGGGCGGCTTGCGCGGTCCGTAAGCCGGAGCCTCGAGCCCGCGCTCAATGTATTTGCGCACCGTCTTGCGGTCGATCCCGCTCTCCCTAGCGATCGCCGACACCGACAGGCCCTGCCGATGCAAATCCAGTATCATCATCATCTCCCCGATCTTGATCACCGAAATCCCTCTCCAGACCATCACGAGAAGCATCAACGATCACGCGCCGCCGGTCTCCCGGAGCGCGCTCCGGAAGACCGGCGACAGCGCTTACTTGGGGAAGATTCAAACGGCACTTCTGGGGAGTATTGAGCCGGCATCGCAGCAAGGGCGGTCGCGGTCATCGGCGCTTTCGAGGAATGGTCATCAACCGCTTGGCTTTCTGCACTCCTTGGCGCGCCGGCGATCTCTCGGTCGAGCACCGCCGCCTTCTTATCCAGCGACCGCAACTGCGCAACAAGGAGACACAGAATAGGGCGAGCAGCTTCGGGGATGGCGGTATCCTTGTCCTGAAGCGGCGACAAGCTTGGCGACATGGAAGAGACCCTGTGCGGCCACGAGGCCGAATTCGGCAAGATGGCCCCGTATCGCATTGATGGCCTGGGTCCGCTGGCGAATCACAAGATCACGAACGCGGAACACCATTGCCGCAGCCTGCTGCTCTTCGTTCTTTACCGCTACGAACTGCATAGTAGGCCTTTGGGCCCCCTCGCAAATTGGTTCGGCGTCAGCGGCATCATTCTTCTGCCGCTTCACTAATCGTGAGGTCGCAAGAATGTGAAGGAACGCGGGACAGACGCCTGAAAGCCGCGCAATTCTGGCGTTACCGGCTTTGCTCCGCATTATTTTCCGACGAACCTCTGCGGTCGTTTGACCAGCAGAGGAGCTATATGTCGAAACGCGATCGCGAACTGATCACCGAGCTCAAAGCCGTACTGATCAGCGTACAGCCCGCTAGTGATCAGGAATTACTGCGCCTACGCACAAGAGTTCCTCGACTGCATCGCACAGCGAACAATTCTGGTCGCTAATGTGACAAAAGCACAAGTCGAGCGATATCTATGCGATGGAATCGCCCTGTTTTACGATCTGCGATGAATACGAGACCTGGCTTCGCGAGGAGCGTGGCTTTGCCCGGCCCAGCATCGCGCGTTCCTGTGGGAGGCTCGACACTTCCTGGCCTGGCAACTCGAACGATGCGGTGCCAACGACCTGGTGAACCCGGGCGTCGAGACATCGACCGGTGACCTGAGACCCTGAACTTCCTCCAAATTTGGTTAGAGTCCGTCGATCACGGAGACGGACGATGCGACCCTCGCGGTTCACTGAGGAACAGATAATCGGGAAGCTGAAGGAGCAGGAGACCGGCGCGAACACGGCGACGTCTGCCGCTAGCTCGGCATCTCGGCGGCGACCTTCTACAAGTTCAAAGCCGAGTTCGGCGGCATGGATGCGTCCGACGCCCGTCGCCTGAAGGCTCTGGAGGACGAGAAAACGCGGCTGAAGCGGCTTCTGGCCGACGCCATGCTCGACAGTGCCGCGTTGAAGGATCTTGTGGGAAAAAATGTATGGTCCGCCCCGTCCGTGCAAGGGTTCGCGACATCGCCGATAACGATTCCAGTTGCGTAAATGTATCCGGCCTCTCTCGAGTGGACTGCTGTTGCAGCCAGGCCATGATGAGATCCGCGCACGCCATTCCCAATAAATGGTTCGGGCATGAAGCCCGCTTTTTTGCACAGGGCTTACGGGCATGCTGATCCACTGTTTCGTCATCGCTATTCCGAGCCTTGCAATCGAGCCAAAAGCGTCAGGCGAATGCAGGATCCCCTGCGCGCTCCCGGCTTGGTCAGGACAACCCAGACAATACGCGCCATCTTGGCGAGTGCGACAACGGCCTTGTTCGGGTGCATCCGGCGGGACGGTGACCGATACCAGGTGATCTGGGCGTTTCGAGCCGAGGCCGGCCGCGACAGCCTCGTCCGCCCGGGCGAGGAAATGTTCGAGCAAGTGGAGTGTGTGTCTGAGCAGCGCAATGCGCTGATGACGCGCATAGTTTGCAAAAGCTGACGCCTCACGAGCGCGCGACGAGGATCCGCCGGACAGAACCGGCTGTGAAAAGGCAGACCGCTATATTTTACATACGGCTCGGGTGATCAGGCTTGCCTCCGTAACCGATGCACGGCTAGCCAAGTCAATACCCAGTCGGCGGTGGTATTAAAGCGGATGTCATAGCATTCGCCCGCAGGTAATTCCCTGCAAAGGGTTTGGGTTAGGTGCAGCCGCAAGCATCCGTTCGCAGGGGGCGTCCGTAGTTCAGCACAGTCGAACCCAAAAAAGCGACGCACCACCGGGTAGAGTCCTTTGAAAAGTGTCTCCTTTGCCGAAAAGAGCAACGTTGCCAGCCGATCTGGAGGGAGCGCCGTCTGTCGTGCAATCAAGGCACGTTCACGCTGGTTAGCCGTCATGCTCAGGATCGATGCCAGCGCGTGGCCGCTGGCTATTGCCTCGATGTCGACACCGGCTTGCCAGCCTGGATCGCCTTTGGCGAAACAGGCGCAATGCCCCCGCGCATGGGTGATTGAACCAACTGAGCCTTTTGGCCAGACTGGGGCGCGGTCGGGACCGATGGGAATCTCAGTAGTAAGTTGCCCCAGCGCCTGCAATGCCGCGTCCGCCATCGCGCGACCGGCCAGAAATTCGGCACGGCGTAACGGTAGTGCCGTGCACAAGCTGGGAGGGAACGCCAAGGCGAGCTTATGAAACAGATCTTCCGTGTAGCACTCGAAATCGAACCGGCCATGCACAAGAACCGCATCGACGTATCCCGTGTCCTGCAAGGTCACGTCTTTAAGAAATCCAAGCGAACGGGCAGAAAGAGCAATAAGGTGCCTGATGGCTGAGGCGCGCATGCTGGAGGCCGCGCTCACCGCCACAGTGCCCAGCCTAGACCCCATCGCCGTAGACAAACGCAAGGTTCTCCTTCGGCTCGGGAAAGCTCAGTTTTCGCGGTGGCGACCGCATGTTCGGCGAGCGTGATCATGGATGATTTCTCCTCAGTCTGTGCCGTAGCGCGTTTGGGGATAGCCCGAGCATGGGTCGTGCCAACTAGGAAAATTCTTTCAGAACAGTGTGATCATTCCGATAGCACTGTATCATCCGACATCGTCGAAGATCCGACACCGAGTCTAACCGTGACCGCCTGTCGGTTCCCTGTGCGAACTCGGTGTGCGCCGCGGAAAACTCAACTCACCGCGAACTGGTCGAGTTACATTCGAGGAATGACTCGATTTCAAGGTTTGGGCCGACCGATGTGCGACGATGACTTTGAACCGAAGCCCCTGAAACATGCGCGCCACCCGCAGCCGCAGATACTTGGATCGGGCGCTGCCGTCAGTCAATCTTGCTGGTAAGAGGGCGGTGAGAAAGTCGCGGCACAAGCAACCTGCCATGCACCTGGACTTGGCCCGGCGCGGCGTGCGACCGCCATTGCGGTCGTTCTCGTTGAATGGGTAAGGCGCCCAACTTTTGAAGTCGTTGTTGAAACCGCGTTGACGCGGCGATGCTGATCATAGGTATCTTCGCGGTCAATAGTATTTGCCAAACGCCAAAACTATGGCATTTAAAGCCTCGCAGAGACCTGTCCAGATGGTTGAAGTGACTTGAGCCGACCGCGACAGCACCAGACGTGACGACGATCACCTGCTGCCCGCGTGCGAAAAATCGGACGACATCCTCCATTAGACTAGTGTCTCAAGCCAAGAACCGCGTATTTCTCCGGTTTCTGGATCGCCGATCAGTGCTGAGCCAATCTTCACTATCAGCCGGCGAGCCGAAACCAATCGGATCGAGTTTGTTGGTGCTGCCGCTGAGTGTTGCTGCACTGGAAGTGAACACACGTCTCTCCAATCTCACCTGTCCTGATCGTCACGGCCTTCGAGGGTATAACGGCGTACGAGGCGCCCTTGATTTCAGATCGGCTGTCAGCAAGCCGCGTCGCCTTTGGTATCAGAAACGGTAGGTGACGCCTGCGCCTATCAACCACGGATCGAGCGCAGCCTTCCCCGTCAGCTTCGCGCCGTCGACCGTGACGTCGAAGTCTGGCTTGAGGAAAAGCTTCTTCACGTCGAAGTTGACGCCCCAGTGCTGATCCACCATGTAGTCGAACCCGACCTGCAGCGCGGTGCCGAACGTGTTCTTAACCTTGAGAGCGTCGGCGCTGCCGACATCCTGGTTATAGAATATCGTGTAGTTCACGCCGGCGCCGACATAGGGCTTGAAAGTGCCGAACTTGGTAAAATGATACTGCAATGTGAGCGTAGGCGGCAGCAGCCAAACCTTGCCGACATTGCCCAGTCCGCCGACCGTTCCTTGGCCCTCGATGTTTGCATAGGTGGTGCCGAGTATGAGCTCGGCGGCGATGTTGTCCGTGAAGAAATAGGAGATATCGAGTTCCGGCGTCACCGTGTTCGAATAGGAAAGATCGGAGCCGGGCACTGCATTGACGTAGCCCGAATCCTCAGTGACGACCCCCAACGCACGCAGGCGGATCTGCCAAGGGCTTGGCGCTTCCGTGACCGAGGCCCCTGCCTGCAGGACGCTCGCGGCTTGCGCAAGCTCCGCCGCGACGGCCTGCTGTCTCACCATCATGAGCACGACAGCCGCTGTTACTCCCCGCGCCACGCCCATTCGCTTTCTCGCCATGATATTCTCTCCTTGCTCTTCAGAAATGATGCACTGAACTACGAAAAGTCTTGCTCGTATTGGGTGAGATTGGCGGAGCGCCCATGCGCAGTTTGCGTGGGACCGCGCACAAGTTATTTGCGCCCTTCTCGCAACCATCGACCTGTACTCACACAGAATTAAGTGGGATGACCAAAGGCCTGCAGCTTGGCGGCCGTCTTACCTGCGTGGCCCGGGTGGACGCGGTCGTCCCGCTCGTGGTGGCGAGCAGGATCGGCGGATTGGCGGCAAGGGTGGTCCCGACGCCACAGTGCGCACGGATTTCCGGCATTTTGCCCGAAACTGTAGAGGTACTGACCGCGGCGCGTGATCACGGGAACCTTGTCAGGACGGTCAAAGATCGCTGTCAGGGCGTCGTGGTCGCGATCGAACTGTGTTCCACCGAAGTGCCCCAGGGTCCTGGCCGACTGGCTGGCGGCCCAGGCAAGTGTCCGTTCTCCTTCTACATCTTCGAGCCAAAGATAGGGATCATCGTCCGGGGCATTCAGCGTTGGGCGGAAATCGAATACGGCCATGTCAGGATAACGTGAAGAATGATGTCGACTGGAACACAGCCGCAACGTCCTGTCGGCTCCGAAAGGCCCAGTTTTCGCGACTGCGACCGCCTGTTCGGCGAGCTTGATCATGACGTGATTTCTCCTGTGTCGGTGCCGCAGCGCGTTTCGCGGACTGCCTCGCAGGAGTCGTGCCAAATGAGAAAATCATTCAGAACAACGAGATGACCCTGATGGCGCTGTGTCTCATGTCCGACATCGTCGAAGATCCGACAACGAATGCAACCGTGACCGCCAGCTAGAACCTCCTGTGCGAGCCCGGTGGGCACTGCGGAATAAGCGGTGAGCTCACCGCGAAACTGGCCGAGCATCGGATTGACATCGGCGACGGGGCGCTCGACGACCACTACGTCGCCGGTGTCGGGCGCGGCACAGCCTGGGGACTCCGCGGCGGCGATCATCGAATAACTGCGTTTACGACGGCTCCATCCTGGCCCACCGGTGGGCGCGCAAAAGACTGCTTTGCGGCCTTATCCCTCCGCCTGGATCGAGTCGCAGGGACCGAATGGCGCACGTGCTTTTGGAACGGCAGAGTGGTCATAACGCAATTGTCTTCCGGCTATCTTTACAGAGATTCGACAATCCAGTTGGTGAAGGTCCCAGATCGCGCAGTCATTGATGCGCTTAGGTCTGGGCATGCGCCCATCCGCAACCATCTCATCAAGAGCATCGATCGGACACCAACATAGAGAATTGCTTCCCCATGAGAGAGGCCTCGCGGTGGACATGAGATTGCGTCACTCTTCATGATCGCGGCCTCCGAGGATGCGGGATCGAGCCAGTGCAACGGCACGACACGGGCGAAGGATCTGGCAGCTCTTGCAACTGCCGACCTCGATGGGAGAGGCATATCGCGATCTGTCCGGCAGAGACACGAGGTTCTGCACTGTCCGTTCATGAAGACTTCGTGCTGGTCTCCATAAGAGAAGTATTCTGGTGCAGAAGGTGCCCG
Organism: Mesorhizobium sp. M0590; assembly: GCF_040320905.1. Classification (NCBI taxonomy): domain Bacteria; kingdom Pseudomonadati; phylum Pseudomonadota; class Alphaproteobacteria; order Hyphomicrobiales; family Phyllobacteriaceae; genus Mesorhizobium; species Mesorhizobium sp. M0590. Next base: position 21,364 of record NZ_JAMYQN010000023.1, read on the forward strand.
ATTATCTATTCGGAAAAAGGCGGCATCGACGTGCAAATCGGGCGCCGCCGTGAGGCTTCCCCCTCAATGTCGGATTTATGTCGGATTTCCGACAGGATCGCAAGTCCGCCAGCCCATGGTTTAGATAACTTCCTTCTCTGGCACGGCCTATGCATGGGGTTCTGCGTCATCAGCGAGAGGTCGTCCATTATCATGCGCACCGAAAATGCCGTCGCCGCAGTGAAACCCGCGCTCTTGCCTGCCACCAAGCCGGCGAAAGGCCGGCGCGTCATGGTCGAGGCGGGCGACTCGGCCGGCTTCAAACACCTGATGGGCCTGGAAAGCGTCTCGCGTAACGGCGACGCGGTCATCGAGGCGGGCGGAAAGGATATACGTTGATGCCCCAACCCACGTCCCCGGCATGACCCGTCGATTGTCACCGCGCTGGAATGCTCGGGTCTACATTCGACAACCCGCAGGACAATTCTCGCAAATCCGGTCGGCACCGGGGATCGAAACGTCCGCGAGGGGGCCCAATGGCTATGGCCGATATTCGCCGCGAACAAGCGCCTAGTGGGAAGACTCTATAGGAGGAAAGCAAGTGGAGTTATCTTGCGTTGGGGTCGGTGCTGGGCCGTCTAATTTGAGCCTTGCGTGTCAGATACACGAGCAAGTTGGGCAAGGGGCACTGTTCCTGGATCGGCAGGTCGACTTCCGCTGGCATCCAGGCATCGCTTTCGATTCCTCAGAGCTCCAGGTGAGCCACTTCAAGGATCTGGTCACGCTGGTGAATCCGCGATCAGCCTACACTTTCGTAAACTACCTGTACGAGAACGGGCGTCTGTACCACTTCCTGAACGCACAGTTCGAGGCTGTGTTCAGAGCTGAGTTTGAGCAGTACCTGAACTGGGCCTTCCACAGGAACCCACTTGTCCGTGGCGGCGAGACCGTGCACGAAATCCGCTTTGACGGCGCGTTTCGGGTGCGGACCGATAACGCGGTTCTCGGCGCCAGAAACGTCGTGGTTGGCATTGGCAAGCAGGCGCAAATCCCACCTCAGTTTCAGGGCTGGATTGGACGCAACCTGTTCCACTCATCTGTTTTACTGCACATCCACCCTGAGGTGCGGAGAAAGCATGTCTGCGTGGTCGGCGGAGGCCAGTCGGGAGCCGAGGTGATGTTGCACCTTGTCGGCCTGCCGAACGAACGGCGGCCTGCCTCGATCACTTGGGTCTCGCAGCGCGAAAACTATCTGCCTCTGGACAACAGCCCGTTCACAAACGAGTTGTTCATGCCCTGCTTTTCGGATCGTTTCGCGGCGATGAGCGAGTCGCAGCGTAAGCTGCTCCTGCGGCGTTTCGTGCTTGCCTCGGACGGCATTTCGGAAAGCACGTTGCGCGCGATCTATCAGGCGCTGTACCGCCACGCATTTTTCGAGCCAAACCGATCCGACATCACACTGCGGCCGGGCTGCACCGTCTCGCACTGCATCAACGCCGGCGCGGGTAACAGGCTGACCCTGCAGCACGGCATGGTCGAGGTCGAAGAAGTCACGGCTGACATCGTCATCCTGGCCACCGGTTACGAGAACGCGGTGCCAGACTTCTTGGAACCCATCGCGCACCGGCTGGAGCAGATCGACAATGAATTAGCTATTCGCGAGGATTTTTCGGTGAGCTGGGACGGACCGGGTGACAGACGCATCTTCGTACAAAACGCGAGCCTCGGGCAGCGCGGCCTGGCCGATCCGAACCTAAGCCTGCTGGCCTGGCGCGCGCGCCGCATCCTCGATAGCCTTCTTGGGCGCGCGCCATGCGCGAACCGCGAGCATCCTGGCTTCATCAGCCATACCTCGATCGAGAGCTGGCCCGCCCCCGCAGCCGAAGAAATGGGCAGCGGGATATGACTCGTAGACTTTTGATCATCGGCGGTGGCATCCTAGGAATGATGTCCGCCTCCGCTGCGGCGAAGGCCGGAGGCTTCTCCGAAATAATCGTGACCGAACAAGCCCTTGGACCAAGCGGCGCATCGCATTATTCTGGGGGCGTGCATTTCCCCTACGGTTGTCAAGACCGTACCAGGTCGCTCACTCGAAAGAGCGCCGTGGTCTTGGCGGCCATGGCTGGGTCGGCGGTCAGCGGATGGTGCCGGCCTTTAGCGATGCGTGTCGTGGCTGGACCGGGTGAAGCGATTGATCCGGCCCAGTTTACGGAACCCCTGGACCCGGCTGAGCCTGACATAGGCAGTCTCGCGCCGAGCTTCTGCGGAGAATATCCGCCGGAGCGGAACGCACTTAGCATCGCCGTCCCACATGACGTGAGTCCGTCTCCGTGTTGACCAGCGTCCGACGGCCCTAATTGGGATGTCCGACCAACCAGTTTTTCCAACAGGAGGCTTTTCGCATGTTGACTGATGCACAAAGAGAAAAGTGGCAGAAAGACGGATACGTCAGGCTCGAAAGGTTCTTCGCTCCAGCGGCTCAGGAAGATATCTCTACTTTTGTCGAAGATATGTCACGCTGGGATGTCAGCGATGACAAATGGCTCATGTGGTTCGAGAAGACGACGGACAATCGAAAGATCATCTCCAAGATCGAGAATTTTCTCGACTTCCATGATCCATTGCGTCGTTTGCTCTTAGAAGATCAGCGCATAAAGTCAGCGGTCGAGGATTTGCTTGGCGAAGATTCGCGCAGGCTCAAGGAGTTGCTGATTTTCCACTACCCAGACAGCGGCGGCTATCTCCCGCATCAGGACATTTATCACATTCCACACAAACTCCCCGACCGGATGGTCCATGCGGTGGTTGCCATAGGCATCGACGACTCCGACCCGGAAAACGGCGGGCTTTTCTTCAGCCCCGGCAACCACAAGAAGGGGGTGTTTCCCATGGATGCCGGCGGGGTGATCGATCCTCAAGTCGCCGAAATGTTCTCCTGGGAACCCGTAGTATGGAAGGCTGGCGACATCTTCATCTTCGACGATTACGCACCGCACTACTCACGACCGAACAAAAGCAATCGTTCGCGGCGGACACTCTACTTGGTGTTCCAGCGTGCTTCAACCGGTGGACCGACCCGCGCTGAATATAACGTGCTTAAGCGCGCCCTTAACCCACCCGAGGGCAAAGTGGCCGATCTCGACAATCTCAAGCCCCCAAATGGCATTTTCTATCGCGATTGAGCTCACGCAGCAAGGGAGGCATGCACACGAAACTGATCGGCCGCTCAAAAATGCGCGGAGAGTATGGCGTTCTGATTTGCGGGCTCGCGGAGCATCGACCGCAGCCCGTTACGACGCTTCGGCACGTGGATTGTGGAGGTGGTCGCAGGGCGGTCTTCTATGACGCCTACAGCCCGACTGGCGCCCCCCTCGTCGCCCGCCTGGCGGCCCAGAGCCGCATTATTCTGGCCGGGGCCGCCAACGGGTTGGGCTGCCGCTTCTCTGCGCAACTTGCACAAGAGGCTGTTGCGTTGGCAGCCGAAGATCCCACTGCTTCAACAGCTTAGGTTCGTCATGCGCAAATACACGTTTTCTCGAACGGAGCTGTCGCGGGCGTTCGGTATCGACACGGCCACGCTTGGAACGGGCAGCGCTCGCACGGGGTTTTCATTCGGAAAGGTTGGACCGGGCGTTACATCCGAGCCCCATCGGCACGACGAAATCGAGGCCTTCGTGGTCCTGTCTGGCGCGGGCAAGGTCACGACCGACCGTGGGGAAATCTCGGTCGAGGCGGGCGATGTCGTTCTGTTCCACCCTTTTGAAGCGCATGTGCTGCGCAACGATGGGGACGAAGACCTAAATTTCGTCGATGTCTACTGGCGAGACGGCGAGGCCGCCCTTGATGCCGCTGCAAAGACCACGGCTCCACGCGGGCCGATCTTCGTCTTCTCCACGCCGCCAACGCCAAATGGCGATCTCCATCTGGGACATCTTTCTGGCCCCTATTTCGGCGCCGACGTCTATACTCGTTTCCTGCGCATGAAAGGAGTCGAAGCATATCACCTCACTGGAAGCGATGACAACCAGAGCTACGTCACGACACGCGCCGATGCCGATCAATCGACGCCTGCAAACGTGGCGCGCCACTACGCCGACGAGATTCGCGCCACGCTTGCACTTCTCGATTGTGACGTCCACAGCTTCCAACCCACAATGGGCGATGACGGTTACGGCGAGTTTCAAGCCGCGTGTTTCCGCAGTCTTCTGAGCAGCACGGCGGTAGATCTGCGCCAGAGCCCTGCGCTTTTCGATGCTGTGACAGGCCACTATCTTTACGAGCCGGATGTTAGCGGCCTCTGCCCCGATTGCGGCGGCTCCGCCGGTGGCAACATCTGCGAGGAATGCGGCGCCCCAAACCTTTGCCACGACTTGGGTGCAGCCCGGTCACGGCAGTCTGCCGAGGCGCCGCTGGTCGGCTCCGTCCGCCGCCCGGAACTTGCCTTGGACCGATGCTACGACAATATCGACCGGCATCTAAGGGCGTCGGGCGTCCCGCTACGGATCTCGGATCTCTTCGCGCGCCTACGCCGACGCGGCAACTTTTCAGTGCCCATTACCCACCCCTCGGACTGGGGCCTGCCGGCCGAAGGGTTCCCGGGGCAAGTGATCTGGGTCTGGCCGGAGATGGCCTTCGGTTTTCTTTACAACATCCAGGCGCTCGGCCGCTCGCTGGGTCGCGACTGGAAGGCGGCCATGCCCGGCAACGACTGGCAGATTGTCCATTTCTTCGGCTTCGACAATTCCTTCTACCACGCGCTACTCTACCCCGCTCTTTACGCCGAGGTCTTCTCCCACTGGACGCCACGCATCCACTATCACGTCAACGAGTTCTACCTGCTCGACGGCAAGAAGTTCTCAACCAGCTGCCGCCATGCGGTCTGGGGCAAGGAGGTTCTGAGCCCAAAGACGGTCGACGTTATGCGCCTCCATTTGGGCCTGACACGCCCCGAAAGTGAGCGGACGGATTTCACGCTGGACGCGCTGCGCCGCACCGAGAACGAGGTGTTCCAAGGGATCTGGCTGAACTGGCTCGATGCATTGAACCAGGAAATCAAGCAGGATTTTGGCGGGCGTGTGCCCGACGCAGGCGATTGGAGTCCGGCCGACCGCGCCTTCTTTGCTCGGATAGAGATCTATCGCGCGGCCATGGAGCGCGCCTATTCGGACGAAGGCTTCTCGGTCCGGCGCGCGGCCGCTCAGGTCTGCGATTTCGTGCGCGATTGCGTGATCTACCGTCGGGCGCAAGACTATGCGGCGGCGCGATGTTTCTATCCCGCCCGCAATCGGACTTCGCTAGCCCTTCAGACGACGGCCGCGGCGATCCTGGCACCGACACTCGCTCCGCTGATGCCCCGATTCGCCAGCACGGTGGCGCGAGGCATCGATGGCGTCTCAACCGAAACATGGCCCCGGTCCGTCCAGCGCCTTGCACCCGGGACGAGCTTTGATCTCGGAGCCGTGCTGGTGTTCTACCCCAACTCCGGCAATCCTCATCTCGGTGAGGAGGAAGCACTATGAGCCCACAGGTGCACCAGTGAGCTATCCCAATCTCGACCAGATCTGCGCGGCAATCAAAGCCGATGATGCCAAATATCTTTACTCGCTGTCACTGGCGACCGAACCCGCTATCAGACGGTAGAGACCAGATTGGCGGACCTGAACCAACGCATCGTCGACACCCTGGCCCGCGCCTTCGAGGACCGCTCGGCCGATCGCTTCCCAGCGCTGTTTCGTGCCGCAAATGCCGTGTGGGCTCGACTGCGCTGACCAACCTCTTCGGCATCGCGGGATTTCCGTCCTCCAGCCGGTCAAGACTGTCATGCGGTTCGAGGCGCTTGGTCAACCCTGGCGCGCCCTGGATTGTGCGCCGATCACCGGAAATGTCGAATGCGAATGCCTGCCTGATGGTATCTTCGATTCTGTCCGAGCCTGTACTGGCGCGGCAGTCGGCCGAAGAACAACTGAGCTACTGACAATCGGAAGATAGCAGGTTCAAAATTCTGCCCCAGAAACCGGATATTGCACACAACCAGCGTTCACGATCGCGATGGTGCACAAGCTTCCAACCAGACCCGCGCAAAGACAGCCCGTCGTCTGAAGATAGTCGGCGAGGGCCGCCAAATCCCCGCAAGCGTATCCTCCATCACATGCACGCCGTCTTCGCCGACAATGCAGACGCTAGTCTCGTCGAGAGATAAGTCCAGCCAGGGTGCTCCTTCAGGATTGCGTGTTTGCTCGGGTACGGAGCCGCCCCTCAGTTCCCAATCGAGGAGCGATCCTACAATTCACACTTTGGAGATCGCTCGCTAGGTTACCCGGTCTGTGAACCCTGCAGGCCGAAAATTCAGATGCCGCCCATGCAGAGATATTTCATTTCGAGGTAGTCCTCGAGGCCATGGCGGGATCCCTCCCGCCCGATGCCGGACTGTTTTATCCCACCGAACGGCGCCGCTTCTGAAGACATCCGGCCGGTATTTACCCCGACCATTCCATACTCCAAGGCCTCGGCCACACGCCAGACCCGCTTCAGGTTGGAGGCATAAAAGTAGGCCGCGAGGCCGTAAATTGTGTCGTTGGCCTCACGCACGACCTGATCTGCATCTTTGAAGCGAATAATCGGTGCCAGCGGCCCGAATGTCTCTTCTTGCGCGACGGTCATCTCGCTGGAGACACCGGTCAGGACTGTCGGTTGGAAAAACGTGCCATTCGTGCCGATACGTTTGCCCCCGCATCGAATTGCGCCGCCTTTGGCGACGGCATCGGCAATATGGGATTCGATCTTGGCCAAAGCGTGCTTGTCGATGAGCGGTCCGATGTCCACTCCGGGAGCGAAACCGTCACCAACTTGAAGTTGGCGAGCCCGTTGCACGAATTTCTCGACGAACTCGTCGTGAACGCCCGACTGGACGTAAAGGCGGTTCGCCGAAACGCAGGTCTGGCCGGCATTGCGGAACTTCGCCTGGATCGCACCGTCAACCGCGGCATCGATATCGGCATCATCGAAGACGATGAAAGGTGCATTGCCGCCGAGCTCAAGGCTGACTTTTTTGATCTGGTCCGAGCACTGGCGCATGAGAAGGCGCCCGATCTCAGTCGACCCGGTGAAGCTGATCTTGCGGACCTTGGGATTGGTACAAAGTTCGCGGCCGACCGCGTCACCTTCGGACGCATAGATCAGGTTGACGACGCCTTCGGGAAAGCCAGCCTGATGGGCGAGGGCGAACATTGCTCCCGCCACGAGCGGCGTCTGTTCAGCGGGCTTGAGGACGATCGTGCAGCCCGCCGCCAAGGCTGGCGAGATTTTGCGCGCCACCATCGAGGCCGGGAAATTCCATGGCGTTATCGTGCCAACAACTCCGATGGGCTGCTTGATTACCAGCATTCGGCGGTCCATCGATGGTGCGGAGATCGTCTCGCCATAGACGCGATTGGCCTCCTCGGCGTACCATTGCAGATACGCCGCAGCATGCGATATCTCCGACTTGGCTTCTGCAAGCGGCTTGCCCATCTCCGCGGTGAGAATCTCGGCGAGATCGTCGGCGTGGTCGATGATCAACTGATGCCATCGCCATAGAACGTCGCTGCGCTCACGTGCGGTCAACCCTGCCCATCCAGGCTGAGCGACATAGGCCTTGTCGATCGCAGCGCATGTCTCCTCGACACCCATGTCGGGTAGTTCTGCCAGCACTTCGCCAGTCGACGGGTTGAGGACCTCGAACGTTCGCTCGCTAGTCCGCGTGCCAAGTGCCGGCTGGCGATCAATGGGTCCAAACAGGTCAGGCGATCTCAGGTGACGGATCATCGGCAGGCACAGGGGCAATACCGGATTCCTCCTCAACGCAGCAGGCATATATAGCAGGTGCGGTGTGTACTCCGCGACGTCCGGGTTCCTTATAGGGCCTCGGCCAGACAGCTGGTAGACCACGGTACCCAACTGGAAAGGGAGAATACCTGAATACGCTAGAAGATGCCTCGCGGTTCTACTAGTCGAACGATTGAACAACGGACATCGGCTTCGCCAGCCGCGCGGAGTGGATGCTGGTGGCCTGCGCCTACAATCTGCGGACCACGAATCGGCGACTCTGTTCACTCGAAGAGAGGCTGGCCTGAGGAGGAGCGCACCCCAATAATGACGCCTGAACCGGCAAATGCCTGGCAAGGCCCGCGAAAACCGCTCCTCGCGGCTTTAAACAGATCCCGTTTACCGGGCGAGCGCCCGCAAGATGAGAAAGAGGATGGAGAGGAACAGGGTGGCGAAGGCGCGCCGAGGGAAGACCGGCCGGCGCATTTGCATGGGGATGGAGCTCATGATCAATTCCCCGCCTGTTGCTGCGGCAAAAGATAGCCTGTCGTCGAATGGTCGAGCACCAGATAACGCGCGGCGACCGCCTTGACCTCGTCGGTGGTGACCTTGCGGACGCGGTCCGGCCTCTCGAGCACGTCCTTCACATCGCCACCGGTGGTGAGCGTCTTGCCATAAATGTTGGCGATGTGGTCCAGCTCGTCGTGCGCAAAAATCACCGAGCGGATATAGCGGTCTTTGGCCTTGTCCAGCTCGTCGCTGGTGACGCCATCCTTGGCGATCCGGGCGACTTCGGCAACGGCCGCCGCTTCGAGATCGACGAGGTTTGCATCGCCGCGCGGCGAGCCGGAGATGGTGAAACTGGTGTCGTCTAGCATGGTGCCCTGGAAGGAGGCGCCGGCCACCGAGGCTATGCCTTGCTTGACGACAAGCTCCTGATAGAGCCGGCTGCGGTTGCCGCCGCCGAGGATCTCGGCCAGCAGGTCGAGCGCCTCGGCCTCGCCGGGCTCTGCCGTATGATAGGACGGCACCACCCATTGAGTGGAAAAGCTCGGCACCGAAACGCGCGCATCGGTCAGCGTCACTGTGCGCCTGGTGTTCTGCTCCGGCTCGACCGGGCGGTTGCGCGGGGGCAGGTCAGGCCCGCGCACAACCTTGCCATAGGTCTTCTCGGCCAGCGCCTTCACCGTCTCCGGCTCTACGTCGCCGGCCACCACCAGCACGGCGTTGTTCGGTCGGTAGTATTTGTTGTAGATGGTGAATGCGTCGGTTTTCAGCTTCTCCATCTCCTGCATCCAGCCGATGACCGGAATGCGGTAGGGCTGGTTCTGCCGCAACGTCGCGTTGACCTCCTCGTCCAGCAGAGCCTGCGGGTTCGTCTCTCTGCGCCAACGGCGCTCCTCCAGGATCACGTCGCGCTCGGTCTTGATATCATCGTCGTTGAGGATGAGGTTGAACATGCGATCGGCCTCGAAGCCCATCATCTCACCCAACGCCGAGGGCGCCACCGTCTCGACGAAGGTGGTGTAGTCATAGGCGGTGAAGGCGTTGTTGTAGCCGCCGATGGCTGAGACGGCTCGGTCGAACTCGCCGGCGGCGTGGTTAGTCGTCGCCTTGAACATCAGATGCTTGAGGATATGGGCAAGGCCTGATTTGCCGGGTGGCTCGTCGGCGCTGCCGATCTTGTACCAGACCATATGAGTGACGATCGGCGCGCGGTGATCGGGGATGACGACCACTTCCATGCCGTTGTCGAGCAGGAAATCCGTCACCTTGCCGCCGGCGGTGGCGGCCAGAGCCGGAGCGGTCGTCACCAGGGCCAGCGCGGTGGCAATGAACGCGTTGCGCAGCCAGGCGGACGATCGATGGCTTCGGTTGTGGTGGCTGGTCGAAAGGCAAGGTTCGAGGCAAAGTGATTTGTTCCTCATTTTGATGAAGGCGCTGCGTCCCCGTTTCCCCCCGTGGGAGGATCGGCGGGCAGCGCCGAGGCAGATGAATAAGCTCTTCAGGGTGCCAGGCCTTACTCGAGCCTCATCTTTGGATGCACTCAGGAGACCTGCGGCGGTATTTCTTGGTGAGGTGATCATGGGACGGATTCTCCTTGGTCCGCGACGCCTTGCGGATGACCAAGCATGCACCGTGCCAGATCAGAACCGTTCGAGGCATGTGGACAAATCAAGCTCTGCCATGCTGCGCATCCGACATTGTCGGACATCGGACAGGGCCGAACGCGACGCGCGCGGCTGAGGATATCTTCTTCGTTCGGAAGACGATTGGGCGCGCTGCCGGGGGAGGGGTATAGGATGCGCTTCGAATGGCCGCTGCACTGACGGTGAGAATGGAGATGTTGGTCGCCCCAGCGGAACCCTGTTCTCGACAGCAAGACCGGGTCGATCTGAACGGCAGAGGCGTGAGCAGCGTAGCGAACTCGAGCGCGGGGCCTGCTCGCGCGCGAAGACGGATCTGATCAAAGATCGGCGAGTTGGGCGATATCCGCGAGGCGCTGGAAAACGAAGATCGTAGGACTCGGGCGGGAAAAAACGATGCGGTTGCGCGCTTCTGGCGTAATGCGCGTGCCGCGAGGCCGTTGAGCCTGATGAGTTGCTGCGGGAAAGGGGAGTGTTTGCGCGGGACCTTGGTCAAACGTAAGAAACAACCGTCGAGCTCGCCGTGGATGGGGGCATACAGGCACGTTTGTCGCTGGAGGACAGCAGCACGGAAGCTGTCCGCGCTTGCCGTCGTCGCTGGGTACCAAACAGAAGAATTTGGCGGTCGCGATCGAATTCATCTGCGTAAATACCGCCTGGCTGTGCTCGGTTTGCCGGCAAACAGATTTTGCCTTCTTTGCGGCTGCAAACGCATCCCCGGCGGCGTGGTCCCTAAGGTCAAGAGCATCGGGTGAGTAACAGCCTGATCCTGCTCAATCTGATGCGCGCCAACCGCATGGCCGGATTGTGGAACCGCTCGCGGTAGCTTCTACCACAAACAGCAAGGTCATGAAATCAAGTAGGAAGTCGTCGATCGCTTGGGCGATTGTTTCTGACTTGCCCTTGGTCCAGCAAAACGCGCGCGTTATCGATCGCTTGCACGCTGGTGGCATCGATCAACCCCTCGACCCTCTTGAAACAATCCAATTCGAAACTCCTTCAAGCGCTTGCCAAGCCGTTATGCACGAAGGTAGCTCCGTGAACTACCCGGCCTTTGACCTGGCGGCACGAGCAGCGGTCGGCCTTACGTCCCGTGCCTCCAAGCACCAGCCATAGACGTGGCGCTGAGGAGCGTTGGAAGGATCGGGCGCTTCCGGCCATGCTCGAGCGGTAGTGTAGGACAGTGCTTGCTGGCGACTACGGCCAAAATGGAGTGCGCCAGCTGATCGGGGCTTAACAATTTTTCGCTTTTTGCTGCACCCAAGTCTCGGCTATGAGTCAGGCAGGCCTAATGGCCTGCCCACGTTGCAATTGTTAAGGAGGAACACGTATATGCCTACTGGAACGGTAAAGTGGTTCAACAGCACCAAGGGGTTTGGATTTATCCAGCCCGACAATGGCGGTCCGGATGTTTTCGTCCACATTTCCGCTGTCGAACGCGCGGGCCTCTCGACCCTCGCTGACGGCCAGAAGATCAACTATGAGATCGAGCAGGATCGCCGCACCGGCAAATCTTCCGCTGGCAGCCTCAGCAAAGCTGGTTGAAATATTCTCCTGCGTCTTGGCAAGAGTGGGCGCGTAGGTCCGGAGGTCCTCACGGCCGCTCGATAGGAGCGAGCAAAAACTGAGGGCAGCAGATTGCTGCAGGCGTCGCGAATTCCTCATGAAACAAAGTTGTTTGAAAGGCGGGGTTGGCCCCGCCTTTTTATATGACGCGCAGATTAAGCCGATGTCTGCAACGCTCCAGAACGAATCTCGATTGCCGAAATCAAGCCGCGACCTTCTTGCGGGTTCGCTTCGTCGGCGCCGGCTCCGGCGCTTCTGGCGCTTTCGGTTTGCGGCCGAGCCCCATCGTCTTGGCCAATGAAGAGCGCGCCGCGGCGTAGTTCGGCGCGACCATCGGATAATCCGCCGGCAGGCCCCATTTGGCCCGATATCCATCCGGCGTCAGCCCATAGTGGGTCGACAGATGGCGCTTTAGCGATTTGAATTTCTTCCCGTCCTCAAGGGAGATGAGGTAGTCCGGTGTCACCGACTTCCTGATCGGGACTGCAGGCGTAAGGGCAACCGGCTCTTCTGTAGAGACACCTCGGGCCGTCCCTTTCAGAGCCGCGTGCACTTGGCCGATGAGGGCAGGGAGATCCCCCACCGGGATCGGATTGTTGGAGACATAGGCTGAGACGACATCGGCCGTGAGCTCGATGAGGGTGTCGATGTTTTTTTCGGCTTCTTCTGTCATGAAACTCTCCAGGCGGCGTGAAACACAGTCGGCGAAGCGTCGCTTCATAGTGGCGGTCGCCGCTGAAAGCAACAAAGGTCTCGACAGGATTGTTGCGATGTTCGTCCAGCGAGATCTACGGCGCGGTATCCCGCCGTCGTGACCGTTGATCCGTCCGTTGTTGGCGAGCTGCCGCGGTGCTTGCGCATTTTCAGGCGCGTCTCGGCCGTAAGCTTTGCGCCAAATGACCAGTAATCTCGAAACGAAGCGGGCTATTTCTGTTTCGCCATCCTCTCTTTGGCTGTGAAATCGGTGGCCGAGCAGTGGCCGCTTCCTGGTGGCGCGTGAAGGAAGTATCAAAGGTTGATTCGCAATGGTCGAAACGATGTAGATTCATCATCCGGGGAGCCGCCCTCGCAGCAGGATGTTAGGGATTGGCCCGCTGGTAAACCGAGGACATAACGCCGCTGCTTTGCCATTGAACCGCTATCGCTGTGACAGCACCTTCCGCAAAGGTGGGCGGGAGAAGGCGCCTGTTCACGCAAACGCGCGGTTCAGCAGGTCGGGAAGAACGAATGAGCTCAGGGACTTTCAGCAGCCCACTTTTCGTAAGGCGTGCAGCGCACATCGTGCAAGAGATTGCCAGTCCTGCGGATGCTATCGATTTTCTCAACGAATGGCCAGAAGATCGCAGAGACCGGATCTACGAAGCCGCCCTCAGGGCGTGCTTTGATGCATACAACGGACGAATACCTGCGAGCGCAGCGCGCAAGACTTTTTTCTGCTTTGGGGAACAGGTCGCCATATTGGAGGATGCAGCCTCCGCGATGCAATGGCTCGCTGCCTGCATGTCGGGCAATGGAAAAGCGCAAGTATAGGCGTCGCAGTCGTATGTGAGGCTGGAGTGGGTACGCCGACGAAGTTATTGTATCGAGATTTTGCCGGCATCTGGAGCGAACTATAGCGAACAAACAATATTTTGCGCCCTATGGCGATATTAATCATCTTGTTGTATTTGTAAATCAGCTTCTCGCGGCAGGACTGCAATGTTTCCGATGTGAAACCACTGCGTGGGACTTGGTTCTCTCAAATTCGTGACGGTAAATTGCCGTGTAGTTATTGCAAAGAAGTTGTCCCATTGAAGCAAGATGATAAACGAAGCCAAAATTGTGCTCCGTCGTCTGCCAATATTCACTCGATGGAGGCTATAGGCCTCACAAGCCAATCAAAACAGCTACTCGGGCGCCCTTTGAAATTTGTGTAATTCTGCTCACCCCAAACGGCCCTCTACAGTCGAAATAAGATCGTCCCGCAAAGGTGCTACAAGACACTATCGCGGATCGATTTGAGCCAAGGTCGATCTGACGAAGGCAGGCGGAAGTCGAGCAGGACCTGCTGCGGAACAGATAACCGGCCCCAAACCGAATCTGACACGGTGGCGGCCCCGATTTCTTCATAGTTGAAGGCGCAGAGAGAACCGAAGCACGGCTCCGGCGCCGCCGCTTGCCGAGCAGCGATCCTCCGCCTCCCTGAAATCCAGTCGAGAAGAGCGTTCAATTCCGGGACAGTCCAACCTCTGCCGCAAAAACAGGTGTCAGACCACCCGGTCCTCTCCCGCAACTGATCTAGCGCAGGGCGTTCATGAGCCGCATATCCCAGAGTGGCTGCGTGCACGACGCAGCGAGATCATTTATGAAAATCCTATTCAGTACGATGGCTGTCCCCTTGCTGACAGCCATCGCTTTTGCTGCGGATTCGATCCCCGCAGACCTCAGAGAAACGGCACTGGCCACTTTCAAGGCTTTGCCACCCACCACGCCGATAGTCGCTAACAACCCGATCACACCGGAGAAGATCGCCCTCGGCAAGGCACTGTTCTTCGATCCACGCGTCTCGGCGTCAGGCGTCTTGTCGTGCAACTCGTGCCACAACCTGGCCACCGGCGGCGACGACAATCATGAAACCTCGATCGGCCATGGTTGGCAGAAGGGACCGCGCAACGCGCCGACTGTACTGAACGCTGTCTTCAACATCGCCCAGTTCTGGGACGGTCGTGCCGAAGACCTGAAGGCTCAGGCGAAGGGACCGGTCCAAGCCGGCGTCGAAATGGCCAATACACCGGGTCAAGTCATCGCCACGCTCAAGTCGATGCCGCAATATCTCGAGTGGTTCGATGCAGCTTTTCCGGCTGAAGCCGATCGGGTCACCTTCGACAACCTCGCCAAGGCAATCGAAGCCTTCGAGGCGACACTGGTCACGCCGGCCCCATTCGACAGTTTCCTGAATGGCGATGACGCCGCCATGACTTCCGAACAGAAACAGGGCCTGGCGCTTTTCATGGACAAAGGCTGCTCGTCCTGCCATGGCGGTATCAACGTTGGTGGGGAAGCCTATTACCCATTCGGCCTCGTGGAACAGCCCAGCGCCGAGGTCCTGCCGGAAAAAGACAAGGGCCGATTTGCGGTCACCAATACTGCCGACGATTCCTATGTTTTCCGCGTGGCGCCGCTGCGCAACGTTGCACTCACCGCGCCATACTTTCATTCGGGCAAGGTTTGGGATCTGAAACAGGCCGTTGCCATCATGGGAACCACCCAGCTTGGCGTGGTACTGGCGGACGAAGAAGTCGACCTGCTTGTTGCCTTCCTCAACTCGCTGACCGGAAAGGCACCCGAGCTCGCCTATCCCATTTTACCCGCCGAAACGGCGACAACGCCCCGGCCTGTAACGCAGATCTTAGGAAAATAAACGGCCAGCTGGCACGGAACGTCGCATCGACAATGATTGCGACTTTTACTGGGACGAGACGATCGCGACGTCCATGAGGACGCAAAGGCCTGGCTCGTTTCAAAGTGCAGACACTGCTTCCGTCACCATCTCGTTGCGGTGGAACCATGTTTGGGATCTGGCGTGCGACATGCCAAGGAAGGCGTCGGACGTTTGAGGCTTGCGCGCTGTCGATACCGCGCGGCGGCCGGCTATCGCGCTAGCGGCCGAATAGCCGCGCGCCGGAGTGACCGGCCCCCTCACGGTGATGGGGCAGCCACTCCGTCCTCCATGTCCAGCGATTCTTCGACTGCTTCCGGATTCCGGGCGATGGTCCAAAGGAGAGTATTCGCCGCTGCATCCGGTTTCGAGCGACCTTGCTCCCAGTTTCGAAGCGTTGCCAGATCGAGGCCATACCTCACGGAGAATGCCTCCTGAGAGAGCTTCGTGCGATCCCGGACTTCGCGAACACTTATCGGGCGCGGCGCATGAACCTTCGCGATCACGCCTGAGGACGACAGTTCATTCTTCAGTGCCAATAGGTCGTCGACGCAAGGAACCGTCACGAACGCCTTGCCGTGATCGACCATCTCCGTGAGTATCGCGTGGGCCGTCCTGAGCGGCAGCTGTCTCTTAACGAGAATCCGGGCGGCCTCAGGAGTATTCGCGCCGTGAAGAAAACTGAGGCTCAGTCGGACGGGAGAGCCTGACGACACCGGGACGACGTCCCGGGTTCGCACCCGTTGTCCGTACCGCTCCATGAATTTCGATGTAGTCGACATTAAGCTTCTCCGCGATCACTCGACCGAGCTTGCGCAATTTGGACCATCCCCACTGGAGGCATCGCGATAAAAGTACGCCAAACAACGCTAAGGGAGAACAAGCAGTGATCTGATTTCGTTCGACGCTCGTTTTCGAGAGCCGTTCTGGGTCGTTCGCAATCAACTGTGTAGGCCGGCGGAGCGAGCAAGGAGCGCCAGATCCGGACAGGGCTGAGTGGGGTGTTTCTCCGAAAGATGGGGCCATGCCCTAAGGAACACGAGATGTAGTGGACTCGTCGATCCGCGCGGTTTCGATTCGCGCACCCGGGCACAACGCTTGGATAAGTCCCATCAGATGCTCTCCGGTGGCCGTCATCTGTTTAGCTGACATTGGGCCGAGGGCTTCCAGCACGAGCCACATGGCGCGGGTATCGACCGTGACCATGGTGCGCCGCCCCTGCCGCCAGTTCCAGCGGCGGCACGTGACACCGGCATCATCGCACCAGATGACTTCGCCCGGTTCAGGATGCTCGGTTACCATTTCACCTTGCTGGATCGTGTCGAATGGCTCCGCTCCCTTCGCAATTAAAAGTCTCGGGACCCCCTGGTAGAGATCGAGATCCTCCCCGCCAATCGGAACGCCATACAGCACGCTGACGGCATTGTAGGCATCAACCAGTGGAGATATCCGCGGGAGAGAGCCATCTTTCCGCACCCGCTTGAGAAGCGCGGCGGCCGAGCACGGCGTTCGATTGGCCTTTGTGCCGAAAGCCTCGCAGGCAACGGCCCACGCCGCAAGATGCGCGTCCCTTTGGGCGTCATCGCGAAGCGCCGCCTGTTCCGCCGCCGCAATCGTGTCGTTCAACGCCTGTGCATCCGGCACGTCGATTTCAGCGTTCCGCACCACAATGCTGATCAGATGAAAATCCGGGTAGCGGGCCTTGATCTCGGGGGCAATCAATGGCGTGAAAGACATGGGATGCTCTTTTCTCATGGGGAGGCTTTGCGCTGCGGGTCCTTCGGGAAAATGTTTGAAGAAAGGTGCTTGTCGAGCGTCCAGATCTTCTGGCATCGGCATGGTGCATGCCGCACCATGCGCTGGATAATTCCATCATTCGGCCGTGGACAAGGCCTGGTAGAGATCGTCGATTATCTCTTGCGGGTGCTCGAGCCCGCCTCGGCCGGCAACAAGCTACGCCTCCGCCAGATCCTCCATTTCATAAAAGGCAGCGGGCGCGATATGGATGTGAGGCAGCTTTCCTTGCCGGTTATGCATCGCTCTCGGAAATTCGTCTCGCACGAAAATCTGCCGCCAAACTGGCCTGATCAACAGCACCAGTTGCATAGCGTTTTCCCAGTCCAGTTGACTTTGCAACGAAATGCGGTTCAGCCCAAGGGTCGGTTTCCTCGCCAGCACGCCACGTCCCCGCCGTTTTAGCCACCGTGTCCCGGCAACGCGTCTTGCACCTGCTTGATAACCGCTCGCAGGATCTCAACGCCCTTCTCGATTTGCCGAATGCTCAAGGCGGCATAGCCCATGACAAGCCCCACGCGATCGATGTGGCCTTCGTCCGATTGCCGCTCGTAGAGGGGCGAGATCAGGTGCAGCCCCAGGCCCGCGCCTCGGGCGGCTTCGACCAGGGTCGTTTCCCGCGATCGCGGCAGTTCGTCGAACCAAACGACGACGTGCAGACCGGCCTCTGCTCCGTGGACAGCGATGCGATCTCCGAAGCTGCGCCGCAAGGCGCCCAACAACGCCTCCCGACGCTCGCCGTTCAGCCTGCGCACACGCCGCACATGGCTTTCGTAGCCGCCACTCTCGATCAAAGAGGCCAGAGCCTCCTGTTCAGCGACCGGCGAATGTCGGTCCGCGAATTGTTTGGCGGTAGCGAAGACCTCCTGCAATTCCGTCGGGACGACGACGTAGCCGATACGCAGCATCGGCGAGAGCGTTTTGGAGATCGTGCCGAGGTAGATGACAGCCCCGTGGTCCTCAAGACTGTGCAGCGGAGGGACCGGATTGATGTCGTAGCGATATTCGCTGTCGTAGTCGTCCTCGATCACATAGGCGTTGTTGTGCCGCGCCCATTCCAGAAGCTGATGGCGGCGCGCGATCGGCATGACGCCGCCCAGCGGAAACTGATGCGATGGCGTGACATAGGCCAGTCGTGCCCCGATCCCCGCCAGCAACTCCGTCTTCATCCCGTCCTCGTCGACGGTGACCGGAACGGGCGAGGCACCCGTACTGGCAAAGACCTGACGCGCCATTCTATAGCACGGGTCCTCGATGACGAAGCGGTCGGCGGGATCGAGAAGCAGGCGAGCGCACAGATCTAGGCCCTGCTGCGAACCGTTGACGATGATGATCTGCTCGAGGTCGCAGCTCAGAGTTCGGGCGCGCCAGAGATAGCCCTGGAGCGCCTGGCGCAGCCCACGCCAGCCGCGAGGATCGTCATAGGCAAGACGCAACGGGCGCTGCCCCATCGCCTCGTTCATCGCACGTTTCCAGACCAATGCGGGGAAGTCTGACGGCGCCAGGTCGCCATAGCGGAAATCGACCTTCAGTCCAGTCGGCAGATAATCCGGCCAGGGCGGCGTAACGCGCAGTCGTTCGCCATAGGCGGACAGATGAACCGGGCCGACTCGTTTCGCGACAGTGCGGCTCGTCTCAGGACCGATCAGCGAGGATGCAACGCGAGGTCGTGCGCCTTGACGGACTTCGATAAAACCTTCCGCGGTCAGTTGGTCATAGGCGACCGTCACCGTCGTTCGCGAAACCCCAAGGTCATTTGCCAGGCCGCGGGAGGACGGCAGCTGACTACCGGTTTCATAGACGCCGCCGAGGATTTGCTCGCGAAGAGCCTCGTAGATCTGGCGTGCACCCATCGCGTGCGAGCGACCTGCAGAACCGGCACTTGAAGACTGGACCATTTCATTCATTGCTCACTGGATATTTCACATTGGCCAGTTTGCCGTCAATCTTTCGGAAGCCCAAGAAAGATCTAGAGGCCGAATGACCCGTTCCTATCAATCCGAAACCGATGCTCTCACGCGGTCGCTCCACGACACCGGTCCCGGATTCGCCACTCGGGCGATCCATCATGGCTACGATCCGGCCGGCTTTTCCAATGCCGTTCAGCCGCCAGTCTTCTTGACCTCGACCTATGGATTCGAAAGCGTGGCAGCGAACGAGGCCGCCGCCGCGCTTGGCGGAAGGCTCTATGCGCGCGAATACAATCCGACGACGGAGATCCTAGAACAACGGCTTGCCAATCTGGAAGGAGCCGAGGCAGGTCTGGTCGTTGCCTCGGGGATGGCGGCTTTCGGGACGCTGATCCTGTCGCTCCTGTCCCAAGGGGATGAACTCATCGTCCACAGGACACTTTATGCGAACACGCTTGCCATGGTCGAACAGGCGGTCCCCCGCTTCGGCATCAAGGTCGTCGCGGTGGACCTGTCCGATCCTCAAAATCTCGATGCCGCGATTACCGAGCGGACCCGGCTTGTTTTCTTCGAGACGCCGGTGAATCCGCTGAGCCGCATCCTCGACATCGCTGCCATTGCCGAGCGCGCCCACGCGCGCGGTGTAAAGATTGCAGTCGACAGCACCTTCGCCTCCCCCGCGCTCCAGCGGCCGCTCGAACATGGGGCAGACCTCGTGCTCCAATCGCTGACCAAATACATCAATGGGCACGGCGATGCCCTTGGCGGGGCGATTCTCGGCGACGCGCAAACGCTCCGCACGCTGCACGAAACGGGCCTGCGCTACATCACCGGCGCAGCGCTCTCGCCCATGTCAGCCTTCCTGATCCTGCGCGGTCTGAAGACGCTCACGCTGCGCATGGAACGGCACAGCGCCACTGCCCTTGCGGTGGCTCAGGCGCTCGAGGCGCACCCGGCGGTGGCATGGGTGAGTTATCCCTTCCTCGACTCGCACCCTGATCAGGTGACGGCGCAAAAGCAGATGTCCCAAGGGTCGGGCATGTTGGCCTTTGGCCTCCACGCTGGGTTCGAGGGCGCGCGGCGGATGATGGACCGGCTCAACCTGATCACCCGGGCTGTCAGCCTCGGCGATGCCGACAGCCTCATCTATCATCCGGCAAGCCTGACCCGTGCTCGTCAGCCGATCCGCAAGGATGCGCATCTGGCCGATGGAGTCGGCGAGGACCTCATGCGTCTCTCGGTGGGTCTTGAAGACGTCGATGACCTAATCGCCGACCTGCGGCGGGCTCTGGACGCCTTGTGATGACCTGTCGTCCGGCCAGTCCTGCGCTCACGCACAAACCTGGAGCCTTGCCATGGCATTCCTGAGCGGTCTTTCCGCGTTTCCCATCACGCCCGCCGATCGTGACGGCCGCGTCGATACCGTTGCTCTGAGCAGGCTGATTACTCGGCTTGGCGCCGCTCAGGTCGACTCCATCGGTCTTCTCGGCAGCACCGGCACCTACATGTATCTGACGCGCGAGGAACGGCGACGGGCGCTCGCCGAGACCTTGGACGAAACCGGGGGACAAATGCCGGTCGTGGTGGGTGTGGGCGCGCTGCGCACCGACGAAGCAGTGAGGCTCGCGCAGGACGCTAAGGCCCTTGGGGCTGCCGCGGGGTTGCTTGCCGCCGCCTCTTACACCCCGCTCACTGATGACGAGGTGTTCGAACATTTCTCCACGGTGGCGCGCGAAAGTGGCCTTCCGATCGTCATCTACGACAATCCAGGAACGACGCATTTCCGTTTCACCCCAGCACTCGTCAGCCGCCTGGCAAAGGTGCGGGGGATCGTCGCTATCAAGAATCCGACAGACAAGGGCGATGCGATCAAGAGCCATCTGGCCGACCAGAGGCGCACTGTGCCGGAAGGGTTCTCGATCGGCTACAGCGGCGACTGGAACGCCGCAGAGGCCATGATCGCCGGCGCCGACACATGGTACAGCGTCCTCGCCGGCATCCTGCCCGAGGTCTGCGTGAAGATCGTCACGGCGGCGCAACAGGGCGATGCGGCCGAAGCGCGACGGATCGATGCCACGCTTGCGCCGCTCTGGAGCCTCTTCAAGGAGTTCTCGAGCCTTCGCGTCGTCTATGCACTTGCCGAATTGCTCGAGATTTGCCGTGCCGACCCCCCGCGTCCCATCCTGCCTCTGCCCTCAGCAGCGAAGCGCCAGATCGCCGCCGCGTTGGAACGCTTGCCATCGGATGTCAACCGGTGAATAGCGAACCCGGCGGCCAGTGAAAGGAACTATCATGTATGTACCCGCGCATTTCGATGAACCGAGCCGAGAAGTCCTCTACGAACTGATCGAGAACAGTGCACTTGGCATGCTGATAACCCATGGCCGGAGCGGTCTCGACGCCAATCACATCCCCTTCGAACTCGACACGTCACAGGGAGAAAACGGTACCCTTTACTCCTGCGCGATTAATACACGTGCCGAAGGAAAGTGCACATTCTCACTCGAGTGACTTATTTCAAAGGATGTGATCGCGTTTTGGCACATTCACAGCCGACATGCGGCAGCCGGCAACTCACCACATGGTGAGCAACCAGGAAACCTTCCGGCCTACACTTTCTCCCGGAGCGCGCGTGCTGCAGCAACCATGTTCATGAGGGCAGGGCGGACCTCCTCCCACTTGCGGGTTTTGAGGCCACAGTCCGGGTTTACCCACAGTTGGGCATCGGACAGTCGCTCGCGGGCAAGCATGACGAGATCCGAAATCTCGCCGACTTCCGGGACCCGTGGTGAGTGAATGTCGTAGACTCCGGGCCCGATTTCATTCGGATATTTGGAGCTCGTGAAGGCGTCCAGCAGTTCCATTTTCGAGCGCGACGTCTCAATCGAAATGACATCCGCATCCATTTCAGCGATCGCGTCGATGATCTCGTTGAACTCCGAATAGCACATGTGGGTATGGATTTGAGTCGCGTCCTTTACACCCGTTGAAGCGATCCGGAAGCATTCGACAGCCCAGTCGAGATAGTCGTTCCAATCAGACTGGCGCAGTGGCAATCCTTCGCGAAACGCGGCCTCATCGATCTGGATCATCCTTGCGCCGGACCATTCGAGATCCGTCACTTCGTCGCGGATGGCGAGCGCGATCTGGCGGCATGCTTCGGAGCGGGGTACGTCGTCGCGAACAAATGACCAGTTGAGAATGGTCACTGGGCCTGTGAGCATTCCCTTCACAGGGTTTTCCGTAAGCGACTGGGCGAACTGCCACCAGCGCAGCGTCATCGGATTGGGCCTCGATACGTCGCCGAAGATGATGGGGGGGCGCACGTAACGCGACCCATAGCTCTGCACCCAGGCATGCTGGGTGAAGGCGAAGCCGGACAGCTGCTCGCCGAAATGCTGTACCATGTCGTTTCGTTCGAACTCACCGTGCACCAGCACGTCCAGCCCGATCTCTTCCTGCCAGCGAATTGCAGCCTCGATCTCCTTCTTCAGGAAGGTCTCGTAGTCGACATAGCTCAGCTGGCCCTTCGCATGAGCGGCCCGCGCCCTGCGTACCTGCGGCGTCTGCGGGAAGGACCCGATGGTCGTCGTCGGGAACGGCGGCAGCCCGAGCGTGCCGGCCTGGACTCTGGAGCGCTCGGCAAAAGCGCTCTCTCGTCGCTTCATGCTGTCGTCAATGCTGGCGATCCGCCCCTCAACCAGCGGGTCATGGATCTTCGTGGATGTCACGCGAGTGGCGGCAGCCTCGGCAGACGCTTTCAACGCGCCTGCCACCGCATCCCTGCCTTGGGACAGGGCCCGGGCAAGCAACACCAACTCGTCGGTCTTCTGGGCCGCGAAGGCGAGCCACGACCTGATGTCCGCGTCGAGTTCCGTCTCCATGCGGAGGTCGATCGGCACATGCAGCATCGAGCAAGAAGGCGCGATCTCGACGCGGTCCAAGGGCCAGCCGGCGACGATCGGTTTGATGCGGTCGAGAATGGCGGGCAGGTTCGCACGCCAGACGTTGCGGCCATCGATCAAGCCAAGCGAGAGCACCAGATCCTTCGGTGCGAGCCGACCCACCGTTTCCAGCTGCTCGGGAGCGCGCACGAGATCAATATGCAGCCCGGCCAGGGGCAGAGAAACCGCGGTTTCGAGATTGTCTCCCAGCGGCCCGAAATAGGTAGCCAGCATGATCTTCAGCTCGGGCGCGGCTTTCGACAGCTGGCCATAGGCGAATTCGAACGCAGCTCGTTCGTTCGGGTTCAGATCGAGGACAAGCGCTGGCTCATCGATCTGCACCCAATCGGCGCCCGACAGCTTCAAGCTCCGCAGGAGTTGCTCGTAGACGGGCAGAAGCCGTGGTAGGAGCGCGATGGGATCGAAGCCTTCGGCAGGCGATTTAGCCAGCTTGAGGAAGGTGACCGGTCCAAGGATGACTGGGCGTGTGTGAATGCCGAGGGCTTTAGCCTCGAGGAAGTAATCAACCGGCTTCGTCGACGAAAGAGCGAACGTCTGATCATCGTCTAGTTCCGGCACAATGTAGTGATAGTTGGTGTCAAACCACTTGGTCATTTCCATCGCGGCTACGCCAGGCCGATGAGCCGCATGCTGGTGACCACCGTGCCCACAATCCTCCGTCTGACCTTGGTTGCCGCGCGCCATAGCGAAGTAGATGTCGAGTGGGACCTCGCCGCCATTCCAGCCGTAACGGGACGGAAGGGCGCCGACCATGGCTGCGGTGTCGAGCACATGGTCGTAAAGCGAGAAGTCGTTCGACGGGATTTTCGACACGCCGCGATCGCGTTGCTCCTCCCAGCTAGCGGCACGGAGCGCCTTCGCCGTCGTGAGAAGGTCGGCAGCGGACGATTTTCCGGACCAGTAGCTTTCAAGCGCGAATTTCAGTTCTCGCCGACGACCGAAGCGGGGCACGCCGAGCGTTGCTACAGGAATTTGCTGAGAGACAGTCATGCCAGACCCCGATGGTTGGGGCGTCGGTGACAAGGAAGGCGCTAGCAGGCCGGCACGAACGCCAGGCTGCAGCGGCCACCGAGACACCCCGCCCGTGGACGTAATTCGCCGTGGCAGGTCTCCTGGCTCGCGGGGTCATAGCCTCTACCCGTCTTCCCAAGGCTATTCGCCTCAGTGACATGAGTGGGGTTGGCTCGCCGCTAACAGTTGCGGGGGCAGCGCCGGCATCGCACCGGCTTCCCTCTTAGCTCCGCTGCGGCAGCGCCGTACGGAGAACCACGACGCGGGAGACAATTACAGCAGTTCGCTTCTCTGTCAACGCCGCATAAAGAAATGTTTATGTCGTTATGTTAAATTTCCGCTGGCATGTTCCAAAGGTCGCCTCGAAAGCGAAAACTGTGGAAGCCTTGAGCGGCCGGTAAATCAAAGCAATGACGCACGGCGCCCTTGTCCAGGAGGATAGGAGTTCGTCGGCTGCCGGCAGCAAACATACCGGCAAGCGCCGTGGTGCTGCTTAGCGCATCACGCGAACCACCTCGGCGTCGAACTTCGGCTCCGAGGTTCCGACCGCTTCGTTGGTGATCTGCTCGCGACCATATTCGGCTCAATGGCGAGGCTGTTGCCCATGTGGAAGCTGTTGGCCGTGATGCCCTCGGTGATATGTGACACAACGATTTCGGGGGGAGCACACCGAGGCCAGGCGCAGCGGCGTGTTGCGAAGTGATCGAGGCCAATGTCTCGAACTGCTTGTTCGCAGCCCACCGGCTCAAGGTAACCCGGCTCAAACCACCGGGCTAGCTCAAGTCCTGTCCAAATGAGGCCTGAGCGGCAAATCGTCGTGCACGCGCACGGTTTGGCGTTCGATCTTGTGATGCGTCTTGGGCGGACAATCGCCACGGTGCAGCACGCAGAAGCGGTCCCCAATTGGGAAGCCGAGGGCGGTGAGGGCAAGCCAGCGCCACAGGCGGAAGGGGACTTGGACCTGTTTGCCCTGCTGGACCACATGTTCGCGACACAGGGCCTCAAGGAGAAGACCAAGAGTGATTATGCGCGGGACCTCGCCAAATTCATCAAAAGCAGCGGGCAGTCAAAGTTCGGCGCCGATTGACATGGAGATAGCCATCGCGGCGGACCGCCCAGGCGGACCGCAAGCCGGAATACAACCGGGTGCAGGTGGCCAAGCTCGTCCACAAGATGGCGTCGGGCACACACCGGCGATGGGAGAGCGGACCGTGGAGTGCAGGAACTTCACGCCTATCCACGCTCCCGTGGACGTGTCCTGCGGCACATCGGCAGCGATATTGAGGAGGCAGTTGAGCTTCTGGTCGAGCACTCTTACCTGCCACTACCTACGCTTAACGTCATCTCGTACTGAAAACGCACCACGCAAGGTCGAGATGTAACATGCGCCCTTCGTGGATGGTTCTAAGCTTCCTCGGGCGCGGTCAATCTGTGATAACGGTCGCTTGGAACCTCCATCACCGCGACGCGATCAAGGTTGGCGTATCGCGCTCGGTAGTAACCTTCTTCCTCCACTTCGGCGAAACTACACTGGGGAACGTCAAAGGTCGCAGCTTCCAATCCGAAGAAAGTCGTAGCGGTTTCTTCATCCAAGAAGTTCCACTCATCTTCTCCGTCGTCATATGTGACGCGAACATAGGAGGCCATGCGCACGGCTTCCTGATCACCCATCTCTGCGATGATGGCATCGCATTCTTTCTTCAGCTTTCCTGAAACCTCACCCTTATCCCAGTCATCCAAAGCCCGATAGATTTCTGGATGATAATACTCTGGCATCTCCTCTACATCGTCACCGATAAGCTCAATGGTGCGGACATATTGCGGATTTATCAAGAGTATTTTGTTGTCAAGGCTCCAACAATACAGCCATGGCCTGCTTGTGTTATTTCTGCGCAGATTATGAAGTTCCTTCAACTGACGTAAAATCGATTCACGCGCCTTTTCATCGATAGGATATTGGCGGCTGCCAACAGTCGTCTTGATTCTGAGCGTGCCGTATCGCGTTTCGGCATCGGCAATTGCAAACGGGCTCGTGCGCCACTCCTCGACATCAATCTTCCAGCCCAGCAGCTCCTCGACCGTGCATTTCAACGTGAGACAAAGGTCCTTGATCTGCTCGACGTTCAACTGCGTTTTGCCTGTTTCCCAACGGGCCACAGTCTGTTGCGTCGTTGCCATCTGCTCTGCCAAATCTTTTTGAGTCATGCCCAGTCGAACCCTAAGCTCTTTCATGTTCATAACTCACCTCGCGTGTTCAACACACGCATCGTGGATGAATTAATCTAACACGTCAAGCGTGTTCAAAAATCGCAGCATGTGTTTTTAGGGCGTCTTCGAGGCTCCGGCAGCCGTTCGTGACCACTTGCGCAAGACACAGGGCTGGTACACAGCACGAATGGGCGATCAAAAATTACTGCTGCGATGCTCGTCATCAGCCAAGCTGCCGCCGCACCTTCCACTAGGGTGCCAAGGTTCGAAATGAGTGCAGCCGACCATAGCGAACGGAAGGTCTTGTGCTCAAAAGGAACGAGTGAAGATGTTCTCTTCGCCATTGTGGGAAGCCTCGGGATTGACCGCGGGGCTGGATTTGTTTCGCCTCACTCAACCATGGCCTCGCCGTACAAGCCAAGCTGCCACAGTGCGCGCCTGCTAACCCAGAAAACTTGGCGGCCTTACAGGCATGCGCAGGACGTGCGAAGCCGCTCAAATCTCCCCAGATGGTCAGCCATCGAAGACCGGCATCACTTGCCCGTTGAGCGGCTATACGATAATGCTCCGCGCTAAGCAGGAAGCGCCAAAAAATTCGAGCGGCGACTTCATTCTCCTATTCAGGAAGGAACTATGAGGCGGCAGACGCGACCATTCACCGTGGAAATCAAACAAAAGCGCAATTATCAAAAATCCGCACGTTCCATCTGGGGCAATTTCGACATCGCCGCGGCGATGGCCGAGACAACAAAGGAAGTCGAGCCGTTAAATCGTCAGCTTGTTGACTCTACTGTAGTGGCCCTTGATGCTGAACCTTTGCACAAACCGCGAGTGGAGCATTTCATGGCCAATCCCCTGGAGACCGAGTCAGCAGTAGTTCATAGCGAACCGGCAGACAAAACGGAAACGCCAAAACCGAAGACGAGAGCGCGGCGGTCGAGGAAGCCAGAAGCTGAGGCGAGCGCGCCTGCCAAGCCGATATCCGCGACCACTGAAGCACCGCCGTCAGCGCGAACGGGCCGAAAGAGCTACTCCGCGAAGGATCGTGCCCAGAAGCTGGCGCAGATCGAGACCTCGATCGGCGGCGGCGCTACTCTCAAGAGCGCGGTGAAGCAAGCCGGCATCTCGGAACAGACATACTATCTTTGGAAGAAGGCGGCGGCGCCTGCGGCGGACAGTGACGGGCTGAAGGATCTCGTCGCGCTCGAGGAAGAAAACAAGCGGCTAAAGAGCCTGCTTGCCGATCGTCTCCGCAAGGAGAATGCGGAACTGAAGAAAAGGCTCGGGCTGGATTAAGGAGGGTGGGCAGCTGGTTCTTGGCTCGCCACCTACAGCAGCCCCGCCTGCTCGGCCTCTCTGCGCAAATTCTGGCGTGGCCTTGGGCCGATCTGCTGGATGACCAGGCCGGCCGCTAGCGAGCCGAGATCGCCGCACTGCTTCAGGCTGCGGCCTTGCGTGTAGCCGTAGAGGAAGCCGGCGGCGTAGAGGTCGCCGGCGCCTGTGGTGTCGACCAGCTCGCGGATCCTGGTCGCATTGATGGTCACGGTCTCGTCGCCGCGCACGATCACCGAGCCCTTTTCCGAGCGGGTGACGGCGGCGATCTTGCAATCCTTGCGGATCTGCGCCAGCGCCTCGTCGAACGACGCGGTCTGGTAGAGCGACTTGATCTCGTGGCTGTTGGCAAAGACGATGTCGACGGTGCCGGAGCGCATCAGATCGAGGAATTCGTCGCGGTAGCGGTCGACGCAGAACGAATCCGACAATGTCATCGATACTTCGCGCCCCGCCGCATGGGCGAGCTTCGCCGTCTGCCGGATCGCCTCCTTGGCGCGCGGCGGGTCCCACAGATAACCCTCGAAATAGGTGACCGCCGCGCCCGAGGCCTTGTCGGCCTCGACGTCCTCCGGGCCGAGTTCGATGCAGGCGCCGAGATAGGTGTTCATCGAGCGCTCGCCGTCCGGCGTGACGAAGATCATCGAGCGCGCCGTCGGTGGCTCGCCGCTGAGCGGCCTGGTGTCGAAGGCGACGCCCTGGGCATGGATGTCGTGCGCGTAGATTTCGCCGAGCGCGTCGTTCGAGACCTTGCCGAAGAAAGCGGCGCGGCCGCCGAAGGAGGCGACGCCCGCCGCCGTGTTGCCGGCGCTGCCGCCCGAGGCTTCGATGGCCGGGCCCATGCGGCTGTAGAGCAGTTCGGCGCGCCTCGTGTCGATCAAATTCATCGCGCCCTTGATGATGCCGTTCGTCTCCAGGAACGCCTCGTCGCACTGGGCGATGATGTCGACGATGGCATTCCCGATACAAAGCACGTCATAGTCCGGCATCAATTCATGTCTCCGCCAAAAGCCCACCGGCTTTCTGGCATGCCGGCCGCCGGCGGGTCTGGCCAGTGGGAATGGGCTTTCCGCTTGCCAATCGGTTCGGCGCCAGCCCTCACGGGGCGGCAAGTCCTGCCTCGCGACGCAATTCGTCGGCCCTGTCTGTCTTCTCCCAGGTGAAATCAGGCTCTTCACGGCCGAAATGGCCATAGGTCGCGGTCTTGCGGTAGATAGGGCGTAAGAGATCAAGCATTTTGATAATGCCCTTCGGTCTGAGATCGAACAACTCAAGAATGAGGCGCTCGATCCTTCTTTCCTCAACCCTCGCTGTTCCGAACGTGTTGACCATGACAGAAACCGGACTGGCCACGCCGATTGCGTAAGCAAGCTGCACCTCGCAGACGTCCGCAAGTCCGCTAGCGACGATATTCTTTGCGACATACCGGGCCGCATAGGCAGCTGAGCGGTCAACCTTGGACGGGTCCTTGCCCGAAAAGGCGCCGCCGCCGTGACGACCCATCCCACCATAGGAATCGACGATGATCTTGCGTCCAGTGAGACCGCAGTCGCCGCGCGGCCCGCCGACTACGAACCTCCCCGTCGGGTTGACCAGAATTCTGATGCCTTCCGTCTCCAGGTGGGTCGGCAGGACAGGCTTTATGATTTCCTCAATGACGCCCTCGCGGACCGTCTCTTGCGAGACCTGCTCGTCATGTTGGGTCGATACGACGATGGTATCCAGGGCGACCGGGCGCAACCCCTCATAGCGCACTGAGACTTGGGATTTCATATCAGGACGCAACCAGCCAAGCTGTCGTGCTTTCCGGACATCTGCCTGTCGTTTCGTCAAGCGATGCGCGAGCTGGATCGGCAAAGGCATCAGGGTATCGGTTTCGCGGCATGCGTAGCCGAACATGAGGCCCTGATCTCCCGCTCCCTGCTGGAGGTCCTGCCCTCGTCCCTCGTCAACGCCCTGGCTAATGTCGGGCGATTGCTCGGTGAGTGCATGAACGACGGAGCAACGCCGGCCGTCAAAGCCGACGGCCTCATCGTCGTATCCAATATCGAGAATCGTATCGCGCGCAACTTGGCTATAATCCACCCGCGCATCGCTGGTAATCTCGCCAGCCAGAACGACTATCCCTGATTTTACCAACGCTTCACAGGCGACGCGCGCCTTGGGATCGGTGCGGACGATGGCATCGAGGATGGCATCCGAGATGTTGTCGGCCAACTTATCCGGGTGTCCCGCGCCAACCGATTCGGAAGAGAACACGAACTGCCTAGCCATGAAATGCCTCGTTTCGGGTGTTGGAGTTGTATGGTGCATTTTGCTTAGCCCACCTTACCTGTTGGTGATGCCCGGGACCTCGAACGCAGCGCACAAATCGGCAACGTCTCTTCGCACGCAGGCATGGAGATCTTCGTCATCAGGCCGCCGGAGGACGCAGTCAATGAAGCCAGCAATTTGCACCATTTCCACATCGCGCATGCCCATTGACGTCACTGCTGGCGACCCCAGGCGAATTCCGCTTGTGACCGCCGGATCCCGCGGGTCGCCAGGCACCATATTAAAGTTTGTGATGATGCCTGCCTTTGCTAGCCGCTCGGCATAGGCCTTGCCCGATAGTGGTCGATCGCGCAGATCAAGGATCAGCATGTGATTGTCCGTCCCCCCGGTAACCAGGTCATACCCTCGCTCGATCAGTGCCTGTGCAAGAGTCTTGGCATTCTTGACGGTCTGTTGGCCGTAGCTTCGGAAGGACGGGTTCGCGGCTTCGTGCAAGGCAACTGCTAGCGCAGCGATGGCATTCATATGAGGCCCGCCTTGCAGGTGAGGAAAGACCGCCCGGTCTATTCGTCTGGCGAGATTGTATTTGCTCTTTGTATGATACAGGGCCTGATAGCGATCTTCGTTCCTGGACAAAATGAAACCACCGCGGGGACCGCGGATCGATTTGTGGGAGGTGCTGCTGACCACGTCGCAATGGCGCACGGGATTCGGGTGCGCTCCCGCGGCAATCAGTCCGCTGATGTGCGCAATGTCGGCTACGAGATAGGAGTTCGCTTCCAGGGCGATTTCTGCCATTGCCGCGTAGTCAAAGACACGCGGGTAAGCAGTTCCGCCGACCCAAATGAGCCGCGGCCGTTCCCGCTTGGCTGTCTCGCGCAAGCGGTCATAGTCAATCTGCTGTGTCTTTTCATCTAGTCCATAGGGGACGCGTTGATAGTCAGTTCCGGAAAAGTTGATGGCCCAACCATGAGTCAGATGGCCCCCTTCCGGGAGGGGCAAGCCCATGACTTTGTCACCGGGGCTCAAAAGCGCACGATAGACAGCCTGGTTGGCCGGCGAGCCGGAATAAGGCTGGACGTTGGCATGCTCGCTGCCAAATAGTGTTTTCAAGCGCTCAATGGCTAGATTCTCAAGCTCATCAACGATCTCATTTCCAGCGTAGTAGCGCGCACCGGGGTACCCCTCGGCGTACTTGTTCGTGAAAATCGAGCCGTTCGCTTCCAGCACGGCCGAGGACGCAAAGTTCTCTGAGGCGATGAGCTTAAGGGTCGTCCGCTCCTGCCGCTCCTGTCTCAGAAGCAGTTCGTGAACGCGGCAATCAACCGCGGCCAATCGAGACCGTCCGTAAGTGTCGCGCGGCGCGATGGCGCCGTCGGCGGAGTTGTACATGGTGGTTTCGCGCTCCAATTGGACTGATCTATTTCACGGTCAAGCATGCGATCCCCTTCGACGGCGCGTCTTGTGTGGCTTCGAGCCGTTGAAGGTCTCGTTTGTGATAGCCATCGCCGTGGGGCAGGAGATCAACCAACAGTTGAACCAGCCCGCCGTCCTTACCTCCTGCTTTGAGATGGTACGAGCACCACGGACGTTGTTCGTTGCAGTAAAGAAAGTCGGCTCTGGCCAGCAGCCGGACGTGTCGTACAACGTGCTCACGACGCAGACCCAGAATCTCCGCTAGCTGGCAGACAGTTAGGTCCGCGTGCGCGCAAAGGCCTAGAATTCGAAGGCGATCTAAATGCGCTGCCGTCCGTAGGCGACTGACCAGTGTCAGCATTGGTCAGGACCAAGCCACTTGGAAAGCCTGGGCACTCGTCCTACTGAATTTGTCATTTCGCGTTCTCCACAGATGTTGCAGCTTTCGAACCAAATAATATGGTTGCTTGTCCACCGACCGGACAATCTCGGTGGCCGTGAAGATACTGTTTTGAGCCGATATGGCTGTGTCGAACAAACAAGATGGGCGCTCTTCTTGCCATTGCCTTTAGCCGAAATTGCACGCAGTTCGGCGGGTCGGAGAATAAGCCACGGTTCGGACCCCACTGACTCAAACGTTGCAATAAGCCTACCATTCACAGCGAACCGGAGTTGCTAAGAGTCTATGAATTTCCTTGAAGGATCTGTTGCAACGTTTGCGCAGCCCGTCTTGCTCCCGGCTTACAGCGGTCAATCTCGTGCAGACTGACCGTGATGCAAAGATGACAAGGAAGGTTCGCTTTCAATCCGATCTTCTTCCTGGCCAAGTAGTTCGTAGTCTCATAACTGTGGCCTAGACAAAAGCTGGGCTAATCAGCGAGGTATGATGTCGTTAGCGTGGTTGGGCCACCAGCAGGTCGACGCCAAGATCGACACGCGCAATTTCCCGCGCTCCGAGAATGTCAGTGACTGCGCGCTCTTCCTCGGGCGGTCTGGCTGCGCCGTCTAGAATCTGAATGCGTCTCGCGCCGACCCGTTCAGCAATGAGCTGTTCGGCTTGCCGCATTGACGGCGAAGCAAGCTCAAGTACGTTTTCGCGCATCTCACGCGCCGCCTCGCCGACTTCCGCAAAACGCTTCTCGGCGAACTGCTCCTTAAAGAGCGCAGCGAGATCATCAAATGTTTGAACTTTGGTGGGCTTGGGTTTCGAGCAAAATATCCAGTTGCCAGTCCAGGTTTATAGGCAAGGCTGTACGCTTTGTCGTCTGGCAAGGGCCCAATATCCCCTGGTGAGACGAAAGTGGACTGCCGTGCTACGGTTGCTCCATTATAAGAGCGGTCGAAATCGCTGATGTTTGCAATACAAGGAGCCGCATAGAAGACGTTTGACGGATAGCGCGCCTCAAGCCGAAGAAGCAGTTCATGCTGACGCGACACATCCCTGCGCATCATCGCAATCCGAAAAAATGGTATCGACAAACCGGGACAATGTCCGCTCGCAATCTCAAACGCAGTTCCTCGCTTCATCAGCTCCGGAAACTTGTACTGGAAAAACAGCGGAACCCCTGGGAAATTGATGCGGATGTCAAAGCCAGAATGCCCCTCCCGTATGAGGTTTGGAAAGACCGGCGCGCCTACAGGTGCGGCTGACGATGACCGGATAAGGTTTTCGGTGAAGGCATACCCAAATGAGAACTCCATGTAGCCCACCTTCATTCAATTCTGCTTTCGTACTGAAGTTTATCCCGGCTCTTTGCCTGCAGCCGAGCAGACTCTATAACAAAAAGCTGTGTATACTTGCGAGATAGTCTGAGCTTATCGATTCCTCGGATAGATATTTAAAGAGCTCACCCACTCTTCTGGCTGCTAGAATGGGAATGGGAAGCTTCTGGTTGATCTGGGTCGACTTCCAGTTGATTGGTAAGCGACAAAACCTCCTGCGCTATCTCAGCGATTCCCGGCCAGATCGCCGATAAGTTTCGGGCTTCGCGAACAGAGCCAGAGTGCGTAGCCGATATCTTCAACCGGGGCGGCGGCTTCTCCCTCGCCAGTGCCGAGCGCGATCACATGCGTTGCGCATTCGGCCAGCGCGCCGTCAAGGCGCCCCGCTTCCGTCGCGCTGCCGTAAAGGTCCAGGAACCACGCCAGCGAATAAGACCAGTCGGCAGGCAAGTCCTGCCCATTGTGATCCCTTGCGACGACGGCCACGACGGCGTTGCGGCCTTCGGGCGTGCGGGGCTCTATCCCAAGGATCGGGTATAATTCGGGTGTGGGCTGCTGAAGGATACGCGCCGGCACGAGCGACAGTGCTTTCTCCAGCGAGGGAGGAAAATCCTCCAGTTCTTCGGCCAGTTCGGCAGCTTCTCTCCTTCGTCCCTCGCGGCGCTTCTACATATTCTGCCGCAACCACGGCAACGGTGCGCTGCGCCCGTTCAGCGGTGCTGGTGGCAATCAGCTCGGCCGGAATGTCACCATCCTTGATCGCCCAGTGCGTACGGTGCTGTTCGAACTGTTGAATGCCCAGCCGGTCCGCAATTCTCAACACCGCTGACCGGTCGAGAAAGGCATGTTTCGGATCGGGCTCGAAGGTGAAGGCCAGTTCGTGTCCGCGCCGAACGATATTGCGTATGCGGCTGTGCCGGACCACGCGCGCGTGCGGGCCTCCCGCCCCGACTTCGTACATCAAAAGCGCCGGGATTTCCTCCAGCCGGCGCAATGTTTCAGGGCGCGAGGTCGATAGCCTCGGCCTCGGCGCCGCTAGATTCCTTGAACCGGTCAATGGTTGACGTGAACGGCGGCGTTTCCCACCACTCGCCGTGGCCCGAGACAAGCAAGTTAAACATGGCACACCACCGACCTCACGCCGCCTTCTCCATAGACCACTTCACCCGTTCGGCGAGAAAGGCGGCGAACGTTTTCACATTCATATTGCCGCTCGCCTCCTCCAGCCCTGCGAGGTAGGCCTTCCGGTCATCGACTCTGACGACTGTCCAGGGGTAACCGCCTGAAGCCAGCATCGCGTTCATGAGGAACCGCGCCATTCGTCCGTTGCCGTCCGGATAGGGGTGCACATAGCCCACAAGCCAATGCCCCAGCACGGCACGCACGGAGGCCTCCTTCTCCGCCTCCAGCAGGTCGAACAGCTCATTCATACCATCGGCCACCGCTTCGGTACGCGGCGGCACGTGCTGCGAGCCGCGCAGGTACACAGGGTGATTGCGATATCCCGCAAGCGCGCTGGCTTTGAGGATGCCGGCGGTCACTGACGGCGCGAACAGCTCCCGGTACCACTCCCGGTGAGTGTCCCGCGTCAACGCGCCGGCTGGCTTGCCGTTGATAATCGCGGCAACAGAGTCTTTGACCTTCTGGAATGCGAGGTAGTAGCCACGCGCGGCAAGCGCATCTCGGTTCTTGCGGTCCTCTTCATCAATCTCCGGATTCCAGCTCCCCTCGCGCACCCGGTCGATGAGTTCCGGGGTGACGCTGTACCCTTCTATCGACAGCGAATGGTAGGCGTCGCTTTCGTAGATATCCTCGACGAACTTCATATAGGCGTCTTTGTCGGACGGCAGTCCGGGTGCCTTCGGGAATATCTCGATGATGGCTTCGCGCTGCGATTGCCAGATCGCGCGCAGGCGGGCGACCAACGGCGGTACGCCCGCCGCAATAGTTGTCACTCCAATTTGTCCCGCGAACGGATCGGATTCGCGCACGTCATAGCCGGCGGCTTTGAAGGCGGCCACGATTTCATCGGCAAAAGAGTCGCGTCCTACGCGACGGAAGGCCCCCGCAAGCCGTCCCGCCACGGCGGAATGGCCGCCATCAAGCAGCAGGGCCAGAACGGTTGATACGTCGCGCACCGACGCCATGGCGATCTGCATCTCGATAGGGGCGCGCTGGAAGAACGCTTCCGGCACCCGGGTAAGGGCGGCCTCGACAGTGAACACGCGCTGGCCGTTTTTCTCTGTCAGTTCGGCCGGCATCTCCTTGACCTTGAGGTCATAGAGCGAAGTGCCGAACAGCAGGTCGATTTTGTTATTCGTGCCTTTGGGGGTGTTCACCACCACCTGAGGCGGAATAGTGGGCGCTTTCGCGTGCAGAAGCAGCGACTGCTTCGGTGAGAGGAACCAGTCCTTGCCGAACCGGTCATTGCAGTAAAGGAAGCAGAACTCCCAGAAGCTCGCGTACCAAGGGGTGGTGTCTTGCTGCCGTGCCTGCGGGCCGGTCGACATGAGCCAGCCTTTGATAACATCGCGCAGGAACCCGTTCTGCAGCAGCCGCTCCCGGTGGACGCGGGTCAGCTCATCTGATTTGAATATGCGCCGCCCACCCTCCTGCAGCTCTTTGAGGACGGCCAGTGATACAGCGAGTTTTTCAGGGGGCTTGGCCATGGCCGTGCCTTTGCAAGTTTTTAGAGCTGTGCGATTACAAGTATATAGTGCTGATAGGCGACAAGTCAGTGATGCTGTGGAGTTGCAAGTTTTTTTAGTCGTGCGATAACAAGTTTTTTATGCGATAATCGGCAAATGCGATCGTTTCCATAACCGCGCGAAGGATCGTTACCCGGATGGGCCGAGACCCAGCTCCCCCGCAGGCTACGCAGGGGCTCGGGGCGAGCCTAGAGCCTGGCCCTCCGAAGCGCTTCGAAGGAGGACGCGCCTCTTTGAAAAACTCGCCCGTTGTGCATCGTGGGTACCCGTAAACGCGAATTCTCAAAGGAAAGACGCTCCTTACCTCTCCCTCCCGCCACGATCATCACGGCCGCGCCCGCGCTCACTACGCCGCGACGCCCGCGAGATCGCTGCACGCATCTGATCGGCCACCAGACCGGGTTGCAGATGAAGGATGTCCGTGACGCTGTCGTGTGTTTGCACCGTCACCGCAGTGACGGCAAGGCAGCTGCGCACGCGCCATGGAGGAGAGCGTCTCGATATCGCGCGCGATTCCGGCACCCCCACTGGAGTCCGATCCGCCGACGACAAGTACATGCGATGCCTGCCTCAGCGCCCTTTCATCCGTTAGAATGAGCGTTCGAAACGCAGGATTCCGCCGACACTGCTCTTCTTGTTGGCGTTGGTCCAATTCATGTTGGAAGCGCCGTCCACCTTGCCGACGGCGAAGTTACCGTATCGGCCATAGTCGAGTTCCGCCGTAACTGTGAAATCTGGAAGAAACGCATAGGCGACGTTTGCAGCGACACCATGGTTCTTGAGCTGATCACCGGAGAGCTGAAGGTTGAACGAAGTTGTCTCGTTGAGCTTGTAAGTGGCGCCAGCCCAGAAAGCCCAGTTCCCGCCCCAACTCTTATAGAAGCCGCGACCATGAGCGTCGATGGCGTTCGTGGAGTCGTCGTTGAGCTTGCCATTGGAACCGTAGCCGAGCATTCCGAACAGCAACAGTTCGTTGGTGACATTGATGTCGACACGGACCTTGGCGGCCACCGATTCGTAGTTGCTATCATAGGCGGCAACGCCGGTGATCGCGCCCCAGCCATGTGTGTATTTCAAGCCGCCGACTACGTGCGGTGCGTAGCTGTCGATTGTGCCGACCACGCCCGAGCCTTCTTCGAGCGAAACCACGGCCGAAAAGCCGTTCCCGGCGTCGAAGTAGTACTGAACCACATTGGTATCGAAAGCGCCGTACGGAACCGGCTGGTTGAGTACGTCACCCGCGCCGCCAATAAACATGTCGAAGGCCGACCAGTCCTTACCAAGTCGGAGGCCACCAAGCTGAATCCAGGCGAAAGTCAAGGTGCTGTCTCCGTTGAAGGCATAGGACCGAGAACTGTCCGAAACCGAAGTGTGGCGGTTGCCGAAGTTCATGCGGGTTTCGGTGTAGGTCTTCAACGTGCCGAGTTCGGTCTCCTGGCCGGTCCAAGTTTTCAATGTGAAGCGCGTGTTGTTTTGCCATGTGCCCTGATGCTCACCAGTCCTCACATCCGAGGTTCTTGCGTGATCAACCAATCCGACATGGCCCAAGCCGACGTCGTAACGGACATAGCCGCCGATGCGCACGCAGGTCTCAGTGCCTGAAATGTAGACGTAGCCCGAGCCGTAGACGTCGCAGACTTTAACGTACTCAGTCGGGTCAGGCTCGGCAACGGCGGTCACGGCGCGAGCGTCGGAAACGGCAATCAGTGCCGCAGTTGAGCCGAGGAGGAGGCTCCTAATGTTCATTGTTGATCTGCGTTCAAAGAGTAAAAGGAATGGACGTCAGTGATGAACTTTTGCTAAGAAAACAGTCGATAACGATGCGCATTGAGTTGAATTTGAGCAGTTTTGATGCGCTCGTCACGCCAGATATTCATCAGAAATTGAGAATATGATTGGGCGTTATTGTTACAAATATGCGATTGTTATTACAAATATAATAATAGCCGAAACGACTCCATCCAACATTTCTGTACAAATCATCCCCGTCATCTCCGCTAGTTGTGGGCGGGCCGTCACAAAGGCTTCTACTGCAAATGACGTGCCATCCTGACGACGCAGCTGCGGCTTGAAGCTCAAGTGTGCCGGCGGACCTTGGTTCGCTCTTCCTTCCTTTTTGCCTTGCGGATCAACCCAAGCACGAACGGCAAACGTTTCGGCTACGGTTCGTCTGTTCGCTTCGCGACAGTTTCGTTCAATGGCGACAGCTTTGTTTGCTGTGAGCCCCGACGTTGAGACATCATGCGGCGGCACCGCTCGGTACGACGCCGTCATTTTGGCGAGCGCGATGATCGGTAATCACGCGCTGAACGCGCAGCCTTGCCTCCACCACGGAGTCAGTAGGCGCGCCGGCCTGGCATTGCGGCCGACCTGACGGTCGCGTCGAGCAGCCTCTCGTCCTGATAGACGGCGCGCCACAGCTAATGCTTCTTGCCAGCAATTCACACAACGAGCTCATCGAGATGCCAGAGATCACTATGGGGCTGCGCTAGCTGGCGAGCAAAGTCTGATCCCAACGCCGTGTTATCTCGTTGGATGCGGCAGCCGCGCTCAGCAGAATCTACTCGACCAGGCGCAGGCTGAAGGGAAGGGATGGTGGAACCAAACGGTGCGCGTGAGGGTCGCGGCGGGAACAGCCATGGCCAGTCGCTGACCGTCCAGCCAAGACTGAACGGCCGCTATTGCTGAGAAATACAAGTTTCGAGCCCAAAGCGGAACGGACTGACATAGCGCAAAGACACAGGCGAGCGCAGCCGTAAGGTTGGTGGTTATCAGCATGGGACGGTAACTGTTGCAGACCACAAAATATCGCGAGGCCGGCCTGCCTTGGTACACTATCTATCCGACTGTGTCGGAGTTCTCTGGGGCGGTCGGCGCCGAGGCTTATGAGGTATGGCTCAGGAACCTGCCGCCTGACGATCCGGTGTCGCTCTATTTCCACGTTCCGTTCTGCCGATCAGCTTGCTGGTATTGTGGCTTCCCCACCACCATCACCCGCCATGATGCGCCGATCCTCAACTATCTGGCGGCGCTGCGTGACGAGATCCGTTTGGTCTCGGAGCGAGCGCCTCAGACGCTGCCCGTGAGCGACATGCATTTCGGCGGCGGAACGCCGTCTCTCATAGGACCAGCCGAGTTCCTGGCTCTGATGGAGTTCCTGCGACGCCGCTTCGCTCTCACGAAAACAGCTACGGTTGCCGTCGAGATTGATCCGCGCACGTTCACGGCCGAGATGGCCGAGGCCTTAGGA
Source organism: Mesorhizobium sp. M0590 (assembly GCF_040320905.1). Lineage (NCBI taxonomy): Bacteria > Pseudomonadati > Pseudomonadota > Alphaproteobacteria > Hyphomicrobiales > Phyllobacteriaceae > Mesorhizobium > Mesorhizobium sp. M0590. Next base: position 59,867 of record NZ_JAMYQN010000023.1, read on the forward strand.
GCAGCCGGCGTGAACCGTGTGAGTCTCGGCGTGCAGAGCTTCGATCTCATTGTTCAAAAAGCAATCAACCGGGTTCAGAGTGAGGCGCAGACGTCTGCTGCCGTGGAAATGCTGCGCCGGCATGGAGTAAGCCGCATCAACTTCGACCTCATCTTCGGTCTCCCGCATCAAACGGTGCAGTCCTGCGTCGAGACCGCGAGGGCGGCGGTCGCAATGCGCCCCGACCGGCTTGCGGTGTTCGGCTATGCGCACATCCCGTCGCTTGTAAAGAATCAGCGCCTCATCGAGGAGGCAGTTCTTCCGGGCAGCGCTGCCCGCGCCGAACAGTATGCGGCCGTGGCCGCGACGCTGATTGCCGCCGGCTACCGCGAGATCGGGCTCGACCATTTCGCCTTGCCGGACGACGAGCTCGCGCTGGCACAGAAAACGGGTCGCCTGCGGCGTAACTCGCTGGGCTACTCGGCCACCACCTGCAGAACCCTGATCGGTTTCGGCGCGTCGGCTATCGGCCGCGTCGGCGAGGGGTACGTCCAAAACGAAGTTACACGGGATTCCTACATCCAGCACATCGCAGCTGGCCGTCTGGCGACGTCAAAGGGCTATCGCCTCACCGACGACGACCGCGTGCGAGCCGCAATTATCGAGCGACTAATGTGCGATCTCGAGGCCGATGTGCAGGCAATCTGTGCCGCCCACGGATCTGATCCGATCCGTCTTCTCGATTCAGCTGAACGCTTGGCGATGCTGGCCGAGGACGGGATAGTGGACTTCGAAAACGGTTTTGTCCGCGTACGGCGGGAGCATCGCTTTGTAATTCGCGCTGTCGCTGCCGCGTTCGATGCTTTTCTCGATCGGGATGGCCGTAAGCATAGCCACAGGTGAGGGCAAGCATCCAACCGGAAGCTAAACTCGACGCCCTTGGCCGAGGCCTGTCATGAAGCGCGCGTCAAGGATGCGAAAAGCAGAGCTGATCCGCCTATTTCATCTCATCTTCAATGACATCGACCTCGTGGCTGCCACCGAGGCGTTTCCATATTGATCGTGGTAGGTGCGGGACATCTGGGTGTTTCGCCGTCAGCGCATGAATATCCCCGCCATGTGATGGGTCAGGAAATCGCGGTGGCTGCAATCAGCCCGTCCATCGATGACAGACCGCAGCCACGCCGCTTCGCGAGGCCCGTCAGGTCGCCCCAGGCCAGGGCAACCAGTTCGTCCACGGGCAGGACTCTCGGCTCGAAGCGCTGCGGCAGGTCCCGGGCGAGCCATCCGGCCAGTGCGTCACGTTTCCGACCTTTGTCTATGAGGGCAGCGCCGCACCGGATCTCGGCGATCGACACAACCTGATAAATGAGCGGTCTTCATCGAGCCCGTCATCCATTCCAGCACGCGCGCGTCAGGGCTCGGCCTCGTCACCTCGGAGAGGCCATTAGTGTCGAGCAAGAGCCTCACGATGGCAGACCATGCGGTTCATCGCGTAGCCGCTCGATGTCCAGTTCGGCGTTGCGCAGCGGCGATGCGCAGCGAGTGCCCAGAAAACAGCAGCCAGCTCCCCTTCCGGAAGATCGGAGCGGACGCCACGCAAAAAGCGCCAAATCCTTGGCGCCGGCGGTCTGTGTGTTTGCGCGCTGGCGGCTTTGGTGTACTCCTGTGCCGTTTCGACGAGGCTTCCAGCCGGACCGGCAGGGGAGGAGGCTTTGGCGGCGCGGCCGGCACACGGCCCACCTCGAGGACGAGATCGACGATGTCGGGCAGATCCTCGGTCGCCTCACAAATCGGTGAGGTCGTCGGGGCACCGTCTTCCACTTTTGTTGATCAGCCGCCTTCCTGGCCATGTTCCGAGACAATAAGGCGCCCGTGCGCCGCCGCCTCGATTAACCCAAGACGCGCAAGGATCTTTTGCCGGAGACAACGAGGTCACCATCCTGCGGTGCCGCGTTGCGTCACAGTCGGCATGAGATGTGCAAAGTGGACCGTCGTCAAACGTCAAACAGAGGCGTTGGTGACTGGACTGAACGACCAGAACGGGCTGCTTGCGCCCTTTCGGACTTCACAAAGTTCGAAAATGGCGTCGTTTCAGGGCATAATCGCCGCTTGTCAAAATGTTTGCGACAAGTCCGGTGAAAGCCTACCGAGTATCTTGTGCTTGGGGGGCGGTTAGTTCCGATAAACTAAGCGGCATACACATGCTAATCTATTTGATTTACGGGCCGACCTGCAGCGGCAAAACAGACGCGGGAATCCAAATTGCACGAGAGACCGGATGGCCGGTCATTGCGCTGGATCGTGTACAATGCTGTCCTCAAATCGCCACCGGCAGCGGGCGTCCCTCGGATTCCGAACTGCAATCTACCCAGCGGATCTACTTGGATTCGCGCCCGCTAACCGCGGGCATCATCGACGCCGAGACCGCCCATCGTAAGCTGATAATGCAAGTGGATGAGCGTAGTTCCCAGCCGGGGCTCATCCTCGAAGGCGGTTCGATCTCCCTTCTCAATTTAATGGCGCGAAGTCAGCATTGGGATGGCGCTTTTCGGTGGCATGTAAGGCGGTTGCGGCTCGGCAACTCGGACGCCTTTCTGGAGAGAGCCAAGCGTCGGGTCACAGACATGTTTGTCACAAGAGAAGGACAACCTTCATTGCTGCAGGAACTTGCGGATCAGTGGAAGGAAGATGCAGTCCGTCCCACTTTGGAAGACGTTGACGGATATCGTTGCGCCATTCGTTTTGCGAGAGAGCACAGCTTGGCAATCAGCGAAATGCCGTGCCTTCGCAAAGAGCTCCAACAAGATCTTGTAGAGGCGATTGCGAGAGAATATCTCGAATATGCGCGTTGGCAAGAACGCGACTTTCCAGAATGGCAAACTGAGTGAGCAAGCCTCCCCGGACCTCGCCTGCGATGCGGGCACGGTAGCTCCTGAGAATTGCGCTAAGTGGTTTGCTGAAGCAAGCTAGTGCCAGGCGACATTAGGTCCGTGTGGCAGCGGAAGGATTGCTTTCGCCACGGTGACTGCGGAGGAGGCGACATGGCTGCACTGCTCATTTCAGGCATGGGACGGAATGTACCGATGACAAAGTGCTGCGCGCTTCGTAGCGACCGCTACCGTGGCTGACTCGCGAACTACTATCCGCCAGCCCAGTCTGTGGCGTCGTCTCGGCTTTCATCGCCACCGCCTTCGCCCAGGAAACGCCCGAGGCCGCAAGCGTCGCCGTGGCAGTGCGGCACCCGGCAAGATGGGTGGTCATCGGACCTATCTGATCGACGGGGAGCACCGTGCTTTCGTCCTGGGCGAGGTTGAGCGAGATGCCAACATGACGCTTCATCAATTGACGGCGGCACTGGCTGAACGTGGTCTCCTGCGAGCGTCGGTCGCTTCCTGCACCGCGAGGGCAAGAGCTTCAAAAAAACCGTTCTGCCGGCCGAGCAGCTCAAGCCAAAGCTGATGCGCGGGCGTGCGCAATGGATGCGCTATCAGACCCGCATTGACCCTACGCGCCTGGTCTCCCTGGATGAAACATGGGTCAAGACCAACATGGCGCCGTTGCGCGGCTGGGGTGTGCGCGGCAAGCGGCTGATGGCCCACGCACCATATGGCCATTGGAAGACGATGACCTTCATCACCGCGCTGCGGCATGATCGGGTGGAGGCGCCTTGGGTCATTGACGGACCCATCAATACGCAGGCCTTTCGCGTCTATGTCGAAACCGAACTCAACAAAACACTGAACCGGGCGACTCGTCATTCTCGACAATCCCGGTTCTCACAAGGGCCAAGCCGTCCGCGACATCGTCAGGGCTGCTGGCGCAAGGCGGGTCAAGCCCGCGAGAGCGGCAATTTTGTTCCGGCTATCACCCTCTCGTCGAGAACGGCGTGACGGAAGCGATAAAGTTGCGCCGGCCGGCCGCCGGTTTCCGCGGTTGTCTCACCGGTCTCCTCGACCAACTCCTGCTGCTCGATCAGCCGGCGAAAGTTCGGCTTACGCACGAGCCTGCCGGCAAGCGCCTCCACGGTGCGCTGCAGCTGCAAAAGCGTGAAGACCGGCGGCATCAGTTCGAATACGACCGGCCGGTATTTGATCTTGGAGCGCAGCCGCGCAATGCCGGTCGCCAGGATGCGACGATGATCGGCGATCATCGATCTGCCCGACACCGAGGTGGGCGCAGCGGAATGTCCGGCGCGTATTGCTTCCTCCACCAGGGCGGCTTCGTAGAGCAGCTCATAACGTTGAAGCGCGAGTTCCTCGTTCCAATGGCGGTCGTCAAAGCCGAAGGCGATCGCCGCCCGCCGTCGTCGGTCGAGGCGTGTCGTACCGTCGTCAGTGCCATCCGCCCATTCCATCAGGCGCGGCCGCAATTCGTCCAACACGACCGCCGGTGTGCCGGAGCGGTGATCCTCCCACGGGAAATAGTCGTACCAGCTTCCCCAGTGTCGCCCGGCCGGGTCGCCAGCTTCGTCTTGGTGGGTGAGCGCCAGATAGCTGATAGAGACCACGCGGTCGTCAGCGCCAACCCTGTCGCGATCGGCGAAGGTGTAGAGCTGTTCGATATAGCCGAGCGGCTGGCCGGTCTGTTGTTCCACCCATCCCCTGAGGCCCGACTGCAGCGAACGGTGAGCAAGCTCGAACGGGCCCGAGGGCAGGGCGTTTGCCTGCGGGATGGTCAGAACGCAGGGGGCGCTGCTGTCCATGGCGACCACAACGGCGATCAAGTCCGCATTGACGTCGTTGGCCTTGCCTCCAGCTCCGCCTTTCCTAATCCCTTTTGCGCGATCGTCCATGGTCCCCGACGTCGTTGAGCAGAGCCCTGCCGCGTAGGCGGCTGAACCGATTGAATTCCGTTTTTGTCTGATAATTGTCGGCGCGTCAACACCACCCGTCGTGGCGATTTTAGCTCTTCGCAGCTGCACAAAAAGTGCCAACGCGACATCCGTGCTTGGGGAAGGAGGCCCATTGAGTGCGCCGATTCAAAGCTCGTCGATCGACATTGCGACGTTGTTCTCGTCGGCGACAGCGCGGCATGGTTCTCCACGGCTTGGCGTCGACGCTGGGCGTGACGCTGGGCGTGACGCTGGAGATGATGATCATGCACGGTCAGGCCTGCCCCGTGGCCTGGAGCCGGCGCAAATGGTCGTCGACCCGCCGTTCGGTTCCTTTTGAAGAAACCCGGAGCAGGCTTTCCGCAATGCCTGATAAAGCCCTTCCAGTGCGCCCGCGCCAGGATCATCGCACTCTCGCTCCAACACAACCTATGCGAGTCAGTAAATCGACTCGCCGGCACTATTGTTTCAGGGGAAATGAATCTAGTTTCAAAGGGTTCGGCCGATAGGCCGGGCACAGCTGCGGTCTTCACGGCCTTTTTGACATAAACGCGTCGCCCGATTGAGATTATCTTGACGGTAGCGCAGTGCGCCATCCATGCCAGTCGAGATGATCATGGGCAAATATCGAGACCATCGCGAGCCACGCCGGCATCGCTATGACGATGACCCCGTTTCCTTTTCGGAACGGACTTCCGAGCCAAGCTATTTTCAGCGCCCGCCGACCGTGACGGCAGATCCTGTCGATGCGGAGGTATTGTGGTTCACAGTCAGCAAGGGTTTTGGCTTCGTCAAACTGTCGGACGGCACGGAGGCCTATCTGCACGTGCGAGTGTTAGAGGCGGCCGGAAGCCGGGATGTTGCCGCGGGAACGCCTCTCAAGATCACGGTCGAAAAAAGTCCAAAAGGTCATCAAGTCGCGCAGGTGCTGGAGATCGGCGATCACCGCGCGAAAACTCCGTCACATACGCGCGTCGCTGGAGGGACCTTCGTTGAAACCGGTGCGCAGCTGGAGAGCGGGGGCACGGTCAAGTGGTACAAACCCGAAAAGGGCTTCGGCTTCATTGCTCCTGACAACGGTGAGAAGGACGTCTTCGTTCATGCCAGCGCCCTGACGCGCTCAGGGCTCAGCGTGCTGGTGGCGGGACAGAAGGTGTTTGTCGAATGCGGGCAAGGCAAGAAAGGCTGGGAAGTCCGGAGCATTCGCCTTGCCTAGACGGCGATGCATTGCTCGCCTCGAAGGAGATGCCGGAGAGCGTCGGGCGGTCGCCCGAGCCCGCGTAGCAGAAACCGACATTGTCGAAGCGCAGCACGCCGTCGGTGACGACGAGATCCCTGGCGCCCGCCGCGTCCTCGATGTCAAGTTCGGCGTCGAGCAACTCGAACAGCCGCGTGCCGCAGGTCGAGGCGCGCGCGAACGAGTTGACCATCAATCCGAGCTAGCGCACCGGCATCTGTAGAATGGTCATGAAGGTGAGCAACAGGGCCAGCGTGCCGACGCTGATTTGACCTGCGATCACTTTCTGGCCACCGAACCAGAGCACCAGGCCCATGGCGGTCAGGAACGAGAAATTCATGGCGCTGGTGTTGCCGACACGGATGTCAACGCGCTCATTGGCGAGATCAAGGCGCGTCCTGCTTGGCGCGGTCGAACTTTTCCAGCTCGTGCGGCTGCGCGGCGAAGGCACGCACGACACGCATGCCGCCGAGATTCTCATCCATCACCCGGATCTTTAACGATCGCTGATGCCCAGATATGGGAAGGTCAGGCTTCAATGACGGGGAAGGTGAAGGATTGACTGGTCGGGTTTCCGGGCCGAGCTTGTCGGCCGCTCAATCGAAAGCGTCATTTGAGGCGCTTTCTCTCCCGCGTGTAACTGGAAGACACGCTCGTCCAGTTCCTTGTCTACTTCCGTGAGACGATGATTGAGGCGAAGGTAGTCGGTCCAGGTCGGCGTTCGGAACGTTTCTGTCCACTGCATAGGCTTCTGAAGGTTGCGCTGGAGCGTTCAGTTCCGAGCACCGACGCGGCTGTGTACATGACGCCGCTGCCGCATGAGGTCGAGGAAGGCCTCGACATTTCTCTCGGCTATCAGATATTCGATCTTGACCACGATCGGGCCGCTTCTCGGCTTCAAACTGAGAGCGACAGCTGGGGCGTCGAATTCATCCAAAGGATCGGGCTCGGACTCGCGGCGCTCGCGAAGAGGAAACAGAACGCCGGCTGCAGCAACGAGCAGCAGGGCCGCAGCGGAACCCTCTAGCGCCCAGGTCAGCGAATGGTTCTGGGAAACGGTGCCCCACACCCAGCTCCCGGCCGCTATGCCGCCGTCTATCAATGCATAGTAGATGGAGATCGTGCGCCCCACGACCCAGCGCGGGCTTGCCAGCTGCACGCTCACGCCAACCCCGGACCAGGCAGTGACCCAGCCTGCGCCGCCCAAAGCAAGTGCAATTGCCGCCACGCCGATCGAAGAGGTAAGCGCCAGGGAGAGGGAGCACGCCGCGCAGGCGACGCAGGAGAGCCTCATCAGCTGTTCTTGCGACAAGCTCCGTCTGAACAGGCTGTTGGAGAGGCCGGCGAAGACCGCGCCTGTTCCGAAACCTGCCATGAGCGTGCCATAGGCGAGCGGGCCTCCTCCCAACTGGTCGCGGACAATCAGCGGCAGCAGCGCGAGTATAGCGATGCTCGCCAGGCCAAAGAGGGTTCCGCGTGCGATCGCCGCTTTGATTTCCGATGACATCGCCGTGAAGCGCAGCCCGTCATAGATGGCCCTCCTCATCGACTCGCGCGGAAGAGGCGACGAGCGGACCTTCCACTTGCAGCGCCATATGGTGGCCAAGGGTACCAAATAGGTGAGGGTGGTCACGGTAAAAGCGGCCAAAAGCCCGAAGGAGGCAACCACGATGCCGCCGAGCGCCGGGCCCACGGTCCGTACGGTGTTGAAGCCAACGGAAAGCAGGGTAACGGCAGCGGGAACATCGCGCCGGTCCACCATATCGCCAACCGACGCCTGCCAGGCGGGATCGTTGAGAGCGCCGCCGCATGCGATTAAAAAGCTGAAGCCGAGAATCATCCATGGGTCGAGAAAGCCCAGCGCTACAACAGCGGTCAGCATCGCAGATGCTATCACCATAAGGCAGCGGCCCGCGAACATAACCCTGCGACGGCTGAAATTGTCAGCGAGAACCCCGGCGAACACGGACAGAATGAAAGCGGGCAGGTTCGATGAAGCCTGCACCAGCGCAACCATCAGATCGGAAGTCGAGATGGTAGCCATCAGCCAACTGATGGCAACAGTCTGCATCAACCAGCCGAGGCTGGAGACTTGCGTGGCGAGCCAGATCGAACGAAAGGTGGGCTGCAAAAGTGGCGCAAAGGTCGTTGGTGCAGCCAAATCATCATTTGATCCAGCCACCCTACTCATTTTGCCAACCTTTGCTTTCCGTTATTGCCGTTTCCCATGTAATCTAGGCTGAACCGTGGCGGCTAGAAGAATAGAGAGAAACTGTTTGCCTTGCGGCACAGTTCCTCGTGATTAAGGGTTGCGGCCGAGACGCATGCCCGAGCCGGCTCACCCCGCCTTCGAAGACATCACGGGGTGGAGCCCGGATTCTTGCTTGTCGTTTGACCCAGCATGCTTCATCAACGGGCACTTTGCCGAGCGATGCCTTTTCGCGAAACGCGACGATGTTCTTTCGTCGGAAACTCTCTCCAACGGCGTTCGATGCGCTGAGTCTGGCTTGGGGCGAGGTGAGGGCTTGCAGATATTAGACAGGATTGATTACTGATAAACGCAGACGGTTGCCGGGCCGCGATCGAAGAGGCGCGCGCCTTGCTGCTTCAGCTTGAACAAAAGTCTGATGCGCTCACACACGCCATCGACGACTTTCTGCTCGATCTGATGAGGCTGGCTTTCATTGTTGAATGTTATGGACGCGGCTTTGAACTTTTGGCGCGAACGCTTGCCCGTAGAAGACTGGCAAAGGTCAGGCTTTTGTCGGGGGCGGTGGACTCCGCCAGGGGAGAAATGACACCCAAAGCCGGATGGCTGACGCGACGGTCGCCCCGCGTTCCGCACAGTGACGAAGGTAACGGTACGGCTCTTCGGCAGATGGCGCATCCTCATGGTAGCGACTGGCCGTTCCCTCTGATGCCTCGGCCTCCCACACCTATCCGAACAGGCCCGATCCTGGAGGGTCCTCGAAGTGGGCATGAGGGCGATAGGCCGCGTGGTTCGGGTACCAAGCGTAGGCGCGGTATTGGGCTGGAAATTGGCGACGCGCGACGAAGAAGTCCGAGATCAACTCGTGCAATGGCAATTCCTAACACCGTGGACGTGTTGGAGCAGCCTCATCCTCCTAGTCAGGAACGTCATCAAGGTTATAGGATTGATGCGCGGCGAACCCTCGGAACTCAGGATCATGTTGACATCGCTGTTCGACAGAGCCGACTTCGCGCAAGGAAGCCACATCGTTTCGGAATTGCTTATCTCAGGGTCTATCGTCGGCCTAGTCAAACTCTTGGCGCGGCGAGTAGCGGCGGTCGTCGGCGTGATGCATGACGGGAGTCGGCGGCGCCTCACCATAGGCGAAATGTAGGAACCAAAGGAAAGGACCACCTGCATGGAATTGCGAACCGCGTCCTCGGCGTCTGAGCCGCGACCCTTGCCAAGGATCATTCAACCCGCGACGTAGAGCTTCAAGCCAGCCTTGGACATGCGAACCGCGCTACCATCGTTGCAGAGGAGCCGTCCACCAGATGGTTCCATTTGTAGTCCGCGCCTTTGGTCGACATAGCGGACTGGCTCTGGCCACCGGCAAGGTTGAAGAGTGTTCCGTTGTTGCAGTCGTACTTGGCCTACGTGAACAGATGCCTGAGCACGCGGTCGCCTTTCAGGGTTGATCTACTCGTAAAAAGGAATTGTCTTAGGCGGAAGGCCGCACTTAATACCACTATCCTATTGGCGCCCCATCGGCTTCCCGGATTGAGCAAGTCCGGATCACTATTTTATGCCGCTGCCAGCGTTGTGTCCGCCATGTGCACGCGCGCTGCCGCTGCCAGCAGGTCGGTCTGGGTGATCAGCCCAATAATGCGTCGCTCGGCATCGACGATGACCACGGCATGGCTGCGGCCGTCGGTGAGCACCGGCAGCAGGCTCATCGCCGGCGTATCGGGAGAGGCGGTGCCAGCCTTCGACATCACAGCCCTCACCGCGTCGGTCGCCTTCGTCAGCTCGCGCAGGCCAACTACACCGACCAGCCCGCCGTCGGCGTCGGTCACCGGCAGCGTCCGGATGTTGTGATCGAGCAGCAAATGACGCGCCTGGTCGGCAGGCGCATGTTCATCGACCGAAATCACATCGCGCGACATGATGTCCTCGCACAGCAGGGTCCGGTGGGAGCGCACCATCGCCTGCAACTCGACCTGCCGTAGCAGCCGCTCAAGATCGTTGCGGTCGATATCGAAGGTTTCCTCCAGCGCGCCGAGCGCGGCATCGACATCCTCGGGCTGGAAGCCGACCCGCTCCCGCGCGGGCGGATCGATGGTTCCATGCGCGCTTTTAAGGGCGGGGGGCGCCACATGCGGATAGTTGCGCCGCGACAGTTTATGGATGCCGTAGCCGAGTGCGACCAGCACGATCGAGTTCAGCGCTACCGGAACGAAGGGAAACAGCAAGCCCGAGCTGAGGACGGCCGGTCCGCCGAACACCGCAGTTAAGGCGGCGGCGCCACCCGGCGGATGCAGGCAGCGCGTGAACGACATGGCGGCGATGGCCAGCGCCACCGCAATGCCGGTAGCAAGAACGGGTTCATGCACGAAATGCGCCACGGTCACCCCGACCAGCGCCGAAATCGTATTGCCACCGATAATCGACCAAGGTTGCGCCAGCGGGCTTGAAGGCACGGCAAAGAGCAGCACGGCCGATGCTCCCATTGGAGCAACCAGCAGTGCGACATGTGGGCCAGACCCGTTCGCCAGCGCACTGATCACGCCAGTCAATGCGATGCCGATCATGGCCCCGATGCAGGCGAGCAGCCGCTCGCGCAGCGTTGCACCGGCAAGGATCGGAACAAAGAGACGAAACGCCATGGCATACCCTTGGGCGAGTGGTCGGAACTCCGCGCTCCGCAATGCAGGCAAAGCCACAGATTTGGAAGTTAAGCCAATTCGGAAAGCCGGCTCACGGGGGAATACTTTTGCGCGAAGCGGCCATTGCCAAATGGGTGCAGACATTTTGATCAGCCAGAGGAGGCGGACGGCACGCTGATCCGCTCGAGCGCAGCTAGAGGCCAAGGGCTGCCGTGCCGCGGGCAGCCGGAAATGGGGATGGTCGGAGGTCGAGCTGGGATGGACACTAAGGAATTCAGAGGCTTCGAAAAGCGTGCTGACAATGTCGGCATGGCAAGACAAATCAGGCCCTTGTCGCTCCACTTCCGAGGCGAACTCCAGCGGAGTACAGCTTATACGCGGTGCTTGGTCTGCCTGTCCTTGCCACCATCGGATTCGTTGGCGTCATGCTGAAACGTCCACCTGTAGCCGCTGAGAAGACGACTGCCGCCAGTGCCGTTCGTGGAACCGCTATATGACGGCGGCTTGGTTACAGAGCCGGCTCGTGTCGATCGGGCGGGGGAGCCTGATGTGACGTACATGGTCCAGAAAGTGGCCAATGAAGGTGCTGGCATCGTCAACGTGATCAGGTCACGTAATAGCGCTAATACAACCGCGACCACGAGCCTCTCAGGCGTTCGATGAGGCGGGAAAATCCGATCACCAGACCAAACGCGTTTCCGCCACACTGCCACACACGAAACCGATCAGGGTTCCAGGCTCGCCAGAAGATTGGAGCCAAGGCCACCTCGGCTGAACTCTGCCATGCCGCGGCCACCACCTCTTCCAGCCGCGGTAGAAACGTGGGTCAGCAGCGCCGGCATGGGCGAGCAACTCCCAAATTGCGAGCAGCGCCATCGGCTCCGCAAGCGGCCGCAGATGTCGGCCGATGAAGCGGAAGGCCGGCGGTGCGATGGAAGCGCCGTGCGCAGCCTATCCCGACCTGCAATCGTGATCAGGCTGATCGTGGGGTCTCCGGACGCCAGCGTTGCAGATAGTTTTCGGCAATCGTGAGCAGGCCGTGGATCACCAATTCGGTCAGGCCGACCACGATCATGGCCGAAAGAACGAGTTCAAATTGAAAGAGCTGACGACCATAGGCCATCAGGTAATCGGAGCCCATCGAACGATGCGATGAGTTCTACCGCAACCAGGGTCTGCCAGCCGTTGGCAAGGCCTTCTCGCAGCCCTGTAAAGATCCACGGCACGGCGGAAGGCAGCACGATCATCGTGAGTTTCGATCAGCGGCTGAACGAAAGGACACGGCCAGACCCGTCTCACGACGACGCCGTTGCGCTTCGCCGCCATCAGCTGGGTAGAGGACTTGCACCTCCAAGCTGTCGATCATGCTCGGCACACAAAAAAGGGCGGCATTGCTGCCGCCCTTTCCGCTGTAGGTTGATAGGGGGCTGGATTAGAAATCCATACCGCCCATGCCGCCCATGCCACCGCCGGGCATACCAGCCGGCATGCCGCCGCCAGCCGACTCCTTCTTCGGAGCCTCGGCGATCATAGCTTCGGTGGTGACCAGCAGGCCGGCGACCGAGGCCGCGTCCTGCAGGGCCGTGCGCACAACCTTGACCGGATCGACGATACCCATGGCGATCATGTCGCCATATTCGCCGGTCTGGGCGTTGAAGCCGAAGGTCGCGCCCTTGTTCTCAAGGATCTTGCCGGCAACGATCGATGCTTCCGCACCGGCGTTGGCCGCGATCTGGCGGGCCGGAGCCTGCAGCGCGCGACGCACGATTGCGATGCCCGCGGTCTGGTCGGAGTTAGCGCCGGTGACGGTGATGGCCAGCGAAGCGCGCAGCAGGGCGACGCCGCCGCCGGGAACGATGCCTTCTTCGACGGCGGCACGGGTCGCGTTGAGGGCGTCATCGACGCGGTCCTTCTTTTCCTTGACTTCCACTTCGGTCGCACCGCCGACGCGGATGACGGCAACGCCGCCCGCCAGCTTGGCGAGACGTTCCTGCAGCTTCTCCTTGTCGTAGTCCGAGGTGGTCTCCTCGATCTGCTGCTTGATCTGGGCGACGCGGCCCTGGATTTCTTCCTTCTTGCCGGCGCCGTCGACGATGGTGGTGTTCTCCTTGGAGATCGACACCTTCTTGGCGCGGCCGAGCATGTTAAGGCCGACATTCTCGAGCTTGATGCCGAGGTCTTCGGAAATGACCTGGCCACCGGTGAGGATGGCGATGTCTTCCAGCATGGCCTTGCGGCGATCACCGAAGCCAGGCGCCTTGACGGCGGCGATCTTCAGGCCGCCGCGCAGCTTGTTGACGACGAGCGTGGCCAGGGCCTCGCCCTCGACGTCTTCCGAAATGATGACCAGCGGCTTCGAGGTCTGCACGACAGCCTCGAGGATCGGCAGCATGGCCTGCAGGTTGGAGAGCTTCTTCTCGTGGAGAAGAATGTAGGCGTCTTCCAGATCCGCAACCATCTTTTCGGCGTTGGTGACGAAGTAGGGCGAGAGATAGCCGCGGTCGAACTGCATGCCTTCAACGACTTCAAGCTCGGTCTCGGCGGTCTTTGCTTCCTCGACGGTGATGACGCCCTCATTGCCGACCTTCTGCATCGCTTCCGCGATCATCGAGCCGACCGACACGTCGCCATTGCCGGCGATGGTGCCGACCTGGGCAACCTCTTCCGAGGTCTTGATCTTCTTGGCGTTCTTGATCAGCGTCGCGACGACGTCGGCGACGGCGAGGTCGATGCCGCGCTTGAGGTCCATCGGGTTCATGCCGGCGGCAACCGACTTGTGGCCTTCCTGGACGATCGACTGTGCCAGAACGGTCGCGGTCGTGGTGCCGTCGCCGGCGATGTCGTTGGTCTTCGAAGCAACTTCGCGGACCATCTGCGCGCCCATGTTCTCGAACTTGTCCTCAAGCTCGATTTCCTTGGCGACGGTGACGCCGTCCTTGGTGATGCGCGGTGCGCCGAACGACTTGTCGATGACGACGTTGCGGCCCTTGGGGCCGAGCGTGACCTTCACCGCGTCGGCGAGGATGTTGACGCCGCGCAGCATGCGCTCACGAGCGTCGCGGGAGAATTTTACGTCTTTGGCAGCCATTTTTTACTCCTGGGCATTTCGCCCGAAATTCAGATTGGATGGTGCGGATGAAAGGCGGCGGCGTGTCAGCCGATGACGCCCATGATGTCCGCTTCCTTCATGATCAGAAGGTCTTCGCCATTGAGCTTGACTTCGGTGCCCGACCACTTGCCGAACAGGATGCGGTCGCCGGCCTTGACGTCCAGCGGGACGAGCTTGCCGACCTCGTCACGGGCGCCGGAACCGATGGCGATGATCTCGCCTTCCTGCGGCTTTTCCTTAGCCGTATCGGGGATGATGATCCCGCCGGCGGTCTTCGCTTCGGACTCGACGCGGCGAACGACCACGCGGTCATGCAGCGGCCGGAAATTCGACTTTGCCATTTTTGGATTTCCCTGGTGCGGATGTTGAACGGTTCTCCGTTGCCGGAGCGTGGTTAGCACTCACCAGAAGCGAGTGCTAACGCGGCAGTGAGATAGGCCGTAGGCTCCTGCTAGTCAAGACGGAAGAGGGACGGGCGAAGAGCAAACGAGCGTGGAAGCACCGAGCCCTTTACGTGAAAGACGTCGGAGATCGGACATGGACGGGGCGGCTCACCATTTGTAACTGAAGGCTTTATTCATTTGGCACGATTGGTGCAGCGGATGATCCGCAAACGTTGCGCGCGACAAATATGAGAGGTGAGCGCCATCAGGACTCTTGCGGTTAACGGGTCCACTCGGTGTTTACGGTGTTGGCCGCCGCGCGGGCGCCAGGACTCCGGCCATCCCGATAGTCACCAATCCAATCTGCGGAGAACAGGAGGCAAGATGAGAGCGACAGTCAGCATGAACTCGAATTTGAAATGTTTGGCCAAAGCAACTGCCATCGCCTTGCTCTGGACGGTCACGGCTACGTCGGCGGACGAAGGTATGTGGATGCCGGGCCAGACTGCGGAAGTGGGCGCGGCCATGCGGCCGTCTGGACGCTGACCCGCTCAACGCGATCGTATCACTGGGCGGATGCTCCGCCTCGTTCGTCAGTCCACAAGGGCTGGTCGCAACCAATCATCACTGCGTGTTCGAATCCATCCAATACCGCAGCAAGGAGGGCCAGGACTATCTCACAGACGGCTTTCTGGCGAAGAGCCCTGGGTGAAGAATTGCCCGCGGCGCCAGGCAGCCGAATCCATGTGATCGAGGACATGCGGGATGTGACCGCCGAAATGCTCAAGGGCGTCTCGGACAAGCTGAATGGGTTTGCCCGCTATGAGCGGCTCGCCACGAACCGCAAGGCCCTGATCGCCGCATGTGAAGGATAGCCCAATCGCCGCTGCGACGTAGGGGCCTATTATGGCGGCGCCTCCTACTATCTCCAGCAGAAGCTCGAAATCGAGGACGTGCGCCTTGTCTATGCGCCCGCGCTCGGCATCGGTAACTTCGGCGGCGAAACGGACAATTGGATGTGGCCGCGCCACAGAGGCGACTTCGGCTTTTATCGCGCCTATGTCGCTCCTGATGGTTCCTCCCGGCCATATGCGCGCGACAATGTGCCTTACCGGCCGGAGAGTTGGCTACCCATAGCCTGTGCAGGCGTCAAGGAAGGCGACCTTGTGATGGTCGCCGGCTTTCCCAGCGCAACCCACCAGTTCCTGACGGCGGATGAAGTCCGGTTCAACTTCGCGCAATTCGAATCGCGGTTGCAGCGTTCGCTCTCGGATTATGCCGCCCAGATCAAAAGGCAACAGCAGGCAATCGCGAGGCGCAGATCCATTGACCGCCCGCTTCACAAATTGGCTCGGCCTAAAACGCATGGGAAAAGCAGAAAAGGCAACAGATCGGCACCAGAATGAATATGGCCGCGCGAACTGACAGACGCGCCAACAATCGGCATCTCGCATGGTCGGTGGCACTGGACGTGGCTCCCACCCTGCTGGCGCGACTCCCCATCAGGTCGTCGGGGTTTCGCTGGCGAAAAAAACTTCCGCGTGTCTCTGCGCGATACATCCCGCTTGCGCGTGCCTAGTCAACCAAAAAACTGACCATCTGCAGGATCAGGATCAGCAAAAAAAAGCCAAAGGCAGACGCCAAAACAGCTGCCAGCAGGACGATGCGTTGTTTCTTCACCCACAGTTCCCCCGGGAGAGAGTCTAATGATAATCCTTAAAAAAGGCGCCATGGAACAGGGCGCCCTACACTCATTTGTGCAAGTTTAAAGTTTAGCTTGCCTGCTTTATATAATTAAACGTTTCTTTTATGCGACACTTCTCCAAGTGTTACTTGCACAAATCGAACGTATCGCACATTTAGACTAAGTGTACATTCGATAGCGACTTTGACGCATGCGTTTACTGGCGGTATACATCCTTCACCGTTGCCGCAAGGCATTGGCCCACTCGCGCGGCACCTCCTTCACGACAAAGGTTGAAAGCCCGTCCTCGGGCGTTTCATTTCCAAGATCACTTCGATCCACTCATACGGGCTTCCCGAGCGAGACCGTGGGTTCGGACGGTGCGAATGAATTTCTCGTTATAATCGAATTGATTATAAGGGTATATTTCTACGTTGAGTATAAAGGATGTCAAGCCCGCGCCAGCGGCAATTTTGTCCGGGCGACCGCCGTTTCGTCGAGGACATGGTGGCGGAAGCGATAAAGCTTCGCCGGCCGACCGCCGGTGTCAAAAGCACTTCGCCGGTCTCCTCCACCAGTTCCTGCTGCTCCATCAAACGGCGAAAGTTCTGCTGAAGCGCCTCTGCCGATGTAGTCGTCAACGCCGTGCGCGTCAGCGCATTGCCATCGGCGAGAAGCCAACGACATTGTTGATGACGAACGTAACGATCCGCGGCTTCAGAGAGGAATGCGCGCTTCGTCCAGATGGATGGAGTGGGCTGGCAGGTCCGGGCGGCCGCGCCGTTGAGGATGCAGCATCGAGAGCCGCGCTCGCCGAGGATGACATAGGTCGAGATTCGCGCGCCGGAAGTCTTGCTCCATGTCTCCACGAATCCATTGGCAGGATCCCGGCTTCTTCGCAGTGGTCAGGGTCGAGCGTTATCGAACCGTGGTAGTTGAGGTTTGCTTCGGTGACGTGGATGCCGTGCAGCTTGCCGGCGACTATTTTTCGCATTGGTCCCGTTGTCCTATTCATCTCACAAAGTCAGTCCTGATGTTGAGCAGCTTCGCTGGGCTAAATCCCGACGACGAGCGCCCCGCCGCTGAGTCCCGCACCTGCCGCCGCCAGGAGTATTTTCTTGCCCGGCCGAAACGGCTCCGCTTGATTGGCGAGCGACAGTGAGAGCGGGATCGTCGCGGCCGAAGAGTTGCCGTATTCGGCAATCGTCTTGACAATTGCTTGATCCGCTATGCCGAGGTTACTCCCGACAGCATCGAAAATGCGAGCATTGGCCTGATGCGGCACGAACCGGTCGACATCCTTTGGTCGCACTCCGGCAGCGGCTAGCGCGCTTATCGAGCAAGCGGTCATCATCTCGACGGCCTTTGCGAACACTTCGCGGCCGTCGGTCATCGTCATTCGGGTTTGCGCGAGGTCGAGGTCACCGTGGAACGGGATGTTGCTTCCTCCTGCGGGAATCTGGATCAGGCCGTATCGCGAGCCGTCCGAATCCACGGAGGCACCGAGAATCCCCCGATCAGTATCCTCGCACGGACCGATCACGACGGCGCCGGCGGCATCGGCAAACAGCACGGCGCTGGCGCGCTCAGAGGGATTGATGCGGCGGCTGAGGATATTGGCGGCGATAACAAGGCTCGCTTTGCCGTGCAGGCGGGTAAATCCGTCCGCAAACATCAGCGCATAGATGAAGCCGGCGCAGGCGCCGGTCAGATCGACAGCGCCGGCGCGGCCGAGCCCCAGCCGATGTGCGACCAGGGGCGCGCTGGGCGGCAGGAGGTGATCGGGCGTCGAGGTGGCAAGCAGCAGCAGACCGATGTCGTTGCGCGCAATGCCGGCGCTGGCCAGCGCCATGGCGCCGGCCTGCGCAGCAAGACCAGACAGCGTGTCTTCGTCCGTTGCCCAGAAGCGCGACCGGATTCCAGTACGCCGCTCGATCCAGCCCGGTTCGAGGCCGAGATCGCTCTCGATCTCGGCATTCGCCACCTTTCGGCCAGGCGCATGATGGCCAAACCCGAGAAGGCGCGACAACCTGCTCATGGGCTCGAACCGAAGCGTTCGCCGGCCTCCTCGATCGCGTCATGGAGCCGATCGAGCTCGTCGCCGGTGACGCAATAGGGAGGCATGAGATAAAGGACATTGCCGAGCGGGCGCACAAGCAGGCCGAGCTCGAGGAAAAAGGCCCGCAGCTTAGGTCCGATCTCGGCCAGATAGCCGGCAGAGCCGGCGCGCAGGTCGAGAGCCAGGATCGTGCCGATCGCGCGGCTGTCGGTGAAGTTGGCATTGTCGCGAAAGCGTCGAAACCCGGCGGCCTGCCTCGCGCTCAGGGTGGCGATCCGCTCGGCCACCGGCTCGTCACGCCAGATCTCGACATTGGCGAGTGCTGCCGCGCAGGCAATCGGATTGGCCGTGTAGGAACTCGAGTGGAAAAACGTCTTCTTCCGGTCCTCGGAATAGTGAGCCTGGAAGATGGCATCGGTGGCGAGTGTGGCGGCCAGCGGGATTGCGCCACCGGTCAGGCCCTTCGAGGTGCACAGCATGTCCGGAGAGATGTTCGCCTGCTCGCAGGCGAACATGGTTCCGGTACGCCCCCACCCGGTCATCACCTCGTCGGCGATCAGCAGCGTGCCCGAGGCCTCAGTGATCCTCTTCAATTCGGACAGAACCGATGCCGGATACATCAGCATGCCGCCGGCGCCAAGCACCAGCGGCTCGACGATCAGCGCAGCGGCGCGCTGGTCGCGGCTGAGGGCCTCGAAACGATCTAGCGTTTCCTGTTCGCGCCCGGCGGCAGGGAAGGGAATGGTGTCGACCTCGAACAGCAAGGGTTCGTAGGCGGCGTTGAACACACCGCGGGCACCGACGCTCATCGTGCCGATCGTGTCGCCATGATAGCTGTGCTCCATGACGACGATGCGCGAGCGCGGCGCGCCGATGTTGCGGAAATAGCCGAGCGCCATCTTCAGCGCGACTTCGACGGCGGTCGAGCCGCTGTCGGAATAGAACACCCAGTCGAGTCCGGAGGGAGCGAGACCGACAAGCGCCTTGGCCAGGCGTTCGGCCGGTTCGTGCGTGAAGCCAGCGAAGATAATCTGGTCGAGGCTCGACGCGGTCGTCTCGATAGCCTTTATGATGCGCGGATGGCGGTGGCCATGCGTGACGACCCACCAGGATGAGATGGCGTCCAGGATGCGCGCGCCATTGGCTTTGTGGAGATAAGCGCCTTCAGCCAGGACGATTTCAGGGATCGCCGGCTCGAGCGCGTGCTGGGTGAAGGGATGCCACACACGGGATTGCGGCATTATCCGCCTCCGGCAATCAAAGCGAGGTCGAAGCCGGCAATCATCGCTTGTCTCAGCGTTTTGTCCGTCAGCGGATCGAGGTGCGGCAGCCTGCCGAGTTGCGGCACGTCGCCGAATTCCACGATCGTCCGTTGCGTATCGGTCATCTCATCGCCGATGAAGGCGATGCCAGCCAGCGGGATAGCGCGCGCCCGCAGGGCCTCGATCGACAGCAGGGTATGATTGATTGTTCCGAGCGCGGTGCGGGCGCACAGAATGACCGGCAACTGCCATTGCTCGAATATGTCGATGAACCTTGTCCGGCGGTTCAGCGGCACCATCAGCCCGCCGGCGCCTTCGATGACGAGCGGTGTCGGCAGGACCGGAAACGAAAGATCGGCAGCCTCGATCGAAACGTCGTCGATTTCGGCCGAACGATGCGGCGAAAGCGGGCTCTTCAAGCGGTAGGCTTCCGGCAGCACGCGCCCCGACGGCAGCCCGGCAAGCCGCGCAACGACCTCGCTGTCGGTTTCCTCGTCGAGGCCCGATTGCACCGGCTTCCAGTAGAAACCGTCAAGCAGGCCGGCAAGCCCGGCCGAAAACACCGTCTTGCCAATTCCGGTGTCTGTTCCGGTGATGACGATGCGCTTGGTCATGTCGCCTCCGGTCATATCTGGGCCAACACCTCGACGAGCGCCTCGAGCATGGCGGAAATGTCGGCTTCGCCGATATTGAGCGTCAGTGAGATGCGCAGCCGCGACGTGCCCTCGGGCACGGTCGGCGGACGAATGCCGCGTATGTCGAAGCCGCGGGCCTGCAGGCGCGCCGCCACTGCCATGGTGCGCCTGACATCGCCGATCACCAAGGGCTGGATCTGAGAGCCACTTGGTGTCACGCCGCAGCGATCGACCAATTGGCGGCCTGCGAGGGCGACGCGTTCATGCAGCTGAAAACGCCGCATCGGCTCGTCGGCGAGCATTGCGAGCGCTTCGCGCGCCGCGACCGCCATCAGCGGCGATGGCGCGGTGGCGTAGATGAATGGCCGGCAACGGTTGATCAGATACTGGCACAGTGTCCTCGGCCCGGTCACGAGCCCACCAGATGCGCCGAGCGCCTTGCCGCAGGTGTGGAGCGCGACGATGTTGTCGCGGCCCTCGAAAGCGGCGGCCAGCCCCCGGCCGTCCGGTCCCCAGACGCCGGTCGCGTGCGCCTCGTCAATGACGATGAATGCGTTGTGCCGATCGGCAAGCGCGGCCAGGCTCTCCAAAGGCGCGCAGTCGCCATCCATGCTGTATAGGCTTTCCACCGCAATCCAGACGCATCCCATGCCGCCTTCGGCGCGCCAACGCTTGATCGCGTCCTCGACAGCATCGACGTCGTTGTGCGCGGCCAGCTTGAACTCGGCACGTCCGGCCTGTGCCCCCTCATGCATGCTGGCATGGACGAGCTCATCGAGGACCAAAAGGTCGCCCTTCTGCGGCAGCGCAGTCAGCAGAGCGAAATTGGCGATGTAGCCGCTGCCGAAGAACAGCGCGCGGTCGGCTCCAAAGAATGCCGCCGCGTCTGCCTCGAGCTGCTCGTGTTCCGGTGCATTGCCGCGCAACAGCCGCGACCCGGTGGCGCCAACCGGCGTGCCCCGCGCAATCGCCGCCGTAACCGCTTCGCCAAGTCTTTTGGAGGCGGCAAGCCCGAGATAGTCGTTCGACGAGAAGTCGCGCCCGGCGCACGGCTTCAGCGTCCGCAGCCGGTCCTTGCGCGCCAGTCCCTGCAAGGTCGCCTCATAGCGGGCAAGCGGTGCCCCGTTCATTGCGCCTCGAGTTCCATCGGCTCGATGCCAAGGCGCCGGAACAGCAGGGTATCCTTGTCCTCACCGGGATTGTCCGCCGTCAGCAGCGTGTCGCCGACGAAGATCGAGTTGGCGCCGGCAAAAAAGCACAGCGCCTGCATCTCGTCGGTCATGGCCGTACGGCCGGCGGAAAGACGGATATGCGATTTCGGCATCATGATGCGCGCCAGCGCGATCACGCGCACGAATTCGATCGGCTCGATGGGCTTGGCGTCGGCAACCGGGGTGCCGGGGATCGGGATCAGCATGTTGATCGGAACGCTTTGCGGATGTTCCGGCAGGTTGGCCAGCGTCACCAGCATGCTGATCCGGTCCACCGGCTCCTCGCCCATGCCGACAATGCCGCCGCAGCAGACCTTGATGCCGGATTGGCGAACGTGCTCGAGCGTCTCGAGCCGCTCGGCAAAGCTCCGCGTGCTGATGATCTCGCTATAGTAGCGTTCCGACGTATCGATGTTGTGGTTGTAAAAGTCGAGACCAGCCTGCTTCAGTCGAGCGGCTTGCTCACGATCGAGCATGCCGAGCGTCATGCAGGTCTCCATGCCCAGCGCCTTGACGCCTTCGACCATCGCCACCACCGCATCCATGTCGCGCGCCTTGGGGTTTCGCCAGGCCGCGCCCATGCAATAGCGGGTTGCGCCGGCGTCACGCGCCTTGGTCGCCTCGGCGACGACGCGCCGGACCTCCATCAGCTTCGACGCCTTCAGGCCGGTCTCGTGATGCGCCGACTGGCTGCAATAGCCGCAATCCTCCGGGCATCCGCCCGTCTTGATGCTGAGCAGCCGGCTGAGCTGGACCTTGTTGGGATCGAAATTCTGGCGGTGCACGGTTTGCGCGAGGAAGAGGAGATTGTTGAAGGGGGCATCGTGAAGTGCCCGAGCCTTCTCCAGGGTCCACGCTCCAGGGTCAGGGGATTGAGCCTGTGGCGATGTCTGCGTTGGACTGGCTGTTTGCATGTCCATGCTGTTCCTCCGGTTCTGCCTTGCTTTGCTGTCTGATTGATGACGATCGGAAAGGACAGTTGATTCGATCCTGTCCGTTCCTCAGGCAATCATGAGCCCCAATAGTCGAGGCCGATATCCAGGATCGGCGCGCTGTGGGTCAGTCGGCCGACTGAAATCAGATCAACGCCGGTCGCGGCAATCGCTCGCGCTGTATCGGATGCGATCCCGCCAGAAGCCTCGGTGATAGCACGGCCGCCAACGATTGCGACGGCGCGGCGAAGATCGGCGAGGGACATGTTGTCGAGCAGAACCGCATCGGGAGCGAAGCCAAGTACCTCCTCCAACTGGGCCAGCGTATCGACCTCGACTTCGATCTTGACGAGATGACCGGCCCGTCTTCGTGCTCGCTCGAGCGCCGGGCGAACGCCGCCTGCGATGGCGATGTGGTTGTCCTTGATCAGAATTGCGTCGTCGAGGCCGAAGCGGTGATTGGATCCGCCACCTGCGCGCACGGCGTATTTTTCGACTGCCCGCAATCCGGGCGTCGTCTTGCGCGTGCAGACGATCTTCGCGCCATATCCACGAACCGCAGCGACGATCGATGCCGTTGCTGTAGCGATGCCGCTCAGATGGCACAAAAAATTGAGTGCCGTCCGTTCGGCTGTGAGAATGGCCCGGGCAGGGCCAACCACTGATGCAATGACCTCTCCATCCATGACATTGCAGCCGTCTGCCCGCTCCACCGAGATTTCGACATCAGGATCAATCAAGCGGAAAGCGAGCATCGCCAGATCGAGGCCGGCGACAACTCCGGACTGGCGCGCCGCCAGCACGGTTCCCGCTTGGCGTTCCTTCGGCACGATGGCCTCCGTGGTCAAGTCGCCGGCTCTGCCAAGGTCTTCAAGAAGAGCTGCCCTTACAAGCGGCTCAAGCATGACCGTGGGAAGCGGTGAGAGCGTCATCACTTTGCCCCTTCGAGGCTTGGCGAGCTTCCGAGTTCCCGCGCAGCGGCCAAGGCGGCTTCGAGGGTGATTTCGGACCGTCGGGCGACAGTCGCATGATGAGGAAAATCTGTCCGGTAATGAGCGCCGCGGCTTTCTTGGCGCAACAAGGCGGCAACCGCGATCATTAGCCCGACAGCCGCCGCTTCCGAGGCCGCGTCCTGGCTTTCGGCGAGCGGCAATAAGGCACTTGCGGCTGCTTTCAGACCTTCACCATCCCGGACGATGCCCAGTGCACGCGACAGGAAAACACGCACGGGTATCGGAGCGGGCGATGGGTAAACGTCCGCAACCGCAGGCCTTGTTCTGCGAGCAGGCGTTCCGGCGACACTTTCAGCGACCCAGCGCGCGCACACGACGGCCTCGGTCAAGGAATTGCTGGCGAGCCTGTTGGCGCCATGCAGTCCTGTCGAAGCGACTTCGCCGCAGGCCCACAGCCCCTCGACGGACGTCCTACCGGAGCCGTCCACGGCAACGCCACCCATGTGATAGTGTTGGGCCGGACGAATGGGGATGAGATCGCGCGCGGGATTGATGCCGGCTCCACGACAGGCTGATGCGATTGTCGGGAAGTGTCGAGCAAATTCCGGGCCAGGCCGTTGCCGCGCGTCGAGAAAAACACGGTGGCCGTTGGCAAGATGGTTCCAGACGGCGCGCGCCAAGACATCACGAGGCGCGAGTTCCGCCCCTGGCACGCTCTGGAGAAAAGCCTGGCCGGTTTCGTCGATCAGGGCAGCACCTTCGCCGCGGACGGCCTCGCTGAGCAGCACCATAGGGCGTTCCGGGCCGTCAAGCGCGGTCGGGTGGAACTGGATGAACTCGAGGTCGGCAAGGACAGCTCCAGCGCGGGCCGCAAGCGCCAGGCCCTGTCCACAACTGCCCGAAGGATTCGTGGTGTCGAGAAACAGTCCCCCGATCCCACCGGTGGCGAGGACGACCCGCCGTGAGCCGAAGAAGACAGGTCCTATCGAACCGCTCGCCCAGACGCCTCGGATCGCATTCTCTCGCACCGCCAGCCGGCGCGCTTCCACGCCCTCCACGACAACAATCGAGGGAGTGGAACGCACAGCCGCGATCAGGGCACGCATGATCTCACGCCCGGTGCCGTCACCATGCGCATGAACGATGCGACGTCGGCTGTGCGCGGCCTCCAATCCGAGGCACAGTGATCCTTTCGGCGTACGGTCGAAGGGAACCCCAAAGCCCGCAAGCCCCTCTATCGCCTTGGGCGCGGCTTGGAGGATGCGGCTCGCCACGTCTCTGTCGCAGAGACCATCCCCGGCGGCAAGCGTATCGGCCAGGTGCAGTGCCGGATCGTCGTCTTCGCCGAAACTTGCAGCCAGACCACCCTGTGCCCAGGTGCTCGAATTGTCAGCTCCCAGCAGCGTCCTGGACAGAAGCAGCACCGGCTCCGGCGCCAGTTGAAGCGCGGTCATCAATCCGGCGATGCCGCCGCCGATGATGATGGGCCGCCCGAAGAAGCTGCGGACATCGGCGCTCAAATTGCCAGCATCCGTTCGACCGCAAGCCGCGCGCGCCCGGCGATCCCGGGTTCGATGGTTACGATATGGTGGTTCTGCTCGAGCGCCATGCGGATGTTGGCAAGCGTGATCCGCTTCATGTGAGGGCACAAATTGCATGGCCGGATGAACTCGACCTCTGGGTGCGCTAACGCGACGTTGTCGCTCATCGAACATTCCGTCATCAGCACGACACGTGCCGGCCTTTGCCTCTCGACATAGTCGGACATGGCAGCGGTCGAGCCGGAAAAATCTGCTTCAGCCACGACGTCGGGCGGGCATTCGGGATGCGCGAGCACGATCACGCCGGGATGGCTTTCGCGCAACTCGCGGATGTCGGCCGGTGTAAAGCGCTCATGCACCTCGCAATGCCCTTTCCAGGCGATGATCTGCACATCGGTCTGGGCGGCGATATTCTGGGCCAGATATTCGTCCGGCAACATGATCACCTGGGGAACGCCAAGGGATTGGACGACCGCCTTGGCGTTGCCGGATGTACAGCAGATATCCGACTCGGCTTTCACTTCGGCCGACGTGTTGACATAAGTGATGATCGGCACGCCGGGATAACGCTGGCGCATCAAGCGCACGTCTTCTGCCGTGATCGATTCCGCCAACGAACAGCCTGCCCGCAGGTCGGGAATGAGCACCGTCTTTTGCGGATTGAGCAGCTTGGCCGTTTCGGCCATGAAATGTACGCCGGCCAGCACGATGACTTGCGCCTCGATCGTCGCAGCCGTGCGGGCCAGTGCCAAGCTGTCGCCGACGATGTCGGCCACGCAATGGAAGATCTCGGGGGTCTGATAGTTGTGCGCCAGGATGATGGCGTTGCGCTCGCGCTTCAGTGCAATGATCGCCTCGATATCCTCGACGAAAGCCGGCCATTCGATCGGCGGGATCACTCGTCGGACGCGCTCGTAGAGAAACGCGGTCGCAGGCAGCATGGCGCTCATCGACCCCTCCAGCTTATACTCTAGTTGAAAATAACCAGCATATACTTGCTGTGAGTATAAGCGATGTCAACCCCGCGCCAGCGGCAATTTTGTCCCGGCGATGACCCTCTCGTCGAGAACGGCGTGGCGGAACCGGTAAAGCTTCGCTGGCCGGCCGCCGGTCTCCGCGGTTGCCTCTCCGGTCTCTTCGACCAGCTCCTGCTGCTCGATCAGCCGGCGAAAGTTCGGCTTACGCACGAGCCTGCCGGCAAGCGCCTCCACGGTTCGCTGCAGCTGCAAAAGCGTGAAGACCGGCGGCATCAGCTCAAAGACGACCGGCCGGTATTTGATCTTGGAGCGCAGCCGCGCAATGCCGGTCGCCACGATGCGGCGATGATCGGCGACCATAGACTTGCTAGGCACCAGCGGAGGCAGCGTCGCGTCCCGTCCGCTTCCGGCCTCTTGGACCAGGCCTGCTTCGTAGACTAACTCATAGCGTTGAAGCGTGAGTTCCTCGTTCCAAAGGCGGTCGTCGAAGCCGAAGGCTATCGTCGCCCGCTGCCAGCGTTCACGTCGCGTGGCCGCGTCGCTGACGCCGTCTGCCCATTCAATCAGGCGCGGTCGCAGAACGTCCAGCACGACCGGAGGCGTGCCGGAGCGGTGGTCCTCCCATGGAAAATATTCATACCAGCTCTGCCAGCCGCACTTGGGCGAGCCAGCTGCCTGTTCCTTGCGGGTCAATGCGAGATAGCTGATGGAGATGACGCGCTGCTGGCGCTCGGCGCCGATGCGATCCCGATCCGCGAAGGTGTAGAGTTGCTCAATATACCCCAGCGGATGGCCGGTCTGCTGCTCGACCCACCCCCTCAAACCGGATTGGAGCGATCGGTGCTCAAGCGCAAATGGTCCGGAGGGCAGGGTGTCCGCCTGGCCGATGGTGAGGACACAGGGTTCACTGTCGTTTACGGCGACGACAAAGGCGATCAGGTCCACTTTGACTTCGTCGGCCTTGACGGCGGCTCTGTCTTTCCTGGGTCCTTTTGCCTGATCGTCCATGTTCGCGAAAGTGGTTGGCCAGCTCGGGGGCGCCTGAATCGATTTAAGTGTAAGCGCGCCTGTCCGCACGTCAACACCGCACAGCTGCACGGCCATTTTTAGCTCTTCGCACTTGCACAAAAATGTGGCAAACGCGACACCCGCGGTTGGTAACGTTGGGGAAGGAGGGTTCATTGAGTGCGTTTGGTGACACCAAGGCGATCACACCGCCGGATATTCGTTCGCGCAAAGGTGGGACGCCGCTCGTCTGCCTTACCGCCTACACGACGCCAGTCGCCCGGCTTGTCGATCCCCATTGCGATGTGGTGCTGGTCGGCGACAGCGTCGGCATGGTTCTCCACGGCCTGCCCTCGACGCTCGGTGTGACGCTGGAGATGATGATCACGCACGGCCAGGCCGTGCGCCGTGGCCTCGAGCAGGCGCTGATGGTCGTCGACCTGCCGTTCGGTTCCTTCGAGGAAAGCCCCGAGCAGGCTTTCCGCAATGCCGCGCGCGTCATGGCCGAGACCGGCTGCGCGGCCGTCAAGCTCGAAGGCGGCGAAACGATGGCAGAGACGATCGGCTTCCTCGCTGCGCGCGGCGTGCCGGTCATGGCCCATGTCGGCTTGACGCCGCAGGCGATCAACACCATCGGTGGCTACCGCGTGCAGGGCAGAGGCGGGGATGCCGAGCGCATCAGGCGCGACGCGCTTGCGGTGAGCGAAGCGGGCGCCTTTGCGGTCGTGCTGGAGAAGGTTCCCGAGGCGCTCGCCCGCCGGATCACCGGGGAGGTGGCGACCCCGACCATTGGCATCGGTGCCTCGGCAGCCTGTGACGGCCAGATTCTCGTCGTCGACGACATGCTGGGCCTCTTCGGCGACTTCCGGCCCAAATTCGTCAAGCGCTATGCTGAACTGGGGGAGGCCGCTGCGGCTGCGATCGCGGCCTATGCGCGGGAAGTGAAGGAGCGCCAGTTTCCGGCCGCCGAGCACGTGTTTGCCGATGCGCCCAAGCCCGCCGACGCGGACGCGGCCAAGAGCGGAGAAGCAGCGTGAGCGTGCCGATTGTCAGGAGCGTTGCCCAGCTTCGCCAAATCGTCGCCGCATGGCGCCGCGAGGGCGTGAGGATTGCCGTGGTGCCAACGATGGGCGTCCTGCATGAGGGCCATCTCAGCCTGGTGCGCGCGGCACTCGAGAAGGCCGACCGGGTGATCGTGACGCTCTTTGTCAACCCGAAGCAATTCAACAGCCAGGCCGATCTCGCCGCGTATCCGAGCACCGAGGACGAGGATGCCGCCAAGCTGGCACCGCTTGGCGCGCACCTGCTTTATGCGCCGGACGCAGAGGAGATGTATCCGGCGGCCTTCGCCACGACCGTTTCGGTGTCCGGTGTCAGCGAGGGCCTGTGCGGTGCCTTCCGGCCGGGACATTTCGATGGCGTGGCGACCGTCGTCGCCAAGCTCTTCCTGCAGACCAGCGCTGACTTCGGCTTCTTTGGCGAAAAGGACTTTCAGCAGCTTCAGCTAGTCAGGCGTATGGCCCGGGACCTGGATATTCCAATCACCATTGTTCCTTGTCCGACAGTCCGCGAAGCCGACGGTCTTGCACTATCATCGCGCAATGTCCGGCTCTCGCCAGCAGAGCGTGCTGTTGCCCCCGAGCTACCATCGGTCTTGCTCGAGACGGCTGAGCGGCTTGCCCGCGGCTCGCCCGTCCTGCCAACGCTTGCCGAAGCGCGCGCAGCAATTCTGGCTGCGGGCTATCGCGAGGTCGAATACCTGGAATTTCGCGACGAGGCAGATCTGCGACCCATGATAAGCCTTGACCGACCTGCACGCTTGCTTGTCGCGGCCTGGCTCGGCGGCACACGGCTCATAGACAACGTCAGAATATCACGGGTTTCAACAGATTAACGGGGTTCTCGGCACGCGCTGTATCCGTCCGGGATCGTTTAAAACAAGGTCTCTGCCTGGCATCGAGCGATCACGGAGGTTACGCAAAGCGCAAATGCATCGCGTGTTTGAGAACTTCGTCGAGCAACTGTCTGCAAGTGTTGATGCTGCCGATCTCCGTGAGGCAATGGCATCCGCTGCAGCCGGCTTCGATTTTCCGCTATTCGCCTATTTCACTTACCCGTCGGCCCCCGGCGACGCCCCGCAATTGATCTCAAACTATCCTTCATCCTGGACATCACGTTATCTGCAACAGCGGTACCACAGTCTTGATCCGGTCATCCTGCGCGGGCTGCAAGGCTGGGATACCTTCGATTGGGGTGTGGATCGCGCTCGGCACTGTCTGCCGAATTCGCAGCAACAAATTCTGGAGAGTGCGGCTGAGTTTGGCATCCGCGGCGGCCTGACGATATCCATGCATGATCATCGCGGCCGGTTTGCTGCCCTGACCTTTGCTTCCGACGAGTCCCGCCCGCCTCTGTTGCGATCACTGACACGTTACGAAAAAGCATTGCAGCTGGTCGCCATCAACTTTCATATCCATGTCCGGCGCAGGCTCGCCGACGATCGCGTGGTGGATGGTGTAACGCTCACCCCGCGGGAGTTCGAGTGCCTGAAATGGGCGGCGCGCGGCAAGTCGGCTTGGGTTATCAGCCAGCTTCTCGGCGTCTCAAAGCGCACCGTGACCTTTCATCTGGAAAACGCGAAGGCAAAGCTTGGCGTTCGAACGATCAACCAGGCCGTTGCACGACTGGCTGCCTCCGGCCAGGCGAGATCCTGATTCGTCGGCCACGATAGCTGTAAACCTCTACAGGCTGCATCGCTGCCGGGTTTGCCCTTCGATGGCGGGAACACATCCCGCACGGAGGCGACCATGATGCAGCTGATAACACCAGACCTTTACGACGAGTTCGCAAGCGAGCTCAAAGAGATGCACGGGCTCAGGTTTCGGGTGTTCAAGGAAAGGCTCGATTGGGAAGTTGATACCGAAGACCAGATGGAAACAGACCCGTTTGATGGTCTGAAGCCTGTCTATCTGCTCCTCAAGGGATCCGACTGGCGAATTCGCGGTTGCGTGCGTCTTTTGCCCAGCACCGGACCCACAATGTTGCGCGACACGTTCCCGGTGCTGCTGGGTGCTGACGTCGTGCCCTCGACCTCCGACATATGGGAGAGCAGTCGTTTCGCGCTCGATCTCCCTCCGTCGGCGCCCAAGGCAGCGGGCGGACTGGCCCAGGCAACCTACGAGCTCTTCGCGGGCATGATCGAGTTCGGCTTGGCCAAGGATCTGACCCGGATAGTAACGGTGACGGACACGCGCATGGAACGGATCCTTCGCCTCGCGACGTGGCCATTGTCGCGCATCGGACAACCCAAGTCCGTCGGCAAAACGGAGGCGGTGGCCGGGTTTCTCGAGATTTCCCGCGCGAGCCTTTTGCGCATCCGCAGCAGGGGACGTCTGAGCGGACCGGTACTGTGGCAACCGGTTCTAGGCCCGTCGGCATAGCGCCATTGTGGACACCTGAGCCGTGAAGGATGCTGGTCTGCCCAAGGAAGCGACGGTCGGTCTTGTATGCTGGCCGGACTGGCGTCGTCACGAAGCTTACCACTACGCCAGACGATTGCCACGCACTGCCTGGGCCTGGGAGTTTCTTCGGCGCAATCCACAATTTCAGCGCGACCACGCCAAAATGGCACCGTCCGCCTACATTGTCGGAGCCCAGGCCGACATGAAGATAATCGAGTTGACGACAGGATCATCTTTCCTAAGACAATGGAGCCTCCTTTTTCGCGGACGCGCCACAGTCGGACGCTACGTCGGCAAGGGTCTTTTGGGATCCGCGCGACTGCGCCCGTATTCTACGAGCGGCCGCGGAGCCGGTTGGGCTCGACCACGATTTTGAACCGCTTGATCTCCCTTCGCTCTCATGCTGCAAGGACATCCTGCTGACACCTGCCGGCGTGCAGCACGTGCTGCTGAGGGAGGACTGCCGGAGTCTGCAGATCGCCCTTTCCGGTGCATCCGTTCTCCGCCCGTTGCGGCTATATGTCGACGCGATCGTGCAGCCGCAGCACCTGAAGTTCCATGTCGCTGCCCTTCAGTTCCTGAACGACATCAATGGTTGCGGCCGCCTGGCAGCTGCTTGCTTTCCGCCGGAACCCCGCGGAGCGCGTCTGCGTATCGTGCTCCAGGCTTTGGATGGCTCGCTTGCGGGAGCATCTCATCAGGAGATCGCCATTGCCCTGTTCGGGAGACGCCGTGTCGAAGAAGATTGGTCTCATCCAGGTAGCCATCTTCGCGATCAGGTGCGTCGCGCCATCCAACGTGGCCGCTACCTGATGGGCGGCGGCTATAGACAGTTCCTGATGTAATTCGGGTGACAGCTTGGTGATTGTCTTATTCGAAAACGCGCAGGCATCAATCTCCATTTCTCACTGCTATTGTGCCTTGTACAAGACGTGACACGCGCCTACTTCTTCCGCTGCGGGAATCGGGTTTGAGTAATACGGACGAAGCACTGAGAACCAACGTTTTCGTGATAGTGCATTCATGCCCCGAGAATCCTGATGACCGTTACGAACCCCGACAAAGCCGGCGCTGACTGAAACGGTCGCTGAACGTGCTCTGTGGCCTGCGCCGCCTGACTCTCGGTTTCGGCTATGCCGACTAACAGCGTATTGATAGGCCATCGCGGGCTAAGCTCCACCGGCGAAAGCCGCGTCAAAGCGGCAGGCAATCAGAAACTAGATCGGCGGCGACGATGATTATGATCAACGTGACGAACACGTGAATCATGCCGACGGCGCCGACGTTGCCGATGATGATGATGCCGACCATGCGTCGCTGATGCTGCCTAACTACAGTG
Organism: Mesorhizobium sp. M0590; assembly: GCF_040320905.1. Classification (NCBI taxonomy): domain Bacteria; kingdom Pseudomonadati; phylum Pseudomonadota; class Alphaproteobacteria; order Hyphomicrobiales; family Phyllobacteriaceae; genus Mesorhizobium; species Mesorhizobium sp. M0590. The sequence continues at coordinate 91,325 of NZ_JAMYQN010000023.1, forward strand.
CTGTGTGATCATGCCGATCACCGCGTGACCACGAGCGGCGGCGCTTCGTGTCAGGTGCGTGGCCGGGATGATCGCGCATGGCCGATTGTTCCTTCGTGCCGCGGGGTGTGGGCTTGCGTTCGGTCATGAGGACGTCAGGCGCAACGAGGAAGTTAGATCAGGGCCCCAAACGCGGCTTATCCATGGGGTGGATGATAGCTATCCCTACAATCAATTATACCAATATTACCCAATACTACTAGAAGATCCCCCAATGAAAGCGGCCGGATGGGTATCCGTCTCGCGTAGGCTGAAGCTGCCGGCAAGAATGGGAAGACGAACATGTGCGGGATTGTTGGCATCGTTGGGCAACAGACGGTGTCGGATCGGTTGGTCGACGCATTGAAGCGTTTGGAATATCGCGGCTATGATTCCGCCGGCGTTGCGACGATCACCGAAGGTGTCTTGCACCGCCGGCGCGCCGAGGGCAAGCTCGTCAATCTCGAGAGGAGACTGAAGGAAGAGCCGCTGAGCGGCAACATCGGCATCGGCCACACGCGTTGGGCAACCCATGGGGCCTCGACGGAACGCAATGCGCACCCGCACTTTGCCGACGGTGTCGCCGTCGTCCATAACGGCATCATCGAGAATTTCACCGAGCTGAAGGACGAATTGGCGGCGGCTGGCGCCGAGTTCCAGACCGACACCGACACCGAGGTCATCGCGCATCTCTTGGCAAGACACCGCCGGGAGGGCATGAGGCGGCAAGAGGCGATGCGTGCCATGCTGAAACGCGTCAGGGGCGCCTATGCGCTTGCCGTCCTCTTCGAAGATGATCCGTCGACCATCATGGCGGCGCGCAACGGACCACCGCTGGCGATCGGTCACGGCGACGGCGAGATGTTCCTGGGCTCCGACGCGATCGCGCTTGCTCCCTTCACCAATGAAATTACCTATCTCATCGAGGGCGACTGGGCCATTGTCGGCAATTCGGGCGCCCATATCTTCGATTTCGACGGCCATCCCGTCGAGCGTCCGCGCCATACCTCCACGGCCGCGGCCGATCTGGCCAACAAGGGCAACCATCGCCACTTCATGGAGAAGGAAATCTACGAGCAGCCCGAAGTCATCGCCCATGCTCTCCGTCACTATAGCAACATCATAGAGAATCGCGCCGACATGGTTTCTGGCATCGATTTCGCCAGGATCCCGAGCTTGGCGATCTCGGCCTGCGGGACCGCCTATCTCGCCGGACTGATCGGAAAATACTGGTTCGAGCGCTATGCGCGCCTGACGGTTGAAATCGACGTTGCGTCCGAATTCCGTTACCGCGAGATCCCGTTGTCGCCGCAGTCGGCGGCTCTTTTCATTTCGCAGTCCGGCGAAACCGCCGATACGCTCGCATCGTTGAGGTACTGCAAGGAGCGTGGGCTGAAAATTGGCGCTATCGTCAATGCCTGCGAATCGACCATCGCTCGGGAGGCCGATGCGGTCTTCCCGATCCTTGCCGGACCGGAGATCGGCGTCGCCTCCACCAAGGCGTTTACCTGCCAGCTTGCGGTTCTAGCCGCACTCGCCATCGGCGCCGCCAGAGCCCGCGGGACCGTAACCGAAGACGAGCTGCAGGCGCTCGTCAGGAGCCTCGCCGAAGTGCCGCGCGTCATGGGCCAGGTACTCAACAGCATCCAGCCGGAGATCGAGTTCCTGTCGCGCGAACTGTCAAAGTGTCGTGACGTCCTGTATCTCGGCCGTGGCACCAGTTTCCCGCTAGCCATGGAAGGTGCGCTGAAGCTCAAGGAGATTTCCTACATCCATGCCGAGGGCTATGCGGCGGGTGAATTGAAGCACGGTCCGATCGCATTGATCGACGACAACATGCCAGTGATCGTCATCGCGCCCCATGATCGCTTTTTCGACAAGACCGTCTCCAACATGCAGGAAGTGGCTGCCCGTGGAGGGCGGATTATCCTCATCACCGATGAAAAAGGGGCAGCCGCATCGAAACTCAACACCATGCACACGCTCGTGTTGCCGGCTGTCGACGAGATTATCGCGCCGATGATCTTCTCGCTGCCGATACAGCTTCTTGCCTACCACACGGCGCTCTTCATGGGCACAGACGTAGACCAGCCGCGCAATCTCGCAAAATCGGTCACGGTCGAGTGATTGTGAACCTTTATAGGTGCCGATGCTTGTCCATCTTCGCTGCATCGGCGGTGGAAATTGGTCGAAGGTATCAGCGTCCGCGAGGCTGGGTGGACGGTGCCGCGAATAGCCACTGGAGGCGTCAGTGAGAGTTCGAGTTGCTGTTCAAGAAAGCCATCGGGGAGAATGAGTCGTGTAGGATCGCAGGTCGAATGCGCTACAGCCGATCAGGCCATCTCATGGCGGGCAGGTTCTTAGAACTTGATCAAAAGCAGGTGAGCCGCCATATTCCGACCCGGCTGCCAATTTCAAGTGGCCCATTCCATGGATGAGGCCGGTCCGGCCGAATGGACGTCCATTTTTTTGATTTGCTGGGTGTGCGCCAGGGTCGGGGAGGAAATCTCCCGATTTGTCAGGCGCTCCCATCTTCTTGGAGATGTTTATGAAGGATTCGCGCATTCCCGAGCCAGTCTTGACGGCTATGTCGCAGGGGACCCACATCATCCGCGCTTATCGTGAGCACCTTGGGTATTCAATCGAGGACCTCGCGGTCGCGTGCGGGCTTGCCGCTCAGGAAATCCAAAACATCGAGCGGGGTCTAAAGTACAATAAGGGCTATCGGAATCGGATAGCGAGATCGCTGTCCATACCTGTGGGAATTCTTGAGGCAGAGTCGGACATATCGGACGCCGCCTGATCAGTCGGATAATCTGCAATGGGTGGAAGACCGCTCTTGTGATGTGACGTTTGCGGCTGATAGTCGTCGCTTGATTCCGTTGTACGCGAATGCCTTCTGGCGCAGTACCGCCAAGAGAATTCTCGTCCACTGTCGGAGTCAGGAACTGCACGCGGGCTCGCCGAACAGGAAGTTGGAACGCTTCGTCATGCTGTCTTAGGCGATATAGCCGCCCGGAGTGCTGCGACACGTGCACGATAGCATTGGCTCGCGAGGATGGATTGCTAACGGCGAACCCATGCTGGTCGGCAAGGTGATACTGGCTGGAGCATCAACTCGGCCGACGAGAGTGGCCCCCCATCCTAGGCAGGATCGGCCGACATGGGCGGCATCGCGAGCCGCTCTGAAAAGAGCACAGCGGGCATCCAGACGCTGCCGGGTTGACTATTGGTGTCGGAACCGCAAAAAGGGGCCGCTCTTCATGAGTGGCGTGCGCCGGCAGTCTAACCCCAAGCCCCCCGCCAGGCTGCCGGCGCGCTTCTAGCCGCCTTGATGCACGGCGATAAGCTTTTGACGGCCTGAAGCGACGTTGTGGTCGCCGTTGCGGTGCTTTTCCACGCGCCTCGTCAGGCGCCGGGATTGCTCCGTCGTGATGGCAGGCGGGGGTTTGCAGGTTGCGGTCGACGGGTTCGTTTCGGGGCGTCTGCCCCCATCGTTATGTCGCGAGTTGGGGGATGCGATCGAGGACGATGCGCAGGATGCGCTGGTCGGGGCACGATGTCGGCAGGTGCAGGCGGATTTGCGATTTCATCTCGACCACCCGCGCAGCGATTTTGATGAGGCGCAATCGCAGCGTGTCGAATTGGGCGACGGCAAAGCTCGAGCGCCTCGGCATCGCGGCCCGCAAGCCCCACATCAACCAGTAAGCACCGGCATGCAGGAATAGCCGGAACTGGTTGGCCGTCGCTCTGGTGCAGGATGTGCGGTCGGCGGCAAGATGCGTCTTCCACGACTTGATGTGGTTCTCGGCCGCGCCGCGCCGGCAGTAGACATCCTCGTAGAGCGCCTTGGCCTTGCCACCGGCAAGGTTGGTGACGACGAAGCGGATATCGCCACCTTGGGCGCCGACCTCGACCCGCGCGATGATGCGCCCGACGCGGCTCCAACTAGCGGCGCCGTCAACGAACTCCTTGAACCTGCGGACCTTGCCTGTCTTGGCCGACGCTTCGAAGCGCGCCGTCGTGCTGGCCTCCAGATCCGCGACATGCTTGCGCAGGGTTGTGGTGGGCGCGAGACCAAAGATGAAGTCGACGTCGTTGGCGCGCCAGTCGATGACCTGCGGGCTGCAATAATGGCTATCACCGCGGAGCAGGATTCGAATGTCCGGCCAGTTGCTCCGGATCGCCCGCACCAGGCGGCGCAGGTGGGAGCGGATCTCAGCCCCACTCGGCCGCTTGGCCGGTCGCTGGATCGCGCTGACGAACCGTCCCGCACCATCGAACACTACGATCGGCTGGAACCCGTACTCGTCATGGTGGGCATTGAACAGGCGAAGCTGTTGGCCTCCGTGCACAGCGTCAAAGGTGTCGTCAATGTCGAGTACGATCCGCTTCGGCACCTGCCGGAACGAGGCGCAATAGAGATCGACCATCGCCCGTCCCATCG